>NZ_JCAFST010000008.1:0-204580 GCF_059369535.1 Stenotrophomonas sp. YJH_SMC_122 | reverse complement strand
TCAACATTCTCGCCAGAAAGCTGGCCAGGATCGCTTGGGGCGTCTTCAAGAGCGGCCGGGACTTTGACCCGGCCATGCTGAAAGTGGGTCAAACCTGCTTCCAGCAGGCTTGACCACGAACATAGGATCTCGGCTCTACAGTGTCACTCCACGTGCCGCAGCAGGGCAGGGCATTGCAGTTTCAATCGACGTGGAAGGCGAGGGTGGCGGCAACCGCCTGCTGCCATCCCGCATACAGCTTCTCGCGCCGTGGCACCTCCATCTGTGGCTCGAAGCGCCGGTCCAGGCCCCACTGTGCAGCGATCTGTTCGCGGCTGGACCAGAACCCGACGGCCAGGCCGGCCAGATAAGCCGCACCGAGCGCGGTGGTTTCGGTCAACCGCGGCCGCAGCAGCGGCACACCGAGGATGTCTGCCTGGAAGCTGGCCAGGAAGTCGTTGCCGATCGCACCGCCATCGGCGCGCAGTTCGGTCAGCGCGATACCTGCATCGGACTGCATTGCATCGAGCACGTCGCGGGTCTGGTAGGCCATCGCTTCCAGCGCGGCGCGCACGAAGTGCGCCTTGCGCGTGCCACGGGTCAATCCAAACATCGCACCGCGCACATCACTGCGCCAATAGGGCGCACCCAGGCCGACAAACGCCGGCACCAGATAGGCGCCGCCGCTGTCGGGCACCTGCGCGGCCAGTGCCTGGCTGTCGCTGGCACGTTCGATCATGCGCAGTCCGTCGCGCAGCCACTGCACCACCGAGCCGGCGATGAAGATCGACCCTTCCAGCGCATACTCCACGCGCCCGTCCAGGCCCCAGGCAATGGTGGTCAGCAGGCCGTTGCGCGACCGCACCGCCTGCGCGCCGGTATGCATCAACATGAAGCAACCGGTGCCATAGGTGTTCTTGACCATGCCCGGCTGGAAACAGGCCTGGCCGAACAGTGCCGCCTGCTGGTCACCGGCGATGCCGGCGATCGGGATCGGGTGGTCGAAGAAGAACTGCGGCCGGGTGTGTGCGTACACCGCACTGGAGTCGCGCACCTGCGGCAGCATCGCGCGCGGGATGTCGAGCAGGGCCAGCAGATCGTCATCCCAGTCCAGCGTGTGGATGTTGAACAACAGCGTGCGCGCCGCGTTGCTGTAGTCGGTCACATGCGCCTGGCCACCGCTGAGGTTCCACACCAACCAACTGTCGATGGTGCCAAACAGCAGCTCGCCACGTTCGGCGCGCTGCTGCGCACCTTCCACGTGGTCGAGGATCCAGCGGACCTTGGTCGCAGAGAAATAGGCATCGATCAGCAGGCCGGTCCGCTCGCGGATCAGCGCTTCATGGCCTTCGGACTTCAGTCGTTCACAGATGGCGTGGCTCTGCCGCGATTGCCAGACGATGGCGTTGTGGATCGGCTGGCCGGTCGCACGGTCCCAGACCACGGTGGTTTCGCGCTGGTTGGTGATGCCCAGTGCGGCGATATGACGCGGGTCGATCTGCCCGCGGCTGAGCAGTTCGGTCAGCGTGGCATAGACGCTGGTGAGGATCTCGCGCGGGTCATGCTCGACCCAGCCGGGTTGCGGGAAGATCTGTGCAAACTCGCGCTGCGCGCTGCCGATGATGTCGCCGGCACGGTCGAACAGGATCGCGCGCGAACTGGTGGTGCCCTGGTCGATGGCCAGCACGTAGCGGGGCGTCATGCAGCGTCTCCGGTAGAACGGTCAGGGTAACGTACCTCAGCTTTCTGTAGAGCCGAGCCGTGCTCGGCTGCTGTACGCGGAAACCGTCGGGCCATACCCGCTTGCAGCTGCACAATGCGGCCGAGCATGGCTCGGCCCTACGCGGTGGATCGCTCCATCCACGCCTGCAGCCGTGTCACCTGCGCAGCGTCCAGCCGCAACCCCAGCTTGCTCCTTCGCCACAGCACGTCCTCGGCCGTGCGCGCCCACTCATGCTCGCGTAGAAAGGCCACTTCCCGGGCATGCAGACCGCCGCCAAACCCCTCGCCAAGATCGTGCAGGCCCCGTACCCCCTGCAGCAGTTCCGCACTGCGACTGCCATAGGCCCCGGCCCAGCGTCGCGCGATACCTGCGGGCAACCATGGTGCCGATACCTGCAGATGCGCGCCCGCCTGCGCGGCGTCGCCCCAGTCGCTGCCTGGCAGCGGGTCTCCGTTTGCTGTCCACGCCGCTCCCATCTGCGGCAGGGCGGGCCGCAGCAGCTCCAGCGCTTCCTCGGCCAGCACCCGGTAGGTGGTCAGCTTGCCGCCCAGCACATGCAGTGCCGGTGCCGGGTCCACCTGCAGCTGCAGGCGGTAATCGCGGCTGAGTCTTGCCGCGCGCGGATCGGGATCAGCCAGCAGCGGGCGGACACCGGCGAACTGCCAGACCACATCTTCCGGCGCGATGGGTTCATGCAGGTAGCGATTGGCCGCTTCGCACAGGTACGCCACCTCTGAAGGCAGCACGCTGCAGCGCGCCGGGTCGCCGCGATAGTCGGTGTCGGTGGTGCCAACCAGCAGGTGGTCATGGGCGAAGGGCAGCAGGAACACCACGCGTCCATCGGGTTGCTGCAGCAGGCACGCGCTGTCATCGGGCCAGGGCCGGCGCAGGACGATGTGGCTGCCTTGTACCAGCCGCAGCGCGGAGCCGCCGCTGCGTGCCTCCATCCGTTCCAGCAGGTCGCCGGCCCACGGCCCCGCCGCATTGGCGACGGCGCGCGCGGTCACCTGCTGCTGGCCATCAGCGGATTCCAGCACGGCCTGCCACCGGCCCTGCAAGGGCTGCAGGTCGATGCAGCGGGTGCGCACACGCACCTGTGCGCCCCGCTGCGCGGCATCCAGGGCGTTGAGCAGCACCAGTCGCGCGTCATCGACCTGCGCGTCGGCGTAGCTGAAGGCCTGCCGTAGATCCGGGGAGAGCCAGGGGCCGAGCGGATCGCGCTGAAGGTCCAGGGCGCGCGAGGCGGGAAATGCCGGGCTGCGACGGTCCAGGTGGTCATACAGCCACAGTCCCACGCGTAGCATCCAGCGCGGGCGCAGATGGGGCTGCCACGGCAGCACGAAGCGCAATGGATGGACCAGATGGGGCGCCAGCCGGCGTACCACCTCTCGTTCGCCCAGCGCCTTGCGCACCAGCCCGAGCTCGCCCTGTTCCAGGTAGCGCAGGCCGCCGTGGATCAGCTTGCTGCTGGCACTGGAGGTATGCGCGGCCAGGTCGTGCTGCTCGCACAGCAGCACGCGCAGGCCGCGGCCGCTGGCGTCACGGGCGATGCCGGCACCGTTGATGCCGCCACCGATCACCAGCAGGTCGACTTCCTCCATCGCGCCTTCGCACCCTGTTTGTGTAGAGCCGAGCCGCGCCACCATTGACCGTGGGCGCCATTGAACGTCACGCATCGCAATGCGCGCGGAGCCCGCCGCTCGACTCGGGATAGGGGGCTTGGCTCGACTCTACAGAACGCCGGCGACGGAAACGACGACGGGCCCCGAAGGGCCCGTCGCGTTGCATCAGTGAAGCAGGTGCTGCCTGGATCAGAAGCGGGCGCCGATGCCGAAGCCGACGGTCCACGGATCCATCTTGGCTTCGCCGATCTTCTCGCCGCCCACCTTGATGTCCGGGCGGGCGCGCATGTAGCGGGCGTCGGCACGGGCGAACCAGGTGGAGTTGATGTTCATGTCGACGCCGACGGTGCCGATCACGCCCTTGGCATCCTTGAAGCGGATGTCGGTGTCAGCGCCGTTGCCCAGCTTCTCGTTGCTGAAGCTCGACTGGTAGTAGCCGACGCCCACGAACGGACGGAACACGTTGTCAGCCTGGCCGAAGTGGTACTGGCCGCTCAGCGCGACCGGCTGCTGCTCGACCGAGCCCAGGCGGGCGTTGTTCGGGCCCTTGAACTTGTTGTCGAACTTGTCAGCGGCGCCCCACAGTTCAACGGCCCAGTTGTCGTTGATGTAGTAGCTGAAGCTGACGGTCGGCGCCGGACCACCATCGGTCTTCTTCACGCCGGAGATCGGGTCGTTCTTCGGTTCCAGCAGCGAGATGCCGCCAACAACGGCAAAATGCTTGCCCGACGCGGTGTCGGTGCTGCTGCTGTCCTGGGCGAAAGCAGCCGGCGCGAAGGCGGCGGAGGTCAGCAGGGCGAGACTCAGGATACGGATGGAGCGCATGGGGGTATCTCCTAATGTTTCTTGTTTTGGGCCCCCGGTTGCGGGGCGAGCACACCGTAGTCGCCCCAACATGAATCGAATCCGACGCACGTTAAAAAATAGTTTTCCTTGTTCAGCGACGGGTACGGAACGCCTTTATTCATGGGGTTTTTGGCTCCCGGGGACATTCATGCAGTTGGAGAAGATGTGAGCGCAGCAACGTTGTGCATCGGCCTGCAAGCGCAGGTGAACGTGGAGTGCCGGGTGCTGCTGCTGGGCTCGATGCCGGGCGTGGCGTCTCTGCAGGAGCAGCGCTATTACGCCCATCCGCGCAACCGCTTCTGGCCGCTGATGGCCGACATCTGTGGTTTCGACGCGGATCTGGCCTACGCCGCGCGGCTGCAGGCATTGAATGCCGCGGGCATCGGTCTGTGGGATGTGATCGGTCGCTGCGAGCGTCGAGGCAGCCTGGATGCGGACATCGTGCGTGGCACGGAAGTGGCCAATGCACTGCCGGAACTGATCGCCACGTTGCCTGAGCTGACGCTGATCGGCTGCAATGGCGGTGCATCGTGGCAGGCGTTCCAGCGCTGGGTGCTGCCGCGGCTGGAGGCCCCGCCACAGGTGGTTGCATTGCCCTCGACCAGCCCGGCCAATGCGGCGTGGTCGTTGCCGCGCCTGCGCCAGGCCTGGCAGCCGGTTGCAGACGCACTGGCGACATGAAGCGGACATCGTCCGGACAATACGCTACCGACTGGTCGCGGCCGGGACCCGTGGGCAACAGCCTGTCCCGGCTGCGTGCGTACTGAAAACACCTGTAACGGTTGGCGCTGGACCCCGCTGGCCGCACAATAGACGTTTCCCTACACCAGATTGCCGGAGTTATCCCCATGGCCGAAATCAAGGAAGCACTTGTCCCCGATATCGGTGACTACAGCGATATCCCGGTAATCGAGGTGCTTGTCGCCGTCGGCGACACGGTCAAGAAGGACCAGGGCCTGGTGACGCTGGAAAGCGACAAGGCGACCATGGAAGTGCCGTCCTCGGTGGCAGGCGTGGTCAAGGAACTGAAGGTCAAGGTGGGCGACAGCCTGTCCGAAGGCAAGGTCGTGGCGCTGATCGAAGTGGCCGAAGGCGAAGCCGCCGCGCCGGCCGCCGCCGCACCGGCACCGGCCAAGTCCGCTGCCCCGGCTGCCGCCACCCAGAGCGCGCCGGCCCCGGCCGCTGCTGCGCCGGCCGCTGCGGCCGCCAGCGGTGGCGCAGTGGAAGCGCTGGTGCCGGACATCGGCGATTACACCGACATCCCGGTCATCGAAGTGCTGGTCGCCGTGGGCGACACGGTCAAGAAGGACCAGGGCCTGGTGACGCTGGAAAGCGACAAGGCGACCATGGAAGTGCCGTCCTCGGTCGCTGGCGTGGTCAAGGAACTGAAGGTCAAGGTGGGCGACACCCTGTCGCAGGGTGCCGTGGTCGCCATCATCGAGGCCGAGGGTGCTGCGGCGCCGGCCCCGAGCAAGGCCGCCGCTGCTGCTGCCCCGGCCGCCGCCGAAACCGCCACCAAGGTCGAGCCGGTCGCTGTGCCGGCGCAGCCGGACAAGCTGGCGGCCCGTGAGATCGCCTCGGCCGGCACCCCGTCCAGCCCGCCGGTACAGTTCAACGCCGATGGCGTGCTGCCGGCCAAGGTGCCGTACGCCACCCCGGCGGTGCGCGTGTTCGCCCGCGAGCTCGGCGTGGACCTGCTGCAGATCAACGGCACCGAGAAGGGCGGCCGCATCACCAAGGCTGACGTGCAGAAGTTCGTCAAGGCCGCGCTGAGCGGTGGCGCGCCGGCTGCCGGTGGTGCTGCCGTCGCTGCCGGTGGTGGCCTGAACCTGCTGCCGTGGCCGAAGGTCGACTTCAGCAAGTTCGGCGAGACCGAAGTCCAGCCGCTGTCGCGCATCAAGAAGATCTCCGGCGCGAACCTGGCCCGCAACTGGGCGATGATCCCGCACGTCACCCAGTTCGAACAGGCCGACATCACCGACCTGGAAGGCCTGCGCGTGGCACTGAACAAGGAGAACGAGAAGGCCGGCATCAAGCTGACCATGCTCGCCTTCCTGATCAAGGCCAGCGCCGCGGCGCTGAAGAAGTTCCCGGAATTCAACGCCTCGCTCGATGCCAGCGGTGAAAACCTGACCCTGAAGAAGTACTTCCACATCGGTTTTGCCGCCGATACGCCGAACGGCCTGGTCGTGCCGGTCATCCGCGACGTGGACAAGAAGGGCGTGGTGCAGATCGCGCAGGAAACCGGCGAGCTGGCCAAGAAGGCGCGCGACGGCAAGCTGGGCCCGGCCGACATGAGCGGCGGCTGCTTCTCGATCAGCTCGCTGGGCGGCATTGGCGGCACCGCGTTCACTCCGATCGTCAATGCGCCGGAAGTGGCCATCCTGGGCGTGTCCAAGTCCTCCATCCAGCCGGTCTGGAATGGCAAGGAATTCGCGCCGAAGCTGATGCTGCCGCTGTCGCTGAGCTACGACCACCGCGTCATCGACGGCGCCCTGGCCGCACGCTTCACCACGTACCTGTCGCAGGTGCTGGCCGACATGCGCCGCGTGCTGCTGTAAGGCATCGCTTCGCCCCCACCGTGCGGCCGCTGCCCCTGGCGCGGCCGCGTGAACAGATGCAGTGACAGCCCGCCGGCCATGCCGGCCGGGCACAAGGAAAACCACCATGGCCACGATTGAAGTCAAGGTTCCCGACATCGGCGATTACAGCGATGTGCCGGTGATCGAAGTGTTGGTCGCCGTCGGCGACACGGTGAAGAAGGACCAGGGCCTGGTGACCCTGGAGTCGGACAAGGCCACCCTGGAAGTGCCGTCCTCGGCGGCCGGCGTGGTCAAGGAAATCAAGGTCAAGCTGGGCGACACCCTGTCCGAAGGCGCCGTGGTCGTGGTGCTGGACGCTGAAGGCGCCGCCGATGCCCCGGCCAAGGCCGCTGCGCCGGCTCCGGCTGCGGCCGCTCCGGCCAGCAAGCCGCCGGTGACCCCCTCGCACCGCGCCCCGGCCGAGCCGGTGGCACCGAAGCCGGCGCTGTCCAGTGGCAAGCCGGCCGACATCGAATGCGAAATGGTCGTGCTGGGCTCCGGCCCGGGCGGCTACACCGCCGCCTTCCGCGCCGCCGACGTCGGCCTGGATACGGTGCTGGTCGAGCGCTACGCCAGCCTCGGCGGCGTCTGCCTCAACGTCGGTTGCATTCCGTCCAAGGCGCTGCTGCACGCCGCCGCGGTCATCGACGAAGTGGCCCACGCCGGCGATTTCGGCGTCGAGTTCGGCAAGCCGACCATCACCCTGGACAAGCTGCGCCAGTACAAGGAAAAGGTTGTCAACCAGCTGACCAAGGGCCTGGCCGGCATGGCCAAGCAGCGCAAGGTCCGCAACGTGCAGGGCGTCGGCAGGTTCATCTCTGCCAACGAACTGGAGATCACCGCCGCAGACGGCAGCACCCAGCTGCTGCGCTTCCAGAAGTGCATCATCGCCGCTGGTTCGCAGGCGGTGAAGCTGCCGAACTTCCCGTGGGACGACAAGCGCGTGATGGATTCCACCGACGCGCTGGAGCTGGCCGAAGTGCCGGGCTCGCTGCTGGTCGTCGGCGGCGGCATCATCGGCCTGGAAATGGCCACCGTGTACAGCGCGCTGGGCAGCAAGGTCACCGTGGTCGAGTTCATGGACCAGCTGATGCCGGGCGCCGACAAGGACCTGGTCAAGCCGCTGGCCGACCGCCTGAAGAAGCAGGGCATCGACGTGCACCTGAAGACCAAGGCGTCCGGCGTCACCGCCGATGCCAAGGGCATCACCGTGACCTTCGAAGCGGCCGAGGAAGGCCAGTCGCCGGCGCTGGCGCAAGGCACGTTCGACCGTGTGCTGGTGGCCGTCGGGCGTTCGCCGAACGGCAAGAAGATCGATGCCGAGAAGGCCGGCGTGCAGGTCACCGAGCGAGGCTTCATCCCGGTCGACCGCCAGATGCGCACCAACGTGCCGCACATCTTTGCCATCGGCGACATCGTCGGCAACCCGATGCTGGCCCACAAGGCCACGCACGAAGGCAAGCTGGCCGCCGAAGTGGCCGCTGGCCACAAGAAGGAGTGGGTGGCCCGGGTGATTCCGTCGGTGGCCTACACCAACCCGGAAATCGCCTGGGTCGGCGTCACCGAGACCGAAGCCAAGGCCAAGGGCCTGAAGGTCGGCGTGGCCAAGTTCCCGTGGGCCGCCAGTGGCCGCGCGATCGGCATCGGTCGCACCGAGGGCTTCACCAAGCTGATCTTCGATGAGGAGACCCACCGCATCATCGGCGGCGCGATCGTCGGCGTGCATGCCGGTGACCTGCTGGCCGAGATCGGCCTGGCGATCGAGATGGGTGCCGAAGCCGAAGACATCGGCCACACCATCCATGCGCACCCGACGCTGAGCGAATCGGTGGCGATGGCCTCGGAAATCTACGACGGCACGATCACCGATCTGTACATGCCGAAGAAGAAGTAAGGCGCCTGCGCCGTTCCAAATGAAAAGCCCCGGCATTTGCCGGGGTTTTTTTGTTGAGCCTCGATCACTCTCATTGCGAGCGTTCGGGCCGCAGCGCGGGTGGCAGGCATTTGGACAAATGTCCCCCGTCGCCCGCCTGTGGCGGTCGCCTCCTCCTTTACTTTGTCCAAACGCCTGCCACCCGCGCAGCGGCTCGGCTTGCGGATAGTAAGAGCCAGTGCCAAAGCCGCCCGGATGCCTGACACGCGGGGGGAGAGGAGCTTGCGTGCGAAGTAAAGGAGGAGGTGACGGCCGCAGGCCGGCGCCGGGGGACATTCGCACGCAAACCCCTCTCCCCCCGCGCTCGACCAACCTGCTTCTCTGCTCGACGATGCCACAAAAAAGCGCGGCCCCGATGTTCCGGAGGCCGCGCCAGGAGAGAGAGAGCGTGGAAGGGACGAGGGATCAGAACACGAAGCTGACGCCGGCCACCGGGCCCTTGAATTCCTGCTTCAGGCCGATGGTGCCGTCGCTGCCCTTCTTGTCCGCATCGAGCTTGAACCAGTCGTAGCCGGCGAACACACCGAAGTTCTTGGTGAAGCGGTAATCGACGATGGCGTTGGCGCGGCTCAGATCGCCCTTGTAGTCATCGAAGCTGCCCCAGCGCGTGTTGAGGTACTGGCCCTGCAGGGTGATCATCCACTTCTCGGACGGGGTGAAGCTCAATCGCGCACCGACCACCGGCGCCACGCCGTCGGTCTTCTCGTTGAGGAACTGGCCTTCGTACACGGTGCCCAGATCGGCGTAGGCCTTGGTGCTGACCTTGGCGTACTCGGCACCCAGCTGCAGGCCGAGGTCGAACGTATCGGTGTCCACCACCGAGTAGTCATAGACCAGGCTGGCCACCTGGTACTTCAGTTCGCCCTTGACGAAGCTGCCGGACGGCACGTTGACGTCACCGAAGGAGATGTCCTGGCCGAGGGTCTCGCGGCGATCCTTGTCGTACTTGAAATAGTTGAACAGCAGGCGCTGGCGGTTGCTGATGCGGAACATGCCGTCAATGCGCGGCTCCCACTCCTTGCCACCCAGCTTGAAGTCCTCGGAGAAGCCGATGTCCTGGCCGGCGACATTGGTCTTGCCGCGGAGCGTGTTGTCCGAGTCGATGTTCATCGCACCCAGGCGCAGGGCAAAGCGGTCGTCGCCTTCGGCGGCGTGGGCGGCGGTGGCGAACGAGGCGCCGGCGGCGAGCAGGGAGAGAGCGAGCAGGGTGGGTACGGGGCGCATCGAAGAGTCCTTGCAGTGGTTCATCAGAATGAAGACCACTGTGCCGGACAGGCCCGTCCACCATCCGTGAACGTATGGTCCACGGCATGTGCACGGTTCAGTGCTGTCGCGACGATGCAAAAAGATGGCCCCGGAGACGGGCTTCGGGGCCATCGTGGGACCTGCGGGGTGGAGCCGACGAGGATGCTGCAGGCAGGTCGAAAGATCGGACCCGCGCATCCGGCGAAAGTTCCTCGCCTGCGACCAAAGTTCAATACTGCGGTGCAGCATCATGCGGACGTCATTGTCCCCCGGGTGGTACACAAAAATGTAACCGTTACCGCAACTTGCGGCTTCCGGGGATGAACAGGCAGCGGTTGTCTCGCAAATTGTCCCATTGCTATAATTTGGCGGCTCGATGAGGCCCCCCTGCTGTAGCCGCCTCAGCCTTCCACTTGCAACCACGCGGGACGTCCTGTGCTGAACTCCGTTGATGCGGGTCGGCGACTGATGCTGCGCGCCGCGGTCTACCCGCTGGCCGCGGTCGCTGTCCTGGCCCTGGCCTTCCTGCTGGTCGGTCCGAAATATGCCCTCGGCGCGCTGGCGTCCGGTGTGGCCATTTCGGCCGGTGGCTGGGTGGCGGCAAGGATGGCGCTGGGGGGTGGTGCGGTGGCTGCAGGATCGGCGATGGCTCGCCTGATCATTGCGATCGTGGCCAAGTGGGTCGTGGTTTTCGGCGTCCTGCTGGTGGGGTTCCTGGTCTTCAAGCTGCCTGCATTGGCGCTGTTGGCCGGTATCGCCGTCGGCTTGATGTTCCAGGTCCTGGCCATGGCCAGGCGTTGACAGAATTCAATTAACTGAAGGTTCCGGACACATGGCGGGCGAGGCTCTAACCCCTACCAGCTACATCCAGCATCACCTGCACAACCTGACCGCGCCGGTCGGCAAGGGTGAGGGTATGTTCTGGCATATCCACGTCGATACCTTCCTCACTGCGGTCCTGATGGGCCTGGTGATCGTTGTCGCGTTCTGGCTGGGGACCCGCAAGGCCACCGCCGGCGTGCCGGGCAAGTGGCAGGCCTTCGTCGAGATCTGCCTGGAGTTCGTCGACCGCCAGGCCAAGGACACCTACCACGGCAAGAGCAAGCTGGTCACGCCGATTGCCATCACCATCTTCTTCTGGATTCTGCTGATGAATCTGCTGAAGATGATCCCGGCCGATTTCATCGCCAAGCCGCTGGAATGGGCGGGCGTGCACTATTGGAAGCCGGTGCCGACCGCTGACGTCAATGCCACCCTGGGCATGGCCATCAGCGTGTTCTTCCTGATGCTGTTCTTCGCGCTCAAGTCCAAGGGCCTGGGCGGTTTCATCAAGGAATTCCTGACGGCGCCGTTCGGCAAGTGGATGATGCCGTTCAACCTGATCCTCAACATCGTCGAGTGGCTGAGCAAGCCGATCTCGCTGGCGATGCGACTGTTCGGCAACATGTTCGGCGGCGAAATCGTGTTCCTGCTGATCTGGGTGCTGGGTGGTGCCGGTTTCTTCGGTGCCATTGCCGGTGGTGTGTTCGGCCTCGGCTGGATGCTGTTCCACCTGCTGGTGATCCCGCTGCAGGCCTTCATCTTCATGATGCTGTCGATCGTGTACCTGAGCCTGTCGGAAGACGCTCACTGAGTTTCAAGCTTCAACGCGTTTCAACCTTCATCCGTTTCATCACCCTTAGCAACTTAAGTTCCTGGAGATAACCATGTACTTCGCCGTCCTGACCAACTTCGCGCAGATTCAGAGCTCCACCGCCCTTGCCGTCGGCATCATGATCGGCCTGGCCGCGCTGGGCGCCGGTCTGGGTCTGGCCATCATGGCTGGTAAGTTCCTGGAGTCGGCCGCCCGCCAGCCGGAACTGATCCCGGTCCTGCAGGTCCGCATGTTCATCACCGCCGGCCTGATCGACGCCGCGTTCATCATCTCGGTCGCCGTTGGCCTGCTGCTGGCCTTCGCCAACCCGCTGTCGGCTGCCTTCGCTGGCGCCGTCACCAAGGCTCTGGCCGGCTGATACAGCGGTTTGAGACGACCGGGTGCTGATGCACCCGGTTTCGGATGAAGGCCGGATGTGCCGCTTCGGCGGCGCGTCCACCCCGAAACCAGCGATCGAGCTAACCATGAATATCAATTTCACCCTTCTTGCGCAGGCGCTGGCCTTCGCTGGTCTGATCTGGATCATCGCGACCAAGATCTGGCCGCCGCTGATGAACGCGATCGAAGAGCGCCAGCAGAAGATTGCTGAAGGCCTCGCTGCTGCCGACCGCAGCCAGAAAGATCTGGCCCAGGCGCAGGAGAAGGTCAACGAAGCGCTGAAGGAAGCCCGCACCAAGGCCAACGAGATCATCGATCAGGCCCATGCGCGTGCCAACCAGATCGTTGATGCTGCCCGCAACGAAGCGATCACCGAAGCCACCCGTCAGAAGGAACTGGCCCAGGCTGAAATCGACGCCGCCGCCAACCGTGCCCGTGAAGATCTGCGCAAGCAGGTGTCCGCGCTGGCCGTGACCGGTGCCGAAAAGCTGCTCAAGCGCGAAATCGACGCCAACGCCCACAAGGCGCTGCTCGACGAGCTGGCCTCGGAGATCTAAGGATGAGCCAGGCCCTCACGCTTGCCCGCCCGTACGCCCGCGCCGCGTTCGCGACCGCGCGCGACGAAGGCGCGTTCGCGCCGTGGTCGGACGCCCTGGCGTTCTCCGCCCACGTCGCCGCCGACCCGCGCGTGGCGGCCCTGCTCGCCAACCCGGAGCTGGGTCGTGACGACGCCGTCGCCCTGCTGGCGCCGGTGTCCCACGGCGAGACCTACTCGCGCTTCCTGGCCATCCTGGCCGAATCGCATCGCCTGCCGCTGCTGCCGGAAATCTCCGGCATGTTCGACGCCCTGCGCGCCGAAGCCGAGCACGTGGTCAAGGCCACCGTCACCTCGGCGGCCGAACTGTCGGCCGGTGAACTGGACGCGATCAAGGTCGCGCTGCGCAAGCGCTTCAACCGCGAGGTCGACGTGACCACCGCGGTCGATGCCTCGCTGATCGGCGGCGCCGTGATCGACGCCGGCGACGTGGTCATCGATGGTTCGCTGAAGGGCAAGCTGGCCCGTCTGCAGACCGCGCTCGCTAACTGAATTCATTTAACGTCCGGCCCCGCTGCCGGCACTAGGACTTGACGATGGCAACCACGCTCAACCCCTCCGAAATCAGCGAACTGATCAAGAACCGCATCGAGAAGGTCAAGCTGGCCGCGGAATCGCGCAACGAAGGCACCGTGACCAGCGTGTCCGACGGCATCGTGCGCATCTTCGGTCTGGCCGACGTGATGCAGGGCGAAATGATCGAACTGCCGAACAACACCTTCGCACTGGCCCTGAACCTGGAGCGCGACTCGGTCGGCGCCGTGGTCCTGGGTGACTACGAGCACCTGCGCGAAGGCGACGTCGCCAAGACCACCGGTCGCATCCTGGAAGTGCCGGTCGGTCCGGAACTGCTGGGCCGCGTCGTGAACGCGCTGGGCGAGCCGATCGACGGCAAGGGCCCGCTGGGCACCGACCTGACCGCTCCGGTGGAGCGCGTTGCTCCGGGCGTGATCTGGCGCAAGTCGGTCGACCAGCCGGTGCAGACCGGTTACAAGTCGGTCGACTCGATGATCCCGATCGGCCGTGGCCAGCGCGAGCTGATCATCGGTGACCGCCAGACCGGCAAGACCGCCATGGCGATCGATGCGGTGATCAACCAGAAGGGCACCGGCATCAAGTGCGTGTACGTTGCGATCGGCCAGAAGGCGTCGACCATCGCCAACATCGTGCGCAAGCTGGAAGAGAACGGCGCGCTGGCCCACACCATCGTGGTGGCCGCGACCGCTTCCGAATCGGCTGCCATGCAGTACATCAGCGCCTACTCGGGCTGCACCATGGGTGAGTACTTCATGGACCGCGGCGAAGACGCGCTGATCGTGTACGACGATCTGTCCAAGCAGGCCGTCGCCTACCGCCAGATCTCGCTGCTGCTGAAGCGTCCGCCGGGCCGCGAAGCCTACCCGGGTGACGTGTTCTACCTGCACTCCCGTCTGCTCGAGCGCGCTGCCCGCGTGTCCGAGGAGTACGTCGAGAAGTTCACCGAAGGCAAGGTCACCGGCAAGACCGGTTCGCTGACCGCGCTGCCGATCATCGAAACCCAGGCCGGCGACGTGTCCGCGTTCGTTCCGACCAACGTGATCTCGATCACCGACGGCCAGATCTTCCTGGAAACCGACCTGTTCAACGCCGGCATCCGCCCGGCCGTGAACGCCGGTATCTCGGTGTCGCGCGTCGGTGGCTCGGCCCAGACCAAGATCATCAAGAAGCTGTCGGGCGGTATCCGTATCTCGCTGGCCCAGTACCGTGAGCTGGCTGCCTTCGCGCAGTTCGCCTCGGACCTGGACGAAGCGACCCGCAAGCAGCTGGAGCGTGGCCAGCGCGTCACCGAGCTGATGAAGCAGAAGCAGTACGCGCCGATGTCGATCGCCAACCAGGCGCTGTCGATCTACGCCGTCAACGAGGGTTACCTCGACGACGTGCCGGTCAACAAGCTGCTGGCGTTCGAAGAAGGCCTGCACGCCCACTTCGCCAACACCCAGGGCGAGCTGATCAGCAAGGTCAACGCCACCGGCGGTTGGGACAACGACATCGAAGGTGCCTTCAAGAAGGGCATCGCCGAGTTCAAGACCACCGGCAGCTGGTAATCGCGGTCCTGTAGAGCGGAGCCTCCGGCTCCGCTGGACCAGATGACAAACGGTTGAACAACGCGGGGCATCAGCCCCGCGCCACGGGAAACAAGAGATGGCAAGCGGACGCGAAATCAAAACCAAGATCAAGAGCGTGCAGAACACCCGCAAGGTGACGCGCGCCCTGGAAATGGTCTCGGCCTCCAAGATCCGCAAGGCGCAGGATCGGATGAAGACCTCGCGTCCGTACGCGCAGGCGATGAAGCAGGTGATCGGTCATCTGGCCCAGGCCAGCACCGACTACCAGCATCCGTTCCTGGTCGAGCGCGAGCAGGTCAAGCGGGTCGGTTTCATCGTGATCTCCTCCGATCGCGGTCTGGCCGGCGGCCTGAACAACAACCTGTTCCGCAAGATGCTGGGCGAAGCCAAGGCATGGCAGGACAAGGGTGCCGAAGTGGACCTGGTGACCATCGGCCAGAAGGCTTCGACCTTCTTCCGCCGCGTGAAGGTCAACATGGTCGGCAGCGTGACCCACATCGGCGACGTGCCGAAGCTGGAATCGCTGATCGGTGTGATCAAGGTCATGCTCGACGCCTTCACCGAAGGCAAGATCGACCGCGTGTACCTGGTCTACAACCGCTTCGTGAACACCATGGTGCAGAAGGCCAGCTTCGATCAGCTGCTGCCGCTGCCGCCGGCTGAGAAGCAGGTCGCTCACCACGACTGGGATTACCTGTACGAACCCGATGCCGCGACCGTGCTCGAGCACGTGATGACGCGTTACATCGAGTCGCTGGTGTACCAGGCACTGCTGGAAAACGTCGCCTCCGAGCATGCCGCACGCATGGTTGCGATGAAGGCGGCGAGCGACAACGCCAACAAGCTGATCGGCACCCTGCAGCTCGTCTACAACAAGGCGCGCCAGGCAGCGATCACCCAGGAAATCTCCGAAATCGTCGGCGGCGCGGCAGCAGTCTGACCGCGTTCGTTCAAAGCACACATTAGAGGATGCAGCAATGAGTCAGGGCAAGATCGTTCAGATCATCGGCGCGGTCGTCGACGTCGAATTCCCGCGTGAATCGGTGCCGAAGGTGTACGACGCACTGAAGGTGGAAAACACCGAGATCACCCTCGAAGTCCAGCAGCAGCTGGGCGACGGCGTGGTGCGTACCATCGCCCTCGGTTCCACCGACGGCCTGAAGCGCAACCTGGTTGCCGTCAACACCGGCCGCGGCATCTCGGTGCCGGTCGGCGCCGGCACCCTGGGCCGCATCATGGACGTGCTGGGCCGTCCGATCGACGAAGCCGGCCCGGTCGCTGCCAGCGACAACTGGGAAATCCACCGCGCTGCGCCGTCGTATGAAGACCAGTCCCCGGCCACCGAGCTGCTGGAAACCGGCATCAAGGTCATCGACCTGATGTGCCCGTTCGCCAAGGGCGGCAAGGTCGGCCTGTTCGGCGGCGCCGGCGTCGGCAAGACCGTCAACATGATGGAGCTGATCAACAACATCGCCAAGGCGCACAGCGGCCTGTCCGTGTTCGCCGGCGTGGGTGAGCGTACCCGTGAGGGCAACGACTTCTACCACGAAATGAAGGACTCCAACGTCCTGGACAAGGTGGCGATGGTGTACGGCCAGATGAACGAGCCGCCGGGCAACCGCCTGCGCGTCGCGCTGACCGGCCTGACCATGGCCGAGTACTTCCGCGACGAGAAGGACGAAAACGGCAAGGGCAAGGACGTCCTGTTGTTCGTCGACAACATCTACCGCTACACCCTGGCCGGTACCGAAGTGTCGGCACTGCTGGGCCGCATGCCGTCCGCCGTGGGTTACCAGCCGACCCTGGCCGAGGAAATGGGCGTCCTGCAGGAGCGCATCACCTCGACCAAGAACGGTTCGATCACCTCGATCCAGGCCGTCTACGTTCCCGCGGACGACCTGACCGACCCGTCGCCGGCGACCACCTTCGCCCACCTGGACTCGACCGTCACCCTGTCGCGTTCGATCGCCTCGCTGGGTATCTACCCGGCCGTCGATCCGCTGGACTCCACCAGCCGCCAGATGGACCCGCTGGTCATCGGCCACGAGCACTACGACACCGCCCAGCGCGTCCAGCAGACCCTGCAGAAGTACAAGGAACTGAAGGACATCATCGCGATCCTGGGCATGGACGAACTGTCCGAAGAGGACAAGCAGGCCGTGTCGCGCGCCCGTAAGATCGAGCGCTTCTTCAGCCAGCCGTTCCACGTGGCCGAAGTGTTCACCGGTTCGCCGGGCAAGTACGTGCCGCTGAAGGACACCATCCGTGGCTTCAAGGCCATCGTCGATGGCGAGTACGACCACCTGCCGGAGCAGGCGTTCTACATGGTCGGCGGCATCGAAGAAGCGGTCGAGAAGGCCAAGAAGATGGCCGAGAAGGCCTGATCCGGGACGGGCGGGAGCGATCCTGCCCGACCTGACGCCGGCGCCGGGCAACCGCCCGCGCCGGTGGACCCCCACGGTGGCATTGCGCCACCGCGAACAGCGAAGAGATTTGCATGAGCACGATCCGTTGCGACATCGTCAGCGCCGAGCAGGAAATCTTCCGTGGCGAAGCGACCCTGGTCGTGGCCACCGGTGAGCTGGGCGAACTGGGCATCGCGCCCAAGCACGCGCCGCTGATCACCCGCCTGAAGCCGGGCAAGGTGGTGGTGACCACGCCGAACGGCGAGCAGCTGGATTTCGCCATTTCCGGCGGTATCCTGGAAGTGCAGCCGCAGGTGGTGACCGTGCTGGCCGACACCGCGATCCGCGCGCAGGACATCGACGAAGCCTCGGTCCGCAAGGCCAAGGAAGAAGCCGAACGCATCCTGGCCAACCGCGGCGAAGCGATGGAAGTGGCCGAAGCCCAGCAGAAGCTGGCTGAAGCCGTCGTCCAGCTGCAGGCCCTGGAACGCCTGCGCAAGAATCTCAAGCACTGAGGTTCGCGCTGCACCCACGAGAACGCCGGCCCAGTGCCGGCGTTTTTGTTTGTGCTGGCGGGGCAGCGCCGACTGGGTAGAGTCGACTGTCACTCGACTATCGCGCGCAGCGCGGGATTTTCGCGGCATCGAGGAAGAGCAGTCGACCGACAGTCGACTCTACCGATCCCGATCCCGATCCCGATTCGGCATCCCGGATCCCGAATCCCGCCGTCTCAGCGATACACCACATGGCGCATCAACAGGAACGACACGCACGCCAGCCCGCCTTCCACCAGCGGCTTGGCCAGCCACGTGTACTGCAGGCCCAGCGCGTGGTCGACCAGGCTGACCAGCAGCGTGCTCGCTGCCGTCAGCAGCAGCCACAGCCCGAAGAAGCGTGCGAAGCGCTTCCATCCCAGCTTGCCGGCACCGGCCTCGGCAAAGGTGTAGCGGCCGTTGAGCCAGAAGCCCAGCAGCATGCCGGCCAGGCGACCGGCGATGTTGGCCGGCGCGACCGGCATGCCCAGCGCGGTGGCGACCACGAACACCAGCCAATCGACCAGCAGCTGCACGAGCCCGATCACGAGGTAGGTGCCTCCTTGGCGGAGCAGGCTCATCGGCATGGTGAAGGAGGAGGGATGCCCATGTTAACGGCCCACGCTCTAGAATCACCGGCAACGAACTACGGACTGCTGCTCCCATGACCCAAGCCCTGCACGTCATCATCCTCGCCGCCGGCGCCGGCAAGCGCATGAAGTCGGTGCTGCCGAAGGTGCTGCAGCCGATCGCCGGCCAGCCGATGCTGGCGCACGTGATCGATGCGGCCCGCGAGCTGCAGCCGGCGGCCATCCACGTGGTCTACGGCCATGGTGGCGAGGCGGTGCGTCAGTACTTCGCCGGCCAGCCCGACCTGCAGTGGGCAGAACAGGCCCAGCAGCTCGGTACCGGCCACGCAGTGGCGCAGGCAATGCCGCAGGTGCCCGATGCCGCGCAGGTGCTGGTGCTGTATGGCGATGTGCCGCTGATCCGTGCGCAGACCCTGCGCGACCTGCTGGCGCAGCCGGGGCGGCTGGCAGTGCTGGTGGCCGATGTCGATGACCCGACCGGTTACGGCCGGGTGCTGCGCGATGCAGAGGGCAAGGTGGGCTCCATCGTCGAGCAGAAGGACGCCACCGACGACCAGCTGCGCGTGCGCACGATCAACACCGGCATCATCGCCGCAGAGTCGACCGCGCTGCGCCGCTGGTTGTCGCAGCTGTCCAACAGCAATGCGCAGGGCGAGTACTACCTTACCGATGTGTTCGCGTTCGCCGCGCATGAGTACACCCCGGCCGAGATGGCCCTGGTCGCCGATGCACAGGAGGCTGAGGGCGCGAATGATCCGTGGCAGCTGTCGCAGCTGGAACGCGCCTGGCAGCGCCGTGCGGTGCGTGCACTGTGCGGTCAGGGCGCGCGCGTGCGCGACCCGGCACGCCTGGATATCCGTGGCACCGTCACCGTGGGCAGCGATGTGCTGATCGATGTCGACGTTGTTCTTGAAGGCAACGTCGTGCTCGGTGACGGCGTTACCGTGGGTCCGTTCAACCGGCTGAAGGACGTCAACCTGGGGCCCGGCACCGAAGTGCGCGCGCATTGCGACCTGGAAGGCGTGGTGACCGAAGGTGCTGCGCAGATCGGCCCGTTCGCACGCTTGCGGCCGGGTACCGTGCTGGCCGATGGCGTACACGTCGGCAACTTCGTCGAAACCAAGAAGGTCACCCTCGGCGTCGGCAGCAAGGCGAACCATCTCACCTACCTGGGTGACGCGGTGATCGGCAGCAAGGTGAACATCGGTGCCGGCACCATCACCTGCAACTACGATGGGGTGAACAAGTCGACCACCACCATCGGCGACAACGCCTTCATCGGCTCCAACAGCTCGCTGGTGGCGCCGGTCACCATCGGCGAGGGCGCGACCATCGCTGCCGGGTCGGTCATCACCCGCACCGCGCCGGACGGCAAGCTGACGCTGGCACGTTCACGCCAGGAAACCATCGATGGCTGGAAGCGCCCGGTCAAGAAGTCCTGAGCCACGGGTTCCGCGCACCGATGAGCTGGCTGTGCTGCCGGCGATCGAACAGCGTGCCGGTGAACTGCTCAGGGGCCACGAGGCCTATCCGGTCTTTGCCGGCCACGGCCTGGACCTGCCGACGCTGCAGGAAGGCCGTGAGCGTGGACAGCTCTGGGTGGTGGATGGCGCCGGCGGCGGCATTGCCGGCTACCTGCTGGCCGGCGATCTGGCAGGCGAGTTCCATGTCCTGCAGATGGATGTGGATCCAGCGCACGCGCGTCGTGGCCATGGCCGTGCATTGCTGCGGCATGCCTTGGCGCAGGCCAGGGCCACCGGCTTTGCTGCAGCGGTGCTGACCACCTTGAGCGATGTGCCGTGGAATGCAGCCTTCTACGCCAGCGAAGGATTCGTTGAAGTGCCGGAGGCGGAGTGGAACGATGGCCTGCGCGCCGTCATGGCCGAAGAGGCTGCGCTCGGGTTTCCGATGCACCTGCGGGTGGCGATGCGGCGGGTCTGGTAGGTGCCGACCCTGGTCGGCACATCCACGCATGGCGTGGATCTACCCGATCGGCCCGCTCACCCCACCGGCAACAGGATCGACACGCACAGCCCGCCATCACCGCGGTTCTGCAGCGACACCCGCCCACCGTGCGCCTCCACGATCTCGCGGGTCAGTGCCAGTCCCAACCCGGTACCGTTGCGCTTGGTCGAATAGAACGGCATCAGCGCGTTCTGCAGCACCTGCTCGTTCATGCCCTTGCCACGATCCAGCACATCCAGGCGCAGCCATTGCGGCAACCGCGTCAGCTGCACCTGCACGTCATCATTGGGCGGATCGGCTTCGGCGCCGGCTTCATGCGCGTTCTTCAGCAGGTTCAACAGCGCCTGCCCGAACTGCGCGATGTCGATCCGGCTGCTCAGTTCCTCGTCCGGTTCACGTTCCATGCCGAACGGAATCTGCTGGCGCAGGCTGGACAGGAAGGGCGCCCAGTGCACGGTCTGCAGTTGCGGTTGCGGCAGCTTGGCGAAGCGCGCATAGCCACGGATGAATCCTTCCAGGTGGCGCGCGCGGTCTTCGATGGTGGTGAAGATCTCCGGCAGCCGATCGAAGCGCTCGCGTTGTACCAGCACGCCGCCGGAATGGGCCAGCGAGGCGATCGGTGCCAGCGAGTTGTTGAGCTCGTGGCTGATCACCCGGATCACCTTCTTCCACGTCTGCACTTCCTGGCGGCGCAGTTCGGCGGTGAGCAGGCGTACCAGCAACAGGTCGTGCGGGCGGCCGTTGAGCTGGAATGATCGGCGTGAGAGGTGATAGACCTGTTCGTCGTCCTCGTCGCTGTCTTCGCCTTCCGCATGCACCGCGAACAGGCTGTCGCCGCCACGGGCGATGGCATCGCGCAGCTCCACCGGCACCTGTTCCAGCACCTCTTCCAGGCGCTGGCCTTCCAGCTTCCAGCCGCCATGCAGCAGCTTGCGCGCGGCCAGGTTGGAGAACACCACGCGGGCGATGCCATCGCCGCCGGAAGCAATCAGCAGCATCGCCACCGGGGTGTTCTGCACCATGGTGTCCAGCAGCAGTTCGCGCTGCACCAGGCCCTGCCGCTGCTCGCGCAGCACGTCGCCCAGTTCGCGGTGCGCCTGCACCAGGTCGCCCAGTTCGTCGTTGCCCGGCCAGTACACACCGAAGTTGTACTCGCCGTCGCGGTAGCTGCTGGTGGTGCCGGCCAAGGCGCGCATCAATGAGCGTACCGGCGCGGTGGCACGGCGCAGGGTCCACCACATCAGCGACAGCAGGATCAGCGCCGACACCGTGGTCACTACCCAGCCGTGGTCCATCCAGTAGGCCAGCAGCCACGGCAACGCGGCGGCCAGCGCCAGCACCGGCAGCAGGCGCAGGAACAGGCGGAAGGTGAACGAGCGGCGCTTCATTCGCGTGGGATGCCGTGCCGGTCCATGCGCCGGTACAGTGCCTGGCGGCTCAGGCCGAGTTCGGCGGCGGCCTGGGCGATGACGCCGTGGTTGCGCGCCAGCACATCCTCGATGCGCGCACGGTCAGGATCATTGCCGGCACTGGGTGCAGGTCGCGGAGCAGGTGCGGCACGCGGCAGGTTCAGGTCGGCCACTTCGATGCGGTTGCCGGTCGCCAGCAGCTCGGCCCGCTGGATCACGTTGCGCAGTTCGCGCACGTTGCCGGGCCAGGGGTGCCGTTGCAGGGCCGCGGTGGCGGCGCTGGAAAGTGGCTTGCCGGCAGTCAGGAAGCGCTCGGCCAGGGGCACGATGTCGCCCGGGCGCTCGGCCAATGGTGGCAGTACCAGTTCCACCGTATTGAGGCGGTAGTACAGGTCTTCGCGGAAGGTGCCGTCGCGGATCATCGCCGGCAGGTCGGCATTGGTCGCACTGACCACGCGGACTTTGACCTGGCGCTCGCGATTGGAGCCAAGACGCTCGAAGCGCCCAGTTTCCAGCACACGCAGGAGCTTCATCTGGCCGCCCAGCGACAGGTTGCCGATCTCATCCAGGAACAGCGTGCCGCCGTCGGCGGCTTCGAACTTGCCCTCGCGTGCCTTGTTGGCGCCGGTATATGCGCCGGCTTCGGCACCGAACAGTTCGGCCTCGATCAGTTCCGAGGGCAGGGCGCCGCAGTTGACCGTGATGAACGGGCCCTTGGCCACCAGTGAATTGGCCTGGATGATCTGCGCGATCTTCTCCTTGCCAGCCCCGTTGGGGCCGGTGATCAGCACCGGCAGTTCGGAGCGCGCGACCTGGCAGGCCAGCGCGATGATGCGCTCGCTGGCCGGATCTGCAAAGACCGCGCCACAGAGCTTGTACTTCTCTTCCAGCGCGTTGCGCTGCCGCAGCTCACGGCTGCGGCGACGGTCCAGCTCGCGCCGCGCCTCGGACAGCTCGAGCAGGTTGTTGACCGTGGTCAGCAGCTTGCGGTCGTCCCAGGGCTTGGCCAGGTAGTCGGCGGCACCGGCCTTGACCAGGTCCACCGCACTGCTCAGGTGGGTCCAGGCGGTGAGCAGGATCACCGGCAGGTCCGGGTGGCGCGCGCGGATCTGTGCGAACAGGTCTTCGCCTTCTTCGCCGGAGGTGGTGTCCTCGCTGAAATTCATGTCCTGGATCACCAGGTCGACCGGCTGCGACTCGAGCAGGGCCAGCCCTTCGGCCGGGCTCTGCGCCTGCAGGGTGTCGATGTCATGCAGGGAGAACAGCACGTCCAGCGCGGTGCCCACGCTGGCATTGTCGTCGATGATCAGGATCGAAGGCATCAAGCAGTTCTGCAGAAAGGGATGGGCGGCGCCGGTGGAGCCGTGTTCGTATCCATACGCCGGGAGAGCCCGGCGCCACCCATCAAGCATAGCCAAAGCCGTGGCGACGAGGGCGGGCTGGTTTCAGCGCCGCGCTGGTGGCGGCGGTGGTGCCGGCGGTGGCGGCGATGGCGGAGCGACCAGCGCCAGCCGCCACGAGGTGGCGTCCACCGGGACGGTGAGCTCGCGTTTGTCGCGGCGCAGCAACAGGTACGCAGTCGGGGCACTGGAATGCCGCAGCGCATCGGCAAGATGCTCGATCCGCCGCACAGCCGTATCGTCCAGGCGCAGGATGCGGTCGCCGCTGCGCACGCCGAAGCGGGCTTCCGGACGCGCGGCTTCCACCCGTACCTGGCCCTCGGTCGAGCGCAGCGCCAGGCGGGCATCATCCTGGCGCCATTCCAGCGTCTGCGAGCTGCCACCGCCGGCCAGCGCCGGCAGTGGCAGCAGTGCCATCAACAGCATCCGGCAGGCACGCATCTCACGCGCCCCGCGTGGCAACTGCGGGCGGGACCGCTGCCGCGCGCCGGGCCGGCCCGAACACCGCGACCTGGCCCAGCACCCACAGCAGCAGCGCGCCCAGCGGCAGGTAGTACAGGGGCATGCGTGGCAGCTCGTACAGGTTCATCAGTGCCAGATTGATCGCGTAGGCCGCCAGCATGCCCAGCACGATGCCCAGCGAGGCCAGCAGGAAGTTCTCGGTCTGGAAGTAGCGCAGGATCTGCCCGCGGGTGGCACCGAGTGCGCGGCGAATGCCGATCTGCTTGCTGCGCTGCTGCACCCAGAAGCTGGCCAGGCCGATGATGCCCAGTGCGGTGACCACCAGCAGCGAGACGCTGACGGTGATCAGCAGGCCAACCATCGCGCGGTCGTTCTTGAAGAAGTCCTTGCGCTGGTCTTCATAGGTCAGCTTGTCGCGCATCAGCCGGTTGGGGTCGTTGCGCTCCAGTACAGCAGCCCCCGCATCAAGCACCTCCTGGCGGCGTTCCGGCGAAGTGCGCAGCACATAGGTGCCACCCTCGTCGAAGGTGCGCCGCATGGGCAGCAGCATGGAGTTCGTCCAGTTGTCATTCCAGCCGTTGGGCGTGCTGAGCGTGTCGACGATGCCGACCACATGCAGCGGCTGCTTGCCCATGTAGTAGGTCTTGCCCAGCGCGCTGCCGTTGGGTTCCATCTTGGCGGCGGTGGCCTGGGTGAGGATGACCGGGATGGCGTTTTGCTTGGCGCCCCCCTTGCTGGCGTCTTCGAAGTTCTGGTACTCGCCGGGCAGGAAATCGCGGCCGGCGATCAGGTTGATGCCCATCGTGGCCAGCCCGTTCTCGGACAGGGTGTACATCGAAGCATTGGTGGTCGGCCGTTCCTGGTCGATCTCCCGCGAGATGCTGCTGCTGGACGAGCCGTTGCGGAAAGGCACCTGGTTGATGATGGTGACGTTGCTGACGCCGGGAAGCGCACGCAATGACGCCAGGTCCTCACGGGTGCGGGACATGGCATCGGTCTGCTTGCCGATGCCGCTGACGCGGAGCATCACCAGTTCGTTCTCGGCGATGCCGCTGGGCATGCTGATCTTCTCCACGCGCTGGCTGACCAGGAACAGCGCGTTGCAGACGATGGCGCAGGTCAGTGCGACTTCCAGCACGATCAGGGCAGCGGCAGTCTTGTGCCGGCGCAGCGTGCTGAGGATGGGGCGGATGTCCATGGGAGTCCTCGTTCGGTTGCTTACTGCGACTTGAGCTGGATGGCCGGAGTGACCTGCATGGCGCGCCAGGCAGGCAGGAAACCGGCGGCAAGGCTGGCGAACAGGGTCAGGCCCAGCGCGAGCAGCAGCATGTTGCCGTCCAGGTGGGCCAGCTTTGCGTACTCCACCGGTTGCTGGCGCACCGCGAACAGGCCGAGCAGGGCCAGGCCGATGCCCAGCACGCCCCCGACCACGCCGACCGCGCCGGCTTCCACCAGGCACTGCAGGAAGATCTGGCCACGGCTGGCACCGAGTGCGCGGCGCACGCCGATCTCTCCACTGCGGCGCAGGAACTTGGCCAGCAGCAGGCCCACCGTGTTGACCAGGCAGACACCCAGGAAACCCAGTGCCAGCCACAGCTGCAGGCGCACGTCGCTGGGCACCGCGCCGTTGAAGTCCAGCCATTCCATCACGGTGCGCAGGCGCACGTTCGGCGGGTGCTTGAAGCGGCCGGCCTGGCGCTGCTGGCTCGAATAGTTCTCCAGGTAGCGGCGGTAGTCGGCGGCCTTGGCCGGGTCCATCTCCACCCAGTACTGCAGCCACGCGCAGGGTGCGTTGAGCGAGTAGCTGTTGCCATCGGGATTCTCGCCGAAGCAGTTCATGTTGCCGTTGCTGCCCAGCTTCAGGTCGAACGAGGTGGAGATCGGCAGCAGCAGGTCCTCGTTCTTGCCGTAGCTGCCGGTGGTCAGGTCGTAGAAGTGTGGCTCCGGGCTCCATTCCTTCATCACGCCGACAATGCGGTAACTCTGGCCTTCCATGCGCAGGTCGCGGCCCACGCTGTTGGCGCCCTGGTACAGCTTGTCGTTGAGCGCCTTGGAGATGACCACCACGCGTGCGCGGCCTTCATCGTCTTCGCGCGTCCAGGGGCGGCCGTACTGCATGGGCACCTCGAACATCGGGAAGAAATCGGCCGAGGTCCAGCGGGTGTCGATGCTGAAGGGCTTGAGGGTGCTGTTGTCCGGTTCGATGGTGCCGCCACCGCCGCTCATCAGCGCCTGGCGCTCGCCCTTGGCCTCGCGCAGCAGGGCTTCACCGTCGAAGCGGGTCAACTGGGTTTCCGGTTCCTCGCCCGCGACATAGGCGCCGGTCGCGGCATCGAGCTGCACGTAGAACAGACGGTCGCTCTTGCCGGGAATCGGGTCGCCGGACAGCACGTGAAACACGGTCAACGTGGTCATCGAGGCACCGATGCCGAGCGCGATGGCCACCACCATCAGCGCGGTCAGGACCTTGTTGCGGCGGAAGCTGCGTACCGCCAGTCGGGCGTAGTAGGCGAACATGGCCGGGCCCTCACTCGTTGACGGCGACGATGTGGCGCGGCGTGGCCAGCACCGGCTCGCGCACCAGGTCGGTGACCTGGCCATCGACGATGTGCACGTTGCGCTGCGCACGCGCGGCCAGTTCCGGGTCGTGGGTGACCATTACGATGGTGGTGCCGGCGGCGTTGATCTCCTCCAGCAGTTCCATCACGCCGCGCGCCATCTGCGTGTCCAGGTTGCCGGTCGGTTCGTCGGCCAGCAGCAGGCGCGGACTGCCGGCCAGGGCGCGTGCGATGGCCGCGCGCTGCTGCTGGCCGCCGGACAGCTCATTCGGGTAGTGCTTCATGCGCGAGCCCAGGCCGACCTGGGTCAGCGCCTTCTCGATGCGTTCGCGGCGCTCGTTGGTGCTCATCTTGCGGTAGCGCAGCGGCACGTCGACGTTGTCGAACAGTTTCAGGTCGGGGATCAGGTTGAAGCCCTGGAAGATGAAGCCGATCTTCTGGTTGCGCAGGCGGCTGCGGGCGTCATCGCCCAGCGTGCTCACATCCTGCCCGTCCAGCATGTAGGTGCCGCTGGTGAAGGTTTCCAGCAGGCCGGCGATGTTGAGGAAGGTGGTCTTGCCGGAACCGGACGGACCTGTGACCGCGACGAACTCGCCTTCCTTGACCTGCAGTTCCAGCGAGCGCAACGCGTGGGTTTCCACCTGTTCGGTGCGGAAGACCTTGGCGACCGAACGCATTTCGAGCATATACATGGGGTGTCCTCTCTCCAGGATTCAGGTATCAGGTATCAGTTGACGGAGACGCGTTCGGCGTCCTTGAACAGGTCGCTGCCGGAGACCACGATGCGGTCGCCCGGCTGCACGCCCGACTTGATTTCCACTTCGCCCAGGCTGCTGACGCCCAGTTCCACCGGACGGCGCACGGCGGTGCGGCCATCCATCACGTAGGCCATGCCGTTGCCCTGTTCGACGAACGGGCCGCGCTCGACCTTCAGCACATCCTTGCGGGTATCGAGCAGCACGCGCACCGACATCCGCTGGCTCTGGCGCAGGCCTTCCGGCTGCGCGCTGGCAAAGCGCACGCGGGCGTTGACCTCGCCGTTGACCACTTCCGGTGATACCGCGCTGATCTCGCCCGGGAACGGCTGGCCGTTGCCACCGGTCAGCTGTGCAGGCATGCCGATCGCCAGGTCGCGGGCGAAGCTCTCCGGCACCTTGATCTCGACCTCGAACTTGGACAGGTCGACTACGCCCAGCACCGGCGCGTTGGCGGCCAGGTTGGTGGACTGCACCGCCTGGACCTGGCCGACCTGGCCATCGAACGGGGCGCGCAGGGTCAGTGCATCGACCTGGCGCTGCACTTCGGCCACCACGGCCTTCTGGCGGTCGGCCAGCAGGCGCTTGTTGCGGGCATCCAGGTCGGCGCCCTGGCTCTGCAGACGCGCGTCGGTGGTGGCATTGGCCAGGGCGATGTCGGCCTTCTTCAGGGAGTCCTTGGCCTTGGCCAGGTCGATCTGCGGCACCGCACCGCCGTCGTAGCCGCGCTGGTAGCGCTGCAGGTCGCGGTCGGCGGCCTGACGTTCGATGGTGGCCTGGTCGGTTTCCTTGCGTGACCTGGCACGGGCCAGGGTCGCGTCCAGCGAGGCGCGGCTGGCCTCGGCTTCCAGGCCGGCCAGCGTTGCCTGTTCCTGGGCCAGCTTGCTGCGCAGTTCCGGACTGTCGATGATCGCCAGCTCCTGGCCCTTCTTGACCACGTCACCGGCGACGACCTTCAGGTCCACCGTACCGGCCGAGATCGCGTACAGGATCGGGCTGTTGGCGGCGATCACGCGGCCGTCGGCAGCGATGTCACGGACCAGGTCGCCGCGCTTCACCTCGGCGATGCGCACGCGGCTGCTGTCGAAGGAGCGGCTGGCATTGGACCAGGCATGGACCGCCCAGCCGATGCCGGCGAGCAGCGCGATGGCGCCCAGCGCCGGCCAGCGGTAGCGGTGCCAGCTTGCGCGGGTGGTGCCGGCCGGGGCGGAGGAAACGATCTGGTCCTGTGCGGAAGTGTCGCGGATCATCGGGTGCGTGCCTGACGGTGGTAGCCGATACGAAGCACGTAGCGTGCCAACTTTATTTCCTTTCAGGTCAATGAGTTGGGAGTCTCGGGAAAGTGTCCGGGTGTCCGCGGACACCTTTCCGGACACTTTCATTAAGCGGACAGGAGGGGGAAGCCGGGCAGCCGGGCTAGAATGCGCCGATCGTCTCCAAGGAATCGCGTGACATGTGTGGAATCGTGGGTGCAATCGCCGATCGCGATGTGGTGCCGGTACTGATCGAAGGCCTGAAGCGGCTCGAGTACCGTGGTTACGACTCCTCGGGCATCGCGGTGATCGACCACGCCGAGCGCCCCGAAGTCCGTCGCGTCCGTCGTACCGGTCGAGTGTCGGAAATGGCCACGGCGGCCGAGGCCGAGGGCTTCAATGCGGTGCTGGGCATCGGCCACACCCGCTGGGCCACCCACGGCGGTGTCACCGAGGCCAATGCACACCCGCACATCAGCCACGGTGTGGCGCTGGTGCACAACGGCATCATCGAGAACCACGAAGAGCAGCGCGAGAAGCTGCGCGCGCTGGGCTACACGTTTGAAT
The DNA here is from genome assembly GCF_059369535.1 of Stenotrophomonas sp. YJH_SMC_122. Taxonomy (NCBI): domain Bacteria; kingdom Pseudomonadati; phylum Pseudomonadota; class Gammaproteobacteria; order Lysobacterales; family Lysobacteraceae; genus Stenotrophomonas; species Stenotrophomonas sp. YJH_SMC_122. The sequence goes on along the minus strand of NZ_JCAFST010000008.1, from coordinate 176,021 downwards.
CGCAGACCGATACCGAAGTCATCGCGCACCTGATCCACCATCACCTGAAGGCCGGCGACGACCTGCTGGTGGCGCTGCAGCACACGGTGAAGGAGCTGACCGGTGCCTACGCGCTGGCCGTGGTCAGCCGCGCCGAGCCGGAGCGCTTCGTCTGCGCGCGCATGGGCTGCCCGCTGCTGGTCGGCCTGGGCGAGGGCGAGAACTTCGTTGCCTCCGACGTCTCGGCCGTGATCTCGGCCACGCGCAAGGTGATCTTCCTGGAAGAGGGCGACACCGCCGAGATCCGGCGTGATGGCGTGCGCATCTTCGACGAGCACGACCAGCCGGTCGAGCGCGACGTGCATCTGTCCGACGTGTCGCTGGCATCGCTGGAGCTGGGCCCGTACCGCCACTTCATGCAGAAGGAAATCCACGAGCAGCCGCGCGCGCTGGGCGACACCATTGAGGCGGCGATCGATGCCGGTGGTTTCCCGGCCGAGCTGTTCGGCAAGAACGCCGAAGCGGTGCTGTCGGGCATCGAGGGCGTGCAGATCATCGCCTGCGGCACCAGCTACTACTCGGGCCTGACCGCGCGCTACTGGATCGAAGCCATCGCCGGCCTGCCGTGCAGCGTGGAGATCGCCAGCGAGTACCGCTACCGCGCGGCTTACGCGAACCCCAAGCATCTGATCGTGACCATCTCGCAGTCTGGCGAAACGCTGGATACGATGGAAGCGCTGAAGTACGCCAAATCGCTGGGCCACAAGCACACGCTGTCGATCTGCAACGTGCCGGAAAGTGCGATTCCACGCGCCAGCGAACTGGTCTGCTACACCCGCGCCGGTGCCGAGATCGGCGTGGCCTCGACCAAGGCCTTCACCACCCAGCTGGCGGCACTGTTCCAGCTGACCGTGGTGCTGGGCAAGCTGCATGGCCGCATCGACGCGGCGCAGGAAGCGGATTACCTGGAGCAGCTGCGCTTCCTGCCGGGCAGCGTGCAGCACGCATTGAACATGGAGCCGCAGATCGCTGCCTGGGCCGAGCGTTTCGCACGCAAGAGCAGCGCGCTGTTCCTGGGTCGTGGCCTGCATTACCCGATCGCGCTGGAAGGCGCGCTCAAGCTCAAGGAAATCTCCTACATCCACGCCGAGGCCTACCCGGCGGGCGAGCTGAAGCATGGCCCGCTGGCGCTGGTGGACGAGGACATGCCGGTGGTGGTGATCGCGCCGAACGACAGCCTGCTGGAAAAGGTGAAGTCGAACATGCAGGAAGTACGTGCGCGTGGCGGTGAACTGTTCGTGTTCGCCGACCAGGACAGCAACTTCAACGCGTCCGAAGGCGTGCACGTGATTCGCACCCCGCGCCACGCCGGCGTGCTCAGCCCGATCGTGCACACCATCCCGGTGCAGTTGCTGGCCTACCACACCGCGCTGGCACGCGGCACCGACGTGGACAAGCCGCGCAACCTGGCAAAGAGCGTGACGGTGGAGTAAGGCATTCCCGGAGCTGTGGGATGCTGCATGCGAAAGGGGCCTGCGAGGCCCCTTTCGTTTGTGCCGGACGCAGTGCGAAGTGGGACAGCCGCCGGGCATTCTGTCCGTCGTCGGCAGCAGGTAATCATTCTTTAATGCGCGAAGCCGCCTGTATTCAGCGGCGGTTTCAGCCGCGGTGCCATTCTCTGGATCGTCAGTTGGTTCCCACGACGAACTGTCCTATCGATGCCGGTAGTGACCGAGGGTCGCAGTCGTAGAATCGATCTGGCCGAGGTTCGGGTTGAGCGATTGAACCCGCCTCGTTCGCGTTGCAGCACATCGTCTGCCGAGTCATTCCAAGCGGCGGTCGGGTGCGCCAGACGTGCGCTGAAAGGTCTGTTCCCGGGGAGGGGGCGTATCGGAAGAGCACACTTTTTTGACTTCAGTGACCTGCACCAGGAAACAAGAATGAACGTCCGCGAACTCCTGCAATCCAAGAAAGAAGCTGTCATCACCATCGATGCCGAAGACACGATCGGTGCCGCCGCCCACAAGATGAGCGCGAACAGGATCGCTGCGCTGGTGGTGATGAAGGACGATGCCCCGGTCGGCATCATTTCCGAGAAGGACATCGTGCGCACCCTGGCCGACGACGGCCCGCAGGCCGGCCGCCGGGTGATTTCCAGCCTGCCGTCCACCGGTCTGGAGGGCATTGCGCCGGAAGCCACGCTGAAACAGGCCATGTCGTTGATGACGTACTCGCGGCGCCGTCATCTGATGGTCACCGAAGGCACCCGCCTGGTCGGCATCCTCAGCCTGGGCGATATCGTGAAGAACCTGCTGGGCGAGCTGGAACTGGAAAAGGCGGTGCTGCAGGACATCTACATGGCCGCCCACTGAGGGCCACAGCGCTGGAAGCAGAGAAGCCGGGCATTGCCCGGCTTCTTCGTTCACGGCCCCGGTGATATCAGAAAGTGACCTTCACCGAATCGGCGCTGTAGTTCGCCGGCCCGTGATAGACCACTTCGATGTTGTTGCCATCGGGGTCGAGCACGAAGGCGCCGTAGTAGCCCGGGTGGTAGGGGCGTTCGCCTGGCGCGCCATTGTCGGTACCGCCAGCGGCGATCGCGGCAGTGTGGAAGGCATCAACAGTTGCGCTGTCGCGGGCCTGGAAGGCGAGATGGTGGCGGCCGGTCAGCTGGCCAGCGGCGGCACGGCTGCTGGCGCTGGAAATGAACAGCTCGTCGGCCCAGAAGAAGTCTGGCCCTTCGCCGCCCAGTGGGATGCCGACCGTATCGAACACTGCCTGGTAGAAGCGGCGGCTGGCGGCCAGGTCACGCACCACCAGCTGGATGTGGTCGATCAGGCGGCCACGGTGCAGTTCCATCGTTTCCATACGAACCTCACAGAAAAAGGGGACGGAGTCGGTAGCGCCGGGCTGTGCCCGGCGAGCGCGCAGCGCGGCCTGCTCAAGGCCGCCGGGCATGGCCCGGCGCTACCGGAATTGTGCCCCTTTCCGGGTCAGACGTTGGCGATGATCTCGACCCAGTAGCCGTCCGGATCCTTGATGAAGGCCAGGTTCTTCATGCGCCCGTCGGTCAGGCGCTTCTGGAATGCCACGCCCAGGTCTTCGAAGCGCTGGCAGGCCGCCTCGATGTCCGGCACCGACACGCAGATGTGGCCGAAGCCGCGCGGGTCGCTGTTGCCGTCATGGTAGACCGCGCCGTCCTGGGTTTCGGTGCCGTGGTTGTGGGTCAGTTCCAGCACGCCCGGCAGGCCGGCCATCCACACGCGGCGCTGGCTGTCGTCTTCCGGCACCACCGCGCCCGCCGGCACATAGGCCAGGAAGTACAGGCTGAACTGGGCCTCGGGGAAGTCGCGCTTGTCGATCAGCTGGTAGCCGAGCACGCGGGTGTAGAAGTCCAGCGAGGCGGTGATGTCCTTCACCCGCAGCATGGTGTGGTTGAACACGAAGCCGGTGGTTTCGGCCGGGGCCTGGGCAGCGACGCCGGGGACATCGCGCAGGGCGGGAATGGTCATGGGGGGAGGTCCTTCAGACAGGGCCGTTGCCGGCCGGATGGGGGCATTCTACCGGCCAGCACCTGACGGCACCGCGACGTACAATGGCCGGATCGCACCGTTCCGTCCTGACAACGATTGCCCGCCATGTCGCAGCGTGAATGGGTGGCCGCCGCCATCCGCAAGATCGAAGCCGATTTCAACCGCTCCGCCGATACCCACCTGATCCCGCTCGCGCTGCCCGGGTTCGAGGGCATCGATGTGTACCTGAAGGATGAGTCGAGCCATCCCACCGGCAGCCTCAAGCACCGGCTGGCGCGCTCGCTGTTCCTGTATGCGCTGGCCAATGGCTGGCTGCGTGAAGGGCGACCGGTGATCGAGGCTTCCAGCGGCTCGACGGCGGTGTCCGAAGCCTATTTCGCGCGCCTGCTCGGCCTGCCGTTCATTGCGGTGATACCGGCCACCACCTCGCCTGAAAAGATCGCCGCGATCGAGTTCCAAGGCGGCCGCTGCCATCTGGTCGAACGTGCCTGCGACCTCAACTGTGATTCGGAAAAGCTGGCCCGTGAAACCGGTGGCCACTTCATGGACCAGTTCACCTACGCTGAGCGCGCGACCGACTGGCGTGCCAACAACAACATCGCCGAGTCCATCTTCAAGCAGATGGCCGAAGAGCCCAGCCCGGTTCCGGAATGGATCGTGTGCAGTCCCGGCACCGGCGGTACCGCCGCCACCCTGGGCCGCTACGTCAGCTACCGCCGTCATGACACCCGCATTCTGTGCGCGGACCCGGAAGTGTCGGTGTTCTTCGATGGCTACAAAGCCGCCGTGGCCGGTGAGCAGGACTGGCGCGACCTGACCTGCAGCGGTGGCTCGCGCGTGGAAGGCATCGGCCGGCCGCGGGTAGAGGCGAGCTTCATCCCGACCAGTGTCGATGCGATGGTGAAGGTGCCCGATGCGCTGAGCCTGGCCGCGATGCGCCATGTCAGCCGCCAGCTCGGCCGCCGTGTCGGTGGCTCCACCGGCACCAACTTCATCGGTGTGCTGCAGGCGGCGCAGTGGATGCGCGAGGCGGGCCATCAGGGCAGCATCGTCAGCATCCTGTGCGACAGTGGCGAGCGCTATGCGCAGAGCTATTACGACCCGGCGTGGTACGTGCGCCAGGGCATCGATGTCGACGGCGCCGATGTGCAGCTGGCCGCTGCGGTGGCCGGGCAGGGGTTGCCCGAGCTGCCGTGGTGCAGCCTGGAAGCGCTGTAGTACGGACGACGCTCGCGCCGGGCCATGCCGGCGTCCGCGACGGTGTCTCAGTAGCCCGCTGCGGTGAAGGCGTCGAGCACCGCGTCGCGCAGTGCATCGGGCAACGCCTCGATGTCCATCGCGCGGTCATCCAGGTGCAGGGTGGGATCCAGGATGCTGGCGCGGCCCTGGGCCAATGCCTGCAACCACAGCAGCACGCAGATCACGAACTCGCGCTCATGGCCCAGCTGCAGCTGGCTGGCGCCGCGCTCGACCACTTCGAACGGGTACCACTCCTGGCTTTCATTGAACGTGCCGCCCTGCTGCAGCACCGCCTGCAACTGCTGCAGGTGGCGCGGGGCGTCGTCGCCGGCATCGCACAGCGCGGCGATCCAGGCCAGTTCGGCCGCGCTGGCAGACAGTGCCAGCGACCGCGCCGGTGAGGCGGATGCAACTGCAGCCAGACCTTCCATGTGGGGCCTCGTTCGGTACGTGCCGCTGCGGACTCCCCCGCATCCAGAGCTTCGGGGGGCGCGCGTAAGGCCGATGTGAATGCCGTGCCCCCTTGTCAGCGGTGCCTGGCAGCGCCATATCTACCGGGCTGCCCGCCTGCCGGGCCCGTACCCTGGAGACCTGCCGTGACCGTTGCCAACCCCCTGCTCGATTTTTCCGGCCTGCCGCGCTTCGAGGCGATCCGCCCCGAGCACGTGGCGCCGGCGCTGGATGTGCTGCTGGCCGAGGCCGAAGCCGCCGTCAGCGCAGCCGAGCAGGTGCAGCCGGTGCGTTGGGAGACCTTCGTCGCCCCGCTGGACGATGCCACCGAGCGCCTGTGGCGCGCCTGGGGCCTGGTGGGCCACCTGCAGGGCGTGGTCAACACCCCGGAGCTGCGCGAGGCCTACAACAGCAATCTGCCGCGGGTGACCCGCTTCGCCAGTGCGCTGGGGCAGAACCTGGCGCTTTACCGCCAGTACCAGGCGCTGGCCGCCAGCCCGGAGGCGGCGCATTTCGATGAAGCCCAGCGCAAGGTGCTGGACAACACCCTGCGCGACTTCCGCCTGGGCGGCGCCGAGCTGGCGCCCGAGGCGCAGCAGCGTTTTGCTGCGATCAAGGAAGAACTGTCGGCGCTGTCGGCGAAGTTCTCGCAGAACGTGCTCGACGCTACCGATGCCTGGTCGCTGATCATCGAAGACGAAGCGCGGCTGAAGGGCCTGCCGGAAGACGTGAAGGCCACCGCGCATGCCGCAGCACAGAAGGACGGCAAGGCCGGCTGGAAACTGACCCTGCAGATGCCGTGCTACCTGCCGGTGCAGACCTGGGGCGAGGACCGCGACCTGCGCGAGATCCTGTACCGCGCCAGCGCCCAGCGTGCGTCCGAATTCGGCGATGACGCACTGGACAACAGCGGCAACATCGACCGCATCCTTGCCCTGCGCGCCGAACTGGCTGCGCTGCTCGGCTTCGACTCGTACGGCCATTATTCGGTGGCGACCAAGATGGCGCAGGACCCGGCCGAAGTGCTCGGTTTCCTGCGTGACCTGGCCTCGCGCGCCAAGCCGTTCGCCGCCAGGGACCGCGCCGAACTGGAGCAGTTCGCGCGCGAACAGCTCGGCATCGACAGCCTGCAGGCCTGGGACCTGCCCTTCGCCGCCGACCGCCTGAAGCAGGCGCGTTACAGCTATTCCGAGCAGGAGGTGAAGCAGTATTTCACCGAGCCGAAGGTGCTGGGCGGCCTGTTCTCGGTGATCGAGCAGCTGTACGGCCTGCGCGTGCAGGAGGACAGCGCGCCGGTGTGGCACGAGGATGTGCGCTTCTTCCGCCTGGTCGATGCGCAGGGCGCGCTGGTCGGCCAGTTCTACCTGGACCTGTACGCACGCGAGGGCAAGCGCGGCGGGGCGTGGATGGATGACTGCCGCAACCGTCGCGTGCGCGCCGACGGCAGCGTGCAGACGCCGCTGGTCTACCTGGTGTGCAACTTCGGCCGGGGTGCCAACGGCAAGCCGGCCACCTTCAGCCACAACGAAGTGACCACGCTGTTCCATGAGATGGGCCACGGACTGCACCAGCTGCTGACCCGCATCGGCGAACTGGGCGTGGCCGGCATCAACGGCGTGGAATGGGATGCGGTGGAGCTGCCCAGCCAGTTCATGGAGAACTTCTGCTGGGAATGGGACCATCTGCAGGCGATGACCGCGCACGTGGACAGTGGCGAGCCGCTGCCGCGCGCGCTGTACGAGCGCATGCTGGCCGCGCGCAACTTCCACAGCGGCATGGCCACCGTCCGCCAGCTGGAGTTCGGCCTGTTCGACATGCTGCTGCACAGCCAGTTCGAACCAGCGCAGGACAGCGTGCTGGCGCTGCTCGACCGCGTGCGCACGGAAGTGGCGGTGAACCACCCGCCGGCCTGGAACCGCTTCCCGCACCAGTTCAGCCACATCTTTGCGGGCGGTTACGCCGCGGGTTACTACAGCTACAAGTGGGCCGAGGTACTCAGCGCCGACGCCTATGCCGCCTTCGAGGAAGCGCCGCAGGCACTGGCTGAAACCGGTGCACGCTTCCGTGATGAGATCCTGTCGCGCGGTGGCAGCCGCCCGGCGGCGGACAACTTCAAGGCCTTCCGCGGCCGTGCTCCGCAGATCGATGCGTTGCTGCGCCACTCGGGCATGGCGTAAGGCATCGGGCAGGTGCCAACCTTGGTTGGCACTTCACCGCCATCCACGCATGGCGTGGACCTACCGGAATGCCGGCCAGCGGCCGGCACTACCGGTGGCGGGTCATTCGGCGTAGATCATCTTCCGGGTCATGCCGCCGTCGACGATGAAATCCTGGCCGGTGCTGAAACCGGACAGTGATGACAGCAGGTACACGGCCAACGCACCGATGTCCTCCGGCTGGCCGACGCGGCCGACCGGGTGTTGCGCATGGTCGGTGGCCGAATACTCCGGTGCGTGTCGCCGTGAGGGTGCCTGCCACTCGCAGGTGCCGATCCAACCCGGACTGATGCTGTTCACCCGCACCGCCGGGCCGCTGCTGATCGCCAGCGCATGGGTGAATGCCACCAGTCCGCCCTTGGCTGCGGCATAGGCTTCGCTGTGTGCTTCGGATTGCCAGGCGCGGGTCGAGGCGATGTTGATGATCGCACCGGCGGCGCTGGCGGTCAGCGCGGGCAACGCATGCTTGCTGCACAGGAACGCGCCGTGCAGCGAAGACAGCCGGCGCTGCCACTCGTCCCAGTCCATGTCCTGCAGCAGCGTGCCGTGCGGGCTGGCAATCCCCGCGTTGTTGACCAGCCCGTCGATGCGGCCGAAACGCTGCAGGGCCACGGCGATGAAGGCGCGCACGCTGGCTTCGTCGGTGATGTCCAGGCGCTGGAACACGGCGTCCTCACCACGCTGCCATTCCGCCAGGCACGCCTCGCCGGCCTCCACGTCGAGGTCGCCGATCAACACGCGGCCACCGGCGCCGAGCACGGCCTGCGCGATGCCACGGCCGATGCCGTTGGCGCCGCCGGTGACCAGCACCACCTTGCCCGACAGCGGCGCGGCCGGCCAAGTGGCAATCGGCGGCACCGTGCTCACGACAGGTCTTCGCCACGCAGGCGGCGATGCCAGCCGTCCACGCCGATGCGGTCCAGGGTCTGGATGTTGCGCTCGACGATCACGTCCGGATCCGGATAGACGTCCACCGCGCGCGCCACGCTGTCTTCGCGCAGCAGGTGCAGGGTGGGGAAGGGGGAGCGGTTGGTGTAGTTGCTGGCATCGTCCGCCGCCACGCCTTCGAACTGGTAGTCCGGATGGAAGCTGGCCACCTGCAGGATGCCCTGCAGGTCCAGCGCCTCGATCGCCGCGTCGGCGTTGTCGAGGAAGTCGTTGTAGTCGAGGAAGTCGGTCAGCACCTGCGGGTGCACGATCAGCGTCGTGTCGATCTGCTTGGCCGGCGTATCGCGCAGCAGGACCAGTTCCTCGGCCAACTGCTCGACCAGCGCTTCCGGCGTGGTCGCATCACTCAGCACGATCCGGACCTGGTCCTTCACGTAGACCGCCTTGGCGAACGGGCACAGGTTCAGGCCGATGACGATGCGTTCCAGCCACAGGCGGGTGGCGACGATCGGGTCCTCGGTGGGCAGTTGGGCGTCGGTCATGGCGGGCACGTCGGCTGGCGGGGCGGACATTGTAGGCGCGTCGCTTGCAACGCGCCGTGGTACCGCAGGTGCCGGCGCCGGCCCTGCCCGGCGGTCAGATCAATCGCGGAAATTGTTGAACTGCAGGGGCAGCTCGAACTTGCCGGCCTTGAGCACCGCGATGGCGTCCTGCAGGTCATCGCGCTTCTTGCCCTGCACGCGCAGCTTGTCGCCGTTGATCTGGCTTTCAACCTTCAGCTTGGCCTCCTTCAGTGCAGCGGCGATCTTCTTGGCGACCTTCTGCTCGATGCCCTGCTTGACGGTGATCTTCTGCCGGGCCTGGGCCAGGTTGGTCTCGATGTCGCCGAATTCGAGGCTGAGCACATCGATGCCGCGCGCGGCCAGGCGTGCACGCAGGATGTCGTTCATCTGCTTGAGCTGGAATTCGGTCGGCGCGAACTGGTTGATCACATCGCCATCGCGTTCGAACTTGGCATCCACGCCCTTGAAATCGAAGCGGGTGGCCAGTTCGCGGTTGGCCTGGTCGATGGCGTTGGTCAGTTCGTGGGTGTCGACTTCGGACACGACGTCGAAGGAAGGCATGGGCGATGCTCCGCAGGATTCAGTGGCAGCCATTCTATCGCGAGGACCCCATGCCCGCCCTTTGTAGAACCGAGCGCGGGTTCGGCTCTACAGAAAGCGACGACCGGGCGATAATGGGCCATGAACGTGCAACGCTCCCCCTCGCGCGCAGTGGCCTGGATGGTCGCTGCGGTCGCCTGCTTCTCGCTGATGGATGCTGGCATGAAGCAGCTGTCGACCAGCTATCCCACGCTGGAAGTAACCTTCCTGCGCGGCGCGGCCTCGTTGCCGTTCGTGCTGGTCTGGGTGCTGGCCAGCGCCGGGCCGCGTTCGCTGGTGCCGCGCCGCTGGGGGCTGCACCTGCTGCGTGGTGCGCTGGGCATGGCGATGATCGGCTGCTTCGTGTTCGCGCTGCGCGACCTGCCGCTGTCCACTGCCTACACCATCTATTTCGTTGCCCCGCTGCTGATTGCCGCATTGTCGGTGCCGCTGCTGGGCGAGCGGGTCGGGCCACGGCGCTGGGTCGCCATCGGTATCGGCCTGGTCGGCGTGCTGGTGGTGCTGCGGCCGGGCGTCGATGGCTTCATCTCGGTGCCGGGGCTGATGGTGCTGGCCGCGGCCACCGCTTACGCCATTGCGGCGATCACGGTCAGCCTGCTGACCCGCACCGATACCTCGCAGTCGATGGTGGTCTGGTTCCTGGTGATCATGGCCATCGGTGCCGGCCTGCTGGCCCTTCCCGGCTGGGTGCCGCTGCAGCTGGCGCATGCGCCGCTGATTGCCGGCATGGGCCTGGCCGGGGCACTGGGCCAGATCGCCCTGACCAAGGCCTTCCAGCTGGGCGAGGCCTCGATGATCGCGCCGTTGGAGTACAGCGGGCTGGTCTGGGTGATCGGTTGGGACCTGGCCTTCTGGGGTCAGCTGCCCGATGGCTATACCTGGGTGGGCGCGGCGATCATCGTGGCTTCGGGGCTTTACCTGCTGCACCGTGAGCGGGTGAACCGGCAGGAGCCGCCGAAGCCGTTGGACCACCCCTGAGCCGGGGTAGGGTCGGCCGGCAACCCCTTGCGCCGGAGGCACTGCTGCAGGTGCCGGCCAGCGGCCGGCACTACCGTGGGCAGCGGCTTAGAACCAAAAGGAATAACATTCTGGCCCATGGCGCGGGCGCGCGACCGCCTGCGCTGGTAGGCTGCACGCCCCCTTCCGTCACCCAGCCGGTGAGCCACGCCCGTGATCGAGTTCCAGCGCCTGCACAAATCCTATGCCGTTGCCGGCCGCGAGATCAGCGCGCTGCAACCGTTGGACCTGACCATCGAGGCCGGTGAGGTTTTCGGCATCATCGGCCATTCCGGCGCCGGCAAGTCGACCCTGATCCGCATGATCAACCGCCTGGAAGAACCCAGCGGTGGCCGGCTGCTGATCGGTGGCGAGGATGTCACCGCGCTGGACGCGGACGGCCTGCGCGCGCTGCGCCGGCGCATCGGCATGATCTTCCAGCACTTCAACCTGCTGTCCTCGCGCACGGTGGCGGGCAATGTCGCCTTCCCGCTGGAACTGGCCGGCACGCCGAAGACGGAAATCGACGCGCGCGTGGCCGAGCTGCTGCAGACCGTGGGCCTGGAAGCGCATGCGCAGAAGTATCCGGCGCAGCTGTCCGGTGGCCAGAAGCAGCGCGTCGGCATCGCCCGCGCACTGGCGACCCGTCCGCAGATCCTGCTGTGCGACGAGGCCACCAGTGCGCTCGACCCGCAGACCACTGCATCGGTGCTGTCGCTGCTGTCAAAGATCAACCGCGAGCTCGGCCTGACCATCGTGCTGATCACCCATGAGATGGACGTGATCCGCCGTGTCTGCGACCGCGTTGCGGTGCTCGATGCCGGCCAGATGGTCGAAACCGGTCCGGTCACCCGGGTGTTCCTGCACCCGCAGCATCCGACCACGCGCCGCTTCGTCAGCGAGTCGGAGCATGTGGACGAGGGGGCGCTGCACCGTGATTTCGATGCCGTTGGCGGCCGTATCGTGCGCCTGACCTTCCTCGGTGGCGACACCTACGAACCCCTGCTCGGCAGCGTCGCGCGGCAGACCGGGGTTGACTACAACATCCTGTCCGGCCGTATCGACCGGATCAAGGACACCCCATATGGCCAGCTGGTGGTCGCCCTGGTGGGCGGCGACCAGTCCGCCGCGCAGGCTGCCTTCGTGGCCGCCGGCGTGCACGTCGAGGAGCTGCGTCGATGATCATTGCTGCTGCTGGCGGCTTCTTCCGCCACCTGGATGCGGGCAAGTGGGCCGACATCGGCCAGGCCACCCTCGACACGCTGCTGATGCTGCTCGGTTCGCTGCCGCTGACCCTCGCCATCGGCCTGCCGCTGGGCGTGCTGCTGTACCTGTTCGGCGCACCACAGATGAAGCGGAGGCCGTTCGCCTATGGCGCGCTGGCACTGGTGGTGAACCTGTTGCGCTCGGTGCCCTTCATCATCCTGATGATCGTGCTGATCCCGGTCACGTTGTTCCTGATGGGAACCTCGCTGGGCGTGCGCGGCGCGATCGTACCGCTGGTGATCGGCGCAGCGCCGTTCTATGCGCGCCTGGTCGAGACCGCGCTGCGCGAAGTGGATCGAGGCGTCATCGAGGCGACCCAGGCGATGGGCGCCACCACCTGGCAGCTGGTCACCCGCGTGCTGCTGCCGGAAGCGCGTCCCGGCCTGATCGCCGGTGCCACCGTCACCACCGTGGCCCTGATCGGCTTCACCGCGATGGGCGGTGCGATCGGCTCGGGCGGCCTTGGCGACCTGGCGTTCCGCGACGGCTACCAGCGTTCGCACACCGACGTCGCCCTGGTCACCGTGGTCCTGCTGCTGGTGCTGGTGCAGCTGCTGCAGATGCTTGGCGACCGCCTGGTCGCGCATTACAGCCGCAGATAGCAGAATGCCGGGCGGCAGCCGGCCAGCGGCCGGCTCTACCCGATTGCCGGGAAAAAACGGTAGTGCCGGCCGCTGGCCGGCAATTCCACGTGCGGTCAACGCGCGTTCGGTACTTCGTAGCCCAGCTTGCCGACCTGTTCCGGATGCTGCGGCACGCGCTTGAGCTTGTCGGTGTTCACGCCGTACTCGTCGCGCAGGCGCTCGGCCAGCTCCTTGTACAGGGCTTTGTCCATGTCCGGCGTGCGCGAGAAGATCCAGGCCATCTCCCGGCCCGGGTAGCCGATCAGTGCCCACGAATAGTCCGGGGCGACGTCCAGCACCCGAGAGTGGGTCGGCACCACGCGGTAGAACCAGGTGCGCCAGCCGTGGTTGCCGCTGTCCGGGTCGACGCTGGCGCGTGCGCGGATCTCCTGCAGGGGTTCGCCGAAGCCGTCGCGGTAGCGGTAGGTGATGCCGACCTTGTGCTCATCGCGCAACTCGTACTCGTTGACGCTGGCGACGTGCCCGCGTTCGATGAAGTTCGGCACGCGGCCGATCACGTACCAGGTGCCCATGAAGCGCTTGAGGTCGATCGGGGCATCCGGATCGGCGCGCGGGGCGCTGGCACGGGGCGATGGCGGCTCACCGACCGCCATGGCGGGGCCCGCCAGGGACAGGGCCAGCAACACGGCGCAGAGCGGGCGGATCGAAGTCATGCGGGAGCGGGCTCAGGAGGGCTTTGCCTGAGCATGGTCGACTGAGCGTGCGCGATCCGTCAATGGTGTCGCAATCTGTGAGAAGGGGCTTGCCCAAGCTGTGTTGCATTGTCTACCGGAGAAGGCCCATGAACACACGTTCCGTCCGTCACCCTGCAACTGAACGCATCATCGAACGCGCCGACCCGCGCCTGCTGCGTGGCGTGCGGCAACTGGCGCTGGCCGGACTGGCGCTGGTACTGGTCTGGCCAGCGGCACGTGGCAGCAGCGTGTGGTTGGGCTGGCTGCCGATGTGGCTGATCGGCATGCCGCTCGCGGCCTGGTGGGCGCTGCTGCGCTTCCCGCTGCCGCGCCTGTCGGGGTTGCCGAAGGTGCGGCGTACCGGTGGACAGGCGCGGCGGCGGCGCGGCCCGGTGGCCACGGCCTGACCTTCGACACGGGGGAGGCCACGACATTCCGTGCTAGCGTTCCACGGCTTATGACTGCCTGGAGCTGCAATGTCACGACTCGCTTCCGCCTGCCTGCTGGCCGGCATGATGACCGCTGCCTCGGTGGGGACCGCCGTGGCCGCTGAAGATACCGACCGCTACGCCTGGCTGGAGGACGTCACCGGCGACAAGCCGCTGTCCTGGGTCAAGGAACAGAATGCCAAGTCCGAGGCGCGCCTGGCGCAGACCCCGGCCTTCAAGCAGATGGAGACCCGCATCCGCGAGGTGCTCGACTCCGATGCCAAGATTCCCGGCGTGCAGAAGATCGGTGACTACTACTACAACTTCTGGAAGGACCAGCAGCACGAGCGCGGCCTGTGGCGGCGCACCACCCTGGCCGAGTACCGCAAGGCCTCGCCGCAGTGGGAGACCGTGCTCGACCTGGATGCACTGAACAAGGCCGAGGGTGAGAACTGGGTCTGGCACGGCGCCGATTGCCTGCGCCCGGACTACAGCCGTTGCCTGATCGCGTTGTCGCGCGGCGGCGCCGATGCCGACGTCACCCGCGAATTCGACCTGGCCAACAAGACCTGGATCAAGGACGGCTTCTTCCGTCCGGAGTCGAAGGGCGGCCTCAACTGGGTCGATCGCGACACCGTGTTCGTCTACACCGATTTCGGTGCCGGCACGATGACCACCTCCGGCTATCCGCGCGTAGCCAAGCTGTGGAAGCGCGGCACGCCGATGGCCTCGGCCACGACGGTGTACGAAGGCAAGCCGGAAGACATGTACATCGCGGCGATGCACGATGACACCCCGGGCTTCGAGCGCAACCTGGTCAGCCGCACGCTGGCGTTCTACAACAACGAACTCTACCTGCGTGGCGACGACGGCACGCTGACCAAGATCGACGCGCCGAATTCGGCCGAGAAGGGCCTGCACAAGCAGTGGCTGACCCTGGAGCTGCGCGACCCGTGGACCGTGGGCGGCAAGACCTACGCGTCCGGTTCGCTGTTGGCGACCAAGCTGGACGACTTCCTGGCCGGCAAGCGCGACTTCGAGGTGCTGTTCACCCCGACCGCGACCACCTCGCTGGCCAGCGCCACCTGGACCAGGAGCCACCTGGTGCTGAACGTGCTGGACGACGTCAAGAACCGCCTGTCGGTGCTGACCCCGGGTGCCAATGGCTGGCAGACCAGCCGCTTCGTCGGCGCACCTGCCTTCGGCACGCTGGGCGTGGCTGCAGTGGACAGCAATGACAGCGACGCAGTGTGGCTGACCGCCACCGACTACCTGACCCCGACCACGCTGGCGCTGGCCGAGATCGGCCAGGCCCCGGAAACACTGAAGACCATGCCGGCCTTCTTCGATGCCAAGGGCAAGGTGATCGAGCAGCACTTCGCCACCAGCAAGGACGGCACCCGCGTGCCGTACTTCGTGGTGCACGACAGGGCGATGAAGCTCGATGGCTCCAATCCGACGTTGCTGTACGGCTACGGTGGCTTCGAGATCTCGCTGACCCCGAGCTATTCCGGTGGCATGGGCCGCGCCTGGCTGGAGAAGGGCGGTGTGTATGTGGTCGCCAACATCCGCGGCGGCGGCGAGTACGGCCCGCGCTGGCACCAGGCGGCGCTGAAGCAGAACCGCCACAAGGCCTACGAAGACATGGCCGCGGTGGCGCGGGACCTGGTCAAGCGCAAGATCACCAGCGCCAAGCACCTGGGCGTTCAGGGCGGCAGCAACGGTGGCCTGCTGACCGGCAACATGCTGACCCAGTACCCGGAGCTGTTCGGTGCGGTGGTGGTGCAGGTGCCCTTGCTGGACATGAAGCGCTACAGCCACCTGCTGGCCGGTGCCTCGTGGATGGCCGAGTACGGCAACCCGGATACCAGTGACTGGGAGTTCATCAAGACCTTCTCGCCGTACCACCTGTTCAACGCGAAGAAGAACTACCCGCCGGTGCTGTTCACGACCTCGACCCGCGACGACCGCGTGCACCCGGGCCATGCCCGCAAGATGGCGGCGAAGATGATCGACGCCGGCAAGGACGTGACCTACTACGAGAACATCGAAGGGGGTCACGGCGGCGCCGCCAACAATGCGCAGGCCGCGCACATGTCGGCACTGGCCTACAGCTTCCTGTGGGAGCGGTTGGGCGGCAAGTAAGCAGAACGGAAAACGCCGCCCCAGGGCGGCGTTTTTCATTATCCGGTAGTGCCGGCCGCTGGCCGGCACCGCCGTCAGCGTGATCCCTGCCAGCGCTTCAATCCGCGCGCAATCCGCGCCACCGCCTCCTGCAATCGCGGCACCTCCTGGGTATAGGCCAGGCGCACGTGCTGGTTGGCGCGATGGAAGCCGAAATCCAGGCCCGGGGTGAACGCCACGTGCTCGGTTTCCAGGAAGTGGGCGCAGAACGCCTGCGCATCGTCGGTGAAGGCGCTGACGTCGGCGTACAGGTAGAACGCGCCCTGTGGCTCGACTTCGATACGGAAGCCCAGCTCGCGCAGTGCCGGCAGCAGGAAGTCGCGGCGCTGGCGGAACGCGTCGCGGCGCTGCTCGAAGATCGCCATCGATTCTTCGCTGAAGCAGGCGAGCGCGGCGTGCTGGGCGATGCTTGACGCGCTGATGTACAGGTTCTGCGCCAGCTTCTCCAGATCCGGTACGGCGGACGGCGGCGCTACCAGCCAGCCCAGCCGCCACCCGGTCATGCCGAAGTACTTGGAGAAGCTGTTGAGCACGAACGCGCTGTCGTCCACCTGCAGCACGCTGGGCGCATCCAGGCCATAGGTCAGGCCGTGGTAGATCTCGTCCACCACCAGGTGGCCACCACGCGCGTGCAGGGTCTTCGACAGTGCCGCCAGCTCGGCGGCGGAAAGCACGGTGCCGGTCGGGTTGGCCGGCGAGGCGACCAGCGCGCCGACGCTGTCGGCATTCCAGTGCTGTTCCACCAGTGACGGGGTCAGCTGGTAGGCGGTCTCCGGCCCGACCGGTACCAGTTGCGCACCGCCTTCCACCAGGCGCAGGAAGTGGCGGTTGCACGGATAGCCGGGGTCGGCCAGCAGCCAGTGGCGGCCGGGATCGACCAGCAGGCTGCTGGCCAGCAGCAGCGCACCGGATCCCCCCGGGGTGACCAGGATGCGTTCAGGATCGATGTCCAGACCGTAGTGGCTGCGGTAGAAGCCGCTGATCGCCTGGCGAAGCGCCGGCAGGCCACGCGCGGCGGTGTAGCGGGTGTGACCGGCGGCCAGTGCGGCCTGGCCGGCCCGCACGACCGGTTCGGCGGTAGTGAAGTCCGGTTCGCCGATTTCCAGGTGGATCACATCGTGGCCGGCCTGTTCCAGCGCCTGCGCGCGGGCCAGCAGGGACATCACGTGGAACGGGGCGATTTCATGGCTGCGCCGGCTGTAGCCCGGCGGGTGGGGCAGGGTACTCATGTGCCCATGGTACGCCGCGCGTCGGGGTCATGCGTTCTGGTAGTGCCGACCGCCGGCCCGCATTCCGACCGTCTCCGGGTTCGTGAGGTTGCCGGCCGGCGGCCGGCACTACCCCATGACGATCCGCAGGGTTGCCCGCAACCCTCCTGCAACCCAGACTCGGGCACAAGGACGCCATTGCATTGCAGTTCAAGGAACCCTACTTCATGAAGTCCACCCTCTGCCTGTTGCTCGCCAGCCTGATGACCACGACTGCTACCGCCGCCACTCCGCCCGTTCCGCCGGATGCCGCCAGGCATCCGCATGTGGTCAAGGCGCCGTTCGGCGCGACCCGCAACGATGACTATTACTGGCTGCGCGACGACAAGCGCGAGAACAAGGACATGCTGGCCTACCTGCAGGCCGAGAATGCCTACGCGGACCAGGTGCTGGCGCCGCTCAAGCCGCTCGAAGACACCCTGTACAAGGAGATCGTCGGCCGCATCAAGCAGGACGATTCCAGCGTGCCGGCGCGCGAACGCGGCTACTGGTATTACAGCCGCTTCGAGACCGGCCAGGACTATCCGATCCACGCGCGCCGCAAGGGCAGCATGGAGGCCGCCGAGGAGATCCTGCTGGACGTCAACGCCATGGCCGCTGGCAAGGGGTATTTCAGCGTCGGCTCGATGGAGGTCAGCCAGGACAACCAGTTGCTGGCCTGGGCCGATGATGATGTCGGCCGCCGCCAGTACACGATCCGCTTCAAGGATCTGGCCACCGGCAAGGTGCTGCCCGATGTGATCACCGGCAGCTCCGGCGACCTGGTCTGGGCCGACGACAACCGCACCGTGCTGTACGTCGAGAACGATCCGGAAACGCTGCTGACCGTGCGGGTGAAAAAGCACGTGCTGGGCACCCCGGTCAGCGCCGACACCGTGGTCTACGAAGAGAAGGACGACAGCTTCTACATGGGCATCGGCCGCACCCGCGACGATCGTTTCATCACCATCGGCGTGCACAGCACCGTGTCCTCGGAAGAGCGCTACGCACCGGCCAGCGATCCGACCACCTTCACCGTGCTGGCCCCGCGCCAGCGTGACGTCGAGTACGACGCCGACCACTACGACGGCCGCTGGGTGATCCGCACCAACGACGGTGCGAAGAACTTCAAGCTGGTCACCGCACCGACCGATGCCACCTCGCGTGCGCAGTGGAAGGACTGGATCGCGCATGACGATGCGGTGTTCATCGAAGGCTTCGAGCTGTTCGACAGCTACACCGCCATCGCCGAACGTTCCGAGGGCCTGGAGCGCATCCGCCTGCTGTTCAAGGATGGCCGCAGCGACTACGTGAAGGCGGACGAGCCGGCGTACTCGATGGGCCTGGGGGACAACACCGAGGCCGATACGCCGTGGCTGCGCTACGTCTACACCTCGATGACCACCCCGACCACCGTGTTCGAACTGAACACCGCCACCGGTGAGCGCCGCCAACTGAAGGTGCAGCCGGTGATCGGCTATGACGCCTCGAAGTACGAAACCGACCGCGTCTGGATCACCGCGCGCGATGGCGTGAAGGTGCCGGTGTCGCTGGTCTACCGCAAGGGCTACCAGAAGGATGGCAAGGGCGCGCTGTTCCAGTACGCCTATGGCAGCTATGGCATGTCGATGGATCCGTACTTCAACCAGACCGCGGTGAGCCTGCTCGACCGCGGCGTAGTGTATGCCATTGCCCATATCCGCGGTGGCCAGGAAATGGGCCGCGACTGGTACGAGAACGGCAAGCTGCTGCACAAGCAGAACACCTTCAACGACTTCATCGACGTCACCCGCGGCCTGGTCGCACAGGGCTGGGCGGCGAAGGATCGCGTCGCCGCGTCCGGCGGCAGTGCCGGTGGCCTGCTGATGGGTGCGGTGGCCAACCAGGCCCCGCAGGATTACCGGGTGATGGTGGCGCAGGTCCCGTTCGTCGACGTGGTCACCACCATGCTCGACCCGACCATTCCGCTGACCACCAACGAGTACGACGAGTGGGGCAACCCGGAACAGAAACAGTATTACGATTACATGCTGTCCTACTCCCCCTACGACAACGTGAAGCAGCAGGCCTACCCGGCGCTGTTCGTGGGCACCGGACTGTGGGATTCGCAGGTGCAGTACTGGGAGCCGGCCAAGTGGGTGGCCAGGCTGCGTGACGACAACACCGGCCACCACCCGATCCTGTTCCGCACCAACATGGAGGCCGGGCATGGTGGCAAGTCCGGGCGCTTCCAGCGCTACCGCGAGCTGTCCGAGTCGTACGCGTTCGTGCTGCAGCAGCTGGGCATCGCCCAGCCGTAACGGCGAAGGGGGGCCGGGCGTTGCCGGGCACCCCGAACCGTTATCCTTGCGGCCATGAGCCTGCCCGAGCCCACCGCGTCCCGCGATACCGCCACGCCACCGCGCGTGGTGCGTTTCCGCTGGGCGTGGTGGCTGCTGGCCTACGTCAGCCTGGGCACCGGCATCGTCGGCATCTTCGTGCCGGGCCTTCCGACCACCGTATTCATCCTGATCTCGGCGTGGGCTGCATCACGTGGGTCCGAACGCCTGCACACCTGGCTGCTGCAGCACCCGCGCTTCGGCCCGGCCATCGCCAACTGGCAGGCACACGGGGCGGTCAGCCGCTATGGCAAGTGGATGGCCACGATCACCATGGCGGTGTGTGCCGCCATCATGCTGTGGTGCGTGCCGATCGCCTGGGTGAAGTGGTTCTCGATCGGCAGCATGACCGTGGTCGCAATCTGGCTGTGGACGCGGCCGTTGCCGCCACCGCCCGCGGATTGAGCGCCGGCGGTAGTGCCGGCCGCTGGCCGGCAACCCGATTCCCTGCACCAACCGCTCAGCCGCCAATGGCTATACTCGGGGCATGAAGATCCCCCATCGAAACGCCATCCTGATTCCGCTGGCAGCGGCCTCGCTGCTGCTCCTCGCCGCCTGCGGCAACAAGGGCCCGCTGGTACTGCCGCAGAAGCCGGTGCCGGTGGAAGAAACCGTCGAACCCGCTGCCGAGCCCGCCACCGAGGCGACCCCGGCGGAGGCCCAGGGTGCCGTTGCCCCGGCCACGACCGTCGACCCGGCTGCAACGACCACCCAGCCGGCACCCGCGCCAGCGAAGAAGGCGGGCAGCGGGAATGAGTAAGGCCGGTTCCAGGGCCCTGCGCTTCAGCAAGATGCATGGCGCGGGCAACGATTTCGTAGTGATCGACCTGCGTGACGGCACTGCGCCGCCCACGCCTGAACTGGCCGCGCGCCTGGCCGACCGCCACACCGGCGTCGGCTGCGATCAGATCCTGACCATCGAGGCGCCGCGTGCGGAAGGCTCGGTGGCCTCGTACCGCATCTGGAATGCCGACGGTTCCAATTCCGAGCAGTGCGGCAATGGCGCGCGCTGCATCGCGGCCTGGCTGGTGCGCGAGGGCAGTGCGCAGGGCGATGCGTTCGTCATCGACAGCCCGCTGGCCAGCCATGAGGTGAAGGCGCTGGGCGAAGGGCAGTTTGCGGTGACGATGGGCGTGCCTGCTTTCGAGCCGGCCAACGTGCCGCTGATGGGTTTCGCCCACCCGCGCGAGGAATACCTGCTGCCGCTGCAGGGCGAGAGCGTACGCTTCGCTGCGGTGTCGATGGGCAACCCGCATGCGGTGATCGAAGTCGGCCTGATCGATGCCGCTCCGGTTGAACGCGTGGGTTCGCTGCTGCAGCAGCACGCGTCGTTTCCGCGCTCGGTGAACGTGGGCTTCGCCCAGGTGATGGGCCCGGCGCACGCCCGCCTGCGCGTGTTCGAGCGCGGTGTCGGCGAGACCCTGGCCTGCGGCAGTGGCGCCTGCGCCGCCGCCGTGACCCTGATGCAGCGCGGCCGCCTGCAGCGCGATGCGCGCATCAGCCTGCCCGGAGGTGACCTGCGCATCCAGTGGCCGGGCGATGGCCAGCCGGTGGTGATGGCAGGCCCGACCGCATTCGTCTTCGAAGGGGAGTGGATGGCATGAGCGAAACCGTCGACAAGCTCGGGGCCCATGAAGTCGCTGCCTGGTTGCGGCGTCATCCCGGCTTCCTCAAGCAGTTCCCGGACCTGGCCCTGACCCTGGTGGTGCCGCGCGATGACGGCCCGACCGCATCGCTGGCCAGCTACCAGCTGGAAGTGCTGCGCGAGAAGAACCGCGAGCTGGCACGACGGCTGGCCGACCTGGGCGCGACCGCCCAGGTCAATGAACGCCTTGCGGTGCGCACGCACCAGCTGACCCTGGCACTGATGAAGCAGGACAACGCGGCCGATACCCTGCGCGCGATGGCCGCATCGCTGCAGGAAGACTTCGCCGGCGACCTGGTGCGGCTGGTGGTGCATGCGCCGGTGGCCGGGCTGGAACAGGCCGACTGGTTGCAGGTGATTGCTGCCGATGATCCGCAACTGGGCCCGTTCCGTGATTGCCTGAACGACGGCGAGCCGATCTGCGGCCGCCTGCAGCCGGAAAAGAATGCCGTCCTGTACGGCGTGCGCAGCGAGGAAGTGCAGACCACCGCACTGCTGCCGTTGCCGGGCGTCGGCCTGATCGCAGTCGGCAGCCACGACCCGAACCGCTTCTACCCGGGCATGGGCACGCTGTTCCTGCGCATGATGGGCGACGCCCTGGCCACTGGCCTGAAGCGCTTCCACGACTGAGCAGGACCGGACGACGATGAGCGCGGTACAGGCCTTCCTGCAGCACCTGCAGGTGGAGCGGCGGATGTCGGCGCATACGCTTGACGCCTACCGCCGCGACCTGGACGCGCTAGCGGTCTGGGCCGAACCGCGTGGCGTGGCGGTGGAGGCGCTCGATGCCGATGCGTTGCGCCAGTTCGTCGCCGACGAGCATCGCCGCGGCCTGTCGGCCAAGAGCCTGCAGCGCCGCCTGTCGGCCTGCCGCAGCTTCTATGCCTGGCTGCTCAAGCACGGCCGCATCGAGGTCAGCCCTGCAGCGACGCTGAAGGCACCGCGCGCACCGCGCCGATTGCCGCAGGTGCTCGATGCCGACGAAGCCGTACAGCTGGTCGAGCTTGAACCGGAAGGTGAGCTCGGCCGCCGTGACCGCGCGCTGCTGGAACTGTTCTATTCCTCCGGCCTGCGCCTGAGCGAAGTCTGCGCGCTGACCTGGCGCGACCTGGATTTCGACAGCGGGCTGGTCAACGTGCTGGGCAAGGGCAACCGCCAGCGCCGGGTGCCGTTCGGCCGGCCGGCACGCGAAGCGCTGCAGGCGTGGCGCGCGGAAAGTGGCGGTGGTCCGGCATCGCCGGTGTTCCCCGGTCGCAACGGGCCGATCAGCCAGCGCGCGGTGCAGATCCGCATCCGCCAGTTGGCGCAGCGCCAGGGCCTGTTCAAGCATGTGCATCCGCACATGCTGCGGCACAGTTTTGCCAGCCACATCTTGGAATCGTCCGGCGACCTGCGTGGTGTGCAGGAGCTGCTGGGCCATGCCGACATCGCCACCACGCAGATCTATACCCACCTCGATTTCCAGCACCTTGCCAAGGTCTACGACGCCGCGCATCCGCGCGCCAAGCGCCGACGCAGCAACGAGGGCAGCGGAGAAAGCTGAACGTTGCCCCTGCGGTGGCCGGTCGCGGGTGGCTTGAAGGGCGCAGCGCAGTCCCCACCTCTGGTTCTGTCACCCCGGAGGCATCATGGACCCCAGTCAGAACCCCAACGTTTTCCACGCCACCACCATCGTCTGCGTCCGTCGCGGCGAGCACGTGGCCATTGCCGGCGACGGCCAGGTCACGCTGGGCCACACCGTGATGAAGGGCAACGCGCGCAAGGTGCGCCGCCTTGGCCGCGACGGCCAGGTGCTGGCCGGTTTCGCCGGTGCCGCCGCCGATGCCTTCACCCTGTTCGAGCTGTTCGAGGCCAAGCTGGAAAAGCACGGCCAGCTGCAGCGCGCTGCGGTCGAGCTGGCCAAGGATTGGCGCACCGAGCGCCGCCTGGGCAAGCTCGAAGCCCTGCTGGCAGTGGCTGACAAGGAAACCTCGCTGATCATCAGCGGCACCGGCGATGTGATCGAGCCGGAGGACGGCATCATCGCCATCGGCTCCGGTGGTTCCTATGCACTGTCGGCCGCGCGCGCGTTGATGGCGCACACCGAACTGGATGCACGCACCATCGCCAGTGAAGCGATCGGCATCGCCGGCGACATCTGCATTTACACCAACCGCAACGTGGTGGTCGAGGAACTGTGAGGGTAGCGCCGGCCGCTGGCCGGCGACCTCATGATCCCCCCACGCGTGCCTGGTTGCCGGCCAGCGGCCGGCACTACCGACAAAGAATCCGTGAGCACATCCATGTCGAAGATCGAAGTTTCCTCCGCCACCATGACCCCGCGCGAGATCGTGCAGGAACTGGACCGGCACATCGTGGGCCAGCACGACGCCAAGCGCGCGGTGGCCATCGCCCTGCGCAACCGCTGGCGTCGCATGCAGCTGCCGGCGGAGCTGCGCAATGAAGTGATGCCGAAGAACATCCTGATGATCGGCCCGACCGGTGTCGGCAAGACCGAGATCGCGCGCCGCCTGGCCACGCTGGCCAACGCACCGTTCGTGAAGGTCGAAGCCACCCGCTTCACCGAAGTCGGCTACGTCGGCAAGGACGTCGAACAGATCATCCGTGACTTGGCCGACACCGCGGTCAAGCTCTATCGCGAACAGGCCAAGGTGCGCGTGCGTACCCAGGCCGAAGAACGCGCCGAAGACCGCATCCTCGATGCGCTGCTGCCGCGTCGTAGCGGCGGCATCGGTTTCGATCCGGAAGTCGCCCGCAACGAACCGTCGGCGCAGGACAACGAGACCCGCATCAAGTTCCGCAAGATGCTGCGCAACGGTGAGCTGGACGAGCGCGAGATCGAGCTCGACCTGGCGGCCAATGTCAGCATGGACATCATGACCCCGCCGGGCATGGAGGAAATGGGCCAGCAGCTGAAGTCGATGTTCGCCAATCTCGGCGGCGGCGCGAAGGCGCACAAGCGCACGCTGACCATCAAGGCCGCGCGCCCGCTGCTGATCGAGGAAGAAGCCGGCAAGCTGGTCAACGAGGATGACATCCGTACTGCCGCAATCGAGGCGTGCGAGCAGCACGGCATCGTCTTCATCGATGAGATCGACAAGGTTGCCAAGCGCGGCGACAACGTGGGCGGTGGCGATGTCTCCCGCGAAGGCGTGCAGCGCGACCTGCTGCCGCTGGTGGAAGGCTCCAACGTGTCCACCAAGTACGGCACGATCAAGACCGACCACATCCTGTTCATCGCGTCGGGCGCGTTCCACCTGGCCAAGCCCAGCGACCTGATTCCGGAGCTGCAGGGCCGCTTCCCGATCCGCGTGGAACTGGGGGCGCTGAGCAAGGGTGATTTCGTGCGTATCCTGACCGAGCCGAAGGCTGCGCTGACCAAGCAGTACGAAGCGTTGCTGGCCACCGAGGGCGTCAAGGTCAGTTTCACCGCCGATGCCATCGAGCGCCTGGCCGAGATCGCGTTCCAGGTGAACGAGCGCCAGGAAAACATCGGCGCGCGCCGCCTGCATACGGTGCTGGAGCGCCTGCTGGATTCGCTCAGCTACGAGGCACCGGACCGCGATGGCGAAACCCTGGCCATCGACAAAGCCTACGTCGATGCACACCTGGGCGAGCTGGTGCAGGACCCGGACCTGAGCCGCTACATCCTGTAACGCCCGATCCGGTCGGATCCCTCGCCGTGGCGAGGGCTCTGCCCCCACTCGCTGCAACGCAAAAGGCCGCCGCAGGGCGGCCTTCTGCGTTGGCGCTCAGCACGATTGCCGGGCGCGGTACGCCTGCAGTACCTGGTCGATCACTGCACTGGTGCGAGCAGCGCTGATGCCGTTCGAGGGCGAGTGCCCGTTGCCGCGCAGTTCGTCCACGAGAGAGGCGATCAACGGTTGCTGGATCGACGACGGGTTGGGGATGTCGAACGTCTGCACGCCGGCTTCGGTCTCCAGCACCACCGGAACATCCTCGAAGGTGGCAAAGCGCAGCTGCCCGCGGTCGCCGGTGATCTCGATCTCATCCTGGCGGCGGAACGCGCAGAAGCACCATTGCGCGATGCCGTGCGCGCCCGCTCCAGTGCGGAAGCACATTGAAACGCTGTCCTCGGCGGCGTAAGCGCCGGCCAACGAACTGGCCAGGCCGCGCACATCGCTCAGCGGACCCAGTAGATGATCGAGCAGGTCCAAGGTGTGCGAGCCCAGATCGACGAACAGCCCGCCGCCGGAGATCGCGGGATTGGTCCGCCAGAAGTCCGGCGATGCGGCATCCACCGAATGCGGCCGATGCAGGGTGGCGCGAACGCTGCGCGGTGTACCGATCGCGCCGCTGTCCAGCAGCAGCTTCACCTGCGCGAATCGGGGCAGGGCGCGGCGGTAGTAGGCGACGAACACGGGCACGCCACGGCGTGCACTGGCTTCCAGGATGCGCTCGCATTCGCCATGGTCCATTGCCATCGGCTTTTCGATGTAGACCGGCTTGCCTGCGGCAATCGCCTGCAATGCGTACTGCATGTGCGTGGAGGGCGGCGTGGCGACGTACACCGCGTTCACGTCCGGATCGGCGATCAGCGCGTCGGCATCCGTGTACCAGCGTGGCACCGCGTGGCGCCGCGCATAGTCTTCGGCCAATGCGGCATTGCGGCGCATGACCGCCGCCACCCGTGAGCCCGGTGTGCTGGCCAGGGCGGGGCCGCTCTTCTTCTCGGTGACGCTGCCGCAGCCGATGAAGCCCCACACCACGTTGTCCAGGATCATGGGTCTGTCCTCACATTGGGGCTGCGGTGGCGGCAGCGACCCCGCTCATGCCTCGGGCAGCGGCTCGGGCACGGTGCCGGGAACGAACACCCCGTCCTTTACGTAGGCGGCCAGGGTCATGTCCAGTGCGAGCATGCCATCGCGCTTGAGGTCCATCAGATCCGGTTCGACCATCGCACCGTGCAGTACGCCCAGCACGGTGGCGTGCAGCATGCGTGCGGCGATCTTCGGGTCTGCACCCTCGCGCAGCTGGCCCAGGTCCTTTGCCCGGCGCAGGGCACGTTCCATCCGGTCCAGGCCATCGCGGAAACCGGCCTGCTGCAGTTCGGTCAGCACCCTGGTATCAGCCGACGCATCGCTGCGCAGCATGATCTCCATGGTCTTGCGCAGGCGCTCGTCCTCCGACAGTTCGATGAACGAGTGGATCATCACCGCGCGCAGGTCGTGCACCGGCGTGTCGCGCTGGTCGGTCGAGGTGCGCTCCAGCTCCTGCATGAAAGGCAGATGCACGCGCTCGACGATCGCGGCCAGCACCTCGCTCTTGTTCTTGAAGTGCCAGTAGACCGCACCGCGGGTATAGCCGGCGCGGGCACCGATCATCTCCAGCGTGGTACGGGCCACGCCGTGTTCATGGAAGCAGGCTTCGGCGGCGTCAAGGATGCCTTCCCGGGTTGCCTGGGTGTCCTCTTTGGTCTTGCGGGCCATGGATGGGTACGAGTGCGGGTGAAACGTGGCTGAATTGTACCGGTTTACAAACAAACAAGCATGTATGTATATTTCGCTCCCATCATTCCCGTCGTGTGCGTGGCAGGCCGGTCCGGCTCCCACTCCCCGCTGGTGAGCGTTGCCTGCTGGCGCTTTCGGCCTGTATCAGCGCGATTTGAGATTCCTTCCCCTATGAGCCTTTCCGTCATGTTGCTGAGCCGAATCCGACCCTTTGCACTGTCGCTGGCGATCGCCGCGACCGTGGCTGCCTGCGGCGGCCAACCCCAGGCCCCCGAGCAGGGCCCGGGTGACGTCACTGTGGTCACGCTGAAGTCCGAGACCGTGGGCCTGACCCGCGAACTGCCGGGCCGTACCAACGCCTTCCTGGTCGCCGAAGTGCGGCCGCAGGTCAACGGCATCGTCGCCAAGCGCCTGTTCACCGAAGGTGGCATGGTCAAGGCCGGCGAGCCGCTGTACCAGATCGAGGACGCCAGCTACCGCGCCCAGGCCAACAGTGCCCGCGCCCAGCTGGCCCGCGCCGAGGCCACCGCCAATGCCGCCCGGCTGAGCGCCAAGCGCATCACCGAGCTGGCCAAGGTCGATGCGGTCAGCCAGCAGGACCTGGAAAATGCCGTGGCCGCGCAGAAGCAGGCCGAGGCGGATGTCGGTGCCGCGAGGGCATCGCTGGACGCGGCCAACGTCACCCTGGGCTACGCCCGCATCACCGCGCCGATCAGCGGCCGCATCGGCAAGTCCAGCGTCACCCAGGGTGCGCTGGTCAGCGCCGGCCAGGCCAATGCACTGGCTACGGTGCAGCAGCTGGATCCGATCTATGTCGACCTGACCCAGTCCTCGGCCGAGCTGCTGCAGCTGCGCCGCGAACTGGCCGCCGGCCGCCTGCAGGACAACCAGACCCTGCCGGTCAGCATCCTGATGGAAGACGGCAGCACCTTCGAGCACAAGGGCACGCTGGAGTTCTCCGAAGTCAGCGTCGATCCGGCCACCGGCAGCTTCGGCCTGCGCGTGAAGGTGGACAACCCGGACGGCCTGCTGATGCCGGGCATGTACGTGCGTGCGGTGATCGGCGGCGGCGTGCGCAGTGATGCAGTGCTGGTGCCGATGCAGGGCATCGCCCGCGATCCGAAGGGCGACACCACGGCGATGGTGGTCGGCAAGGACAACAAGGTCGAAGTACGCCCGGTCAAGGTCAGCCGCACGGTCGGCGACAAGTGGCTGGTCGAGGAGGGCCTGAAGGCCGGTGACAAGGTCATC
The DNA here is from genome assembly GCF_059369535.1 of Stenotrophomonas sp. YJH_SMC_122. Lineage (NCBI taxonomy): Bacteria > Pseudomonadati > Pseudomonadota > Gammaproteobacteria > Lysobacterales > Lysobacteraceae > Stenotrophomonas > Stenotrophomonas sp. YJH_SMC_122. The sequence continues at coordinate 148,369 of NZ_JCAFST010000008.1, read as the reverse complement.
GTCGAAGGCCTGCAGAAGATCGGCCCCGGCATGCCGGTCAAGGCCACCGAAAAGGGCGACGCACCGGCCAAGCCGGCGGCCGTCGCCCAGCCTGCCGCCCCGGCCGGCGACGCGAAGTAAGCGGAGAACCCCATGGCACGCTTTTTCATCGATCGACCCATCTTCGCGTGGGTGATCGCCATCATCATCATGCTCGCCGGCGGCCTGGCCCTGTTCAAGCTGCCGGTCTCGATGTACCCCAACGTCGCGCCGCCGGCGGTGGAAATCAGCGCCACCTACCCGGGTGCATCGGCCAAGGTGGTCGAAGACTCGGTGACGCAGATCATCGAGCAGAACATGAAGGGCCTTGATGGCCTGATCTACTTCTCCTCCAACAGCTCGTCCAACGGCCAGGCCACCATCACCCTGACCTTCGAGAGCGGCACCAACCCGGACATCGCCCAGGTGCAGGTGCAGAACAAGCTGCAGCTGGCCATGCCGCTGCTGCCGCAGGAAGTGCAGCGGCAGGGCATCAACGTGGCCAAGTCCAGCTCGGGCTTCCTGAACGTCATCGCGTTCGTGTCCGAGAACGGCAGCATGGACGCCAATGACATCGCCGACTACGTCGGTTCCAATGTCGTCGACCGCCTCAGCCGTGTGCCGGGCGTGGGCAACATCCAGGTATTCGGTGGCAAGTACGCCATGCGCATCTGGCTGGACCCGAACAAGCTGCATACCTATGGCCTGTCCGTCGCGGAAGTGACTGCGGCGATCAAGGCGCAGAATGCCCAGGTGGCGATCGGCCAGCTCGGCGGTGCGCCGTCGGTGAAGGGCCAGCAGCTCAACGCCACCATCAACGCGCAGTCGCGCCTGCAGACCCCGGAACAGTTCCGCAACATCATCGTGCGCGGCGCGCAGGACGGTGCCGAGCTGCGCCTGGGTGATGTCGCCCGCGTCGAACTGGGGGCCGAGTCCTACGACTTCGTCACCCGCTACAACGGCCAGCCGGCCAGCGGCCTGGCGGTCACCCTGGCCACCGGCGCCAACGCGCTGGATACCGCTGCCGGCGTGGACGCTGCGCTGGAAGACATGAAGAGCTTCTTCCCGGCCGGGCTGAAGGCCGAGATCCCGTACGACACCACCCCGTTCGTGCGCGTGTCGATCAAGGGCGTGGTGCAGACCCTGCTTGAAGCGATCGTGCTGGTGTTCGTGGTGATGTACCTGTTCCTGCAGAACTTCCGCGCCACCCTGATCCCGACCATCGCCGTGCCGGTGGTGCTGCTGGGTACCTTCGGCGTGCTGGCGATGCTGGGCTTCTCGGTGAACATGCTGACCATGTTCGCGATGGTGCTGGCGATCGGCCTGCTGGTGGACGATGCCATCGTGGTGGTGGAGAACGTCGAGCGCATCATGTCCGAGGAAGGACTGTCGCCGCTTGAAGCGACCCGCAAGTCGATGGGCCAGATCACCGGTGCGCTGGTGGGTATCGGCCTGGTGCTGTCGGCGGTGTTCGTGCCGATGGCCTTCATGAGCGGCTCCACCGGCGTGATCTACCGGCAGTTCTCGGCCACGATTGTCTCTGCAATGGCGTTGTCGGTACTGGTGGCGATCGTGCTGACGCCGGCACTGTGCGCGACCATGCTCAAGCCGCTGAAGAAGGGCGAGCATCATGTTGCCCACCGCGGCCTGGCCGGTCGCTTCTTCAACGGCTTCAACCGTGGCTTCGACCGCACCAGCGAAAGTTACCAGCGTGGTGTGCGCGGCATCATCCATCGTCCGTGGCGCTTCATGGGCATCGTGGCGGCACTGTTCGTGCTGATGGGCGTGCTGTTCGTGCGCCTGCCCAGCTCGTTCCTGCCCAACGAAGACCAGGGCGTGCTGATGGCGCTGGTGCAGGCCCCGGTTGGCGCCACCCAGGAGCGCACGCTGGAATCGATCGCGGCATTGGAGAACCACTTCCTGCAGAACGAGAAGGATGCGGTGGATTCGGTGTTCTCCGTGCAGGGCTTCAGCTTCGCCGGCATGGGCCAGAACGCCGGCATGGCGTTCGTCAAGCTGAAGGACTGGAGCGAGCGTGACGCCAACAATGGCGTGATGCCGATCACCGGTCGTGCGATGGCAGCCCTGGGCCAGATCAAGGATGCCTTCATCTTTGCCTTCCCGCCGCCGGCCATTCCGGAACTGGGTACTGCCTCGGGCTATACCTTCTTCCTGAAGGACAACAGCGGCCAGGGCCACGAGGCACTGGTGGCCGCACGCAACCAGCTGCTCGGCCTGGCCGCCGGCAGCAAGAAGCTGGCCAACGTGCGCCCGAACGGCCAGGAGGACACGCCGCAGTTCCGCATCGACATCGACGCGGCCAAGGCGACCTCGCTGGGGCTGTCGATCGACCAGATCAACGGCACGCTGGCCGCTGCGTGGGGCAGCTCGTACATCGATGACTTCGTCGATCGTGGCCGCGTCAAGCGCGTGTTCGTGCAGGCCGACCAGCCGTTCCGCATGGTCCCGGAGGACTTCGACCTCTGGTCCGTGAAGAACGACAAGGGCGAGATGGTGCCGTTCAGTGCATTCGCCACCAAGCACTGGGATTACGGTTCGCCGCGCCTGGAGCGCTACAACGGTGTGTCGGCAATGGAAATCCAGGGCGAGCCGGCCCCGGGCGTCGCCTCCGGTGATGCCATGGCCGAGATCGAACAGCTGGCCAAGCAACTGCCCGCGGGTTTCGGCATCGAATGGACGGCGATGTCCTACCAGGAACGCCAGGCCGGCTCGCAGACGCCGTTGCTGTACACGCTGTCGCTGATGATCGTGTTCCTGTGCCTGGCCGCGATGTACGAAAGCTGGAGCGTGCCGACCGCGGTGCTGCTGGCGGCCCCGCTGGGTATCCTCGGCGCGGTGCTGGCCAACACCTTCAAGGGCCTGGAGCGCGACATCTACTTCCAGGTGGCGATGCTGACCACGGTGGGCCTGACCAGCAAGAACGCGATCCTGATCGTCGAGTTCGCCAAGGAAAACCTGGAAAAGGGCGCCAGCCTGATCGAGTCGATCATGCACGCCGTGCGCGACCGCCTGCGTCCGATCGTGATGACCTCGCTGGCCTTCGGCATGGGCGTGGTACCGCTGGCGATCTCCACCGGTGCCGGATCCGGCGCCAAGCAGGCGATCGGCACCGGCGTGCTCGGCGGCATGATCGTCGGCACCGTGCTCGGCGTGTTCTTCGTGCCGCTGTTCTTCGTGGTGGTGCAGCGCGTGTTCAAGCGCAAATCCGCGACGTAAGCGAAACGGCCATGCCGGCCTCAGGCTGGCGTTATCGAAACGGTAGTGCCGGCCGCTGGCCGGCATCGCCTCCTGCCATCCGGCAGTACCGATGGAAGTCATTCCCATGAAAAGTGCATCCCTGTTCCTTTCCATTGCCGCCGCGCTCGCGCTGGCCGGCTGCTCCACTCTGGTGCCGAAGAACACCGCCGTCGCTCCGGCAATTCCGGCGCAGTGGCCGGCCGAGGCTGTACAGGGCCAGGTGGCCGATGTCGCCGCCGTCGGCTGGCGCGACTTCTTCACCGATGCGCGCCTGCAGCAGGTGATCGAGCAGTCGCTGCAGAACAACCGAGACCTGCGCGTGGCCGTGCTCAACGTTGAACGCGCGCGCGGCCAGTACCGCGTACAGCGCGCCGACCGCGTGCCCGGCGTGGCCGTCACCGGCCAGATGCAGCGCCAAGGCACCGACGCCGGCGTCACCGAGCAGTTCACCGCCGGTGTCGGCGTGGCCGAGTTCGAGCTGGACCTGTTCGGCCGCGTGCGCAACCTCAGCGAAGCGGCACTGCAGCAGTATTTTGCCGTGGCTGCCAATCGTCGCAACGCGCAGCTGAGCCTGGTGGCCGAGACAGCGACGGCGTGGCTGACCTACGGTGCCGATGCCCAGCGTCTGAAGATCGCCGATGCCACGCTGAAGACCTACGAGGATTCGTTGCGCCTGGCCGAGGCCCGCCACGAGCGTGGCGGCAGTTCGGCGCTGGAACTGACCCAGACCCGCACGCTGGTCGAAACCGCGCGCACCGATGCCGCGCGCCTGCGTGGCCAGCTGGCCCAGGACCGCAACGCGCTGGCGCTGCTGGCGGGTGGCCAGTTGGATCCAGCGCTGCTGCCGGACGGCATCGAACCGCAGCTGCTGGCACTGGCGCCGCCGCCGGCCGGCCTGCCCAGCGATGTGCTGCTGCAGCGCCCGGACATCATGGCCGCCGAACACCAGCTGCTGGCCGCCAATGCCAACATCGGCGCGGCACGTGCCGCGTTCTTCCCGAGCATCTCGCTGACCGGCAGCATTGGCAGTGGCTCCAGCGAATTGTCCAGCCTGTTCGACAGCGGCACTCGCGTATGGAGTTTCCTGCCGAAGATCACCCTGCCGATCTTCCAGGGCGGCAAGCTGCGCGCCAACCTGGCCGTCGCCAACGCCGATCGTGATATCGCACTGGCGCAGTACGAGAAGTCGATCCAGGTGGGCTTCCGCGAAACCGCCGATGCGCTGGCGTTGAATGTCAGCCTGGATGAGCAGGTGAGTTCACAGCAGCGCCTGGTGGAAGCGGCCGAACAGGCCAACCGCCTGTCGCAGGCACGCTACGACGCCGGCCTGGACAGCTTCGTGACCCTGCTGGACGCACGGCGTACTGCCTACAACGCGCAGCAGACCCAGTTGCAGGCGCAGTTGGCCCAGCAGGCCAACCGCATCACCCTGTACAAGGTGCTGGGTGGTGGCTGGCACGAGCGCGGCTGAGCAGCAATTCGATACCGGTAGCGCCGGGCCACGCCCGGCGGCTTTTCGTTCCTGCATGCCTGACGTCTGGGCGGACCGCACTTCGTGCTCGCCGGGCATGGTCAGGCGCTACCGCATGGGCCAACGGCACCATGCAAACGGATATTCATCGAGATGCAGGGTCAACCCTGCTCGGATGGGGTTGCCCAGGATGTACAACGCATGGCGCCTCAAGGCTTCCTCGCTGCGTACCGCGTGATCGAAATAGCTCGGCTGCCACAAAGGCGTCTGTATGCCGAACTGCTGCCCCAGCAACCGGCCGCTGCGGGATTTCACCGTTCCCATCATGCGCGCCAGTGATCCGTCGCGCAGCTGCATCAGCCAGTGCAGATGGTCAGGCATGACGACCCAAGCAAAGGACCGACTGAGGCCCATGCGTTCAACATACCTCAATGCATCCACAAGACACGTTGCACAACGTGGATCTTCAAACACCGGACGCCGGTGGCGTACGACCGTGGTGAGGACGTAGTAGCCCCCGATACGGGAGTGGCGGCCGCGTTCCAGGTGACGGCTGGACATGGCGCCAGTCTGCACTGATGGGATGTCCGCCGTTATCAGCCGAGGGCGATGGCCCGTGTGGGATTCTTCCGGGTATCGCGCTCGCCGGGCATGGCCCGGCGCTACCGTCAGATCGCTTCATCGTCGCGCCGCGCAGCATGGCAGGCGCGAACGCGCGCCAGCGCATCGCCTGCTTCGCGGGCCATCTGCTCGTACTCGGCACGGATCTCTTCCAGGCGCGCTTCGTCCAGTTCTTCCAGATCCAGCAGTTCGTTGTTGGCCTCGGCCGTCGCCCGGATCAGCTCGTCCAGCTTGATCTGCATCGCGGCGGTGTCCGCGTTCTGCGTGTGCTGGATCAGGAACACCATCAGGAAGGTGATGATGGTGGTGCCGGTGTTGATCACCAGCTGCCAGGTGTCGTTGAAACCGAACACCGGACCACTGATGCCCCAGATCACCACGATCCCTACCGCAGCCAGGAAGGTCCACGGTGAGCCGGTGGCTGTCGCGGCCTTCTTGGCGATCGTATTGAACAGGTTGCGCGCTTTCATCGTCGTCGTGTTCCCACTCAGGTGACGAGGATGATCGGCAGTGACCCGTGCAGGCGCCGTGCAGCGCCGGTCAGGCGCGCATGCGCTGCAGTCGTGGCGCCTGCAGGCTGCGCACCGGGCTGCTCTGGTAGACGTGCTGCCAGCAACGGTCGACGAACTCACGGGCCTGGGCTTCGCTCAGCCGCGGCATGATCTGCAGGGCGTACTGGGTCTGGAACATCTCATCACGTTCGGCCTCGCTGGCGCGCGGCTGGGTGATCAGCGAATCACAGGCGAACTTGATCCACGGCACGTACGAGCCGAACGAGTTGTGCGGCAGTGCGCCTTCGGCATGTTGGCGGCGCCAGTGGTCAAGCTCGGCGTCTACATTGATGACCGGAGGAATGGTGGGGACTTCAGCGTGCATGACAATCCAGTTCGGTTGAGTGGAAAGGGAGTGGGGGTTCATCGGAGTGTGGCGTATATGGCGGTGCATGCCGCGTCAGCGGAATGTGGAGCCTGCGTTGGCATGGCCGATCAACTGGGCGTGTTCGACCGCACCGAGGTCTTCGGCCAGAGCGGCCATCGCATTGCACAGGCGTTCGTGGTCGAGCGGGTGGCGGCGGACCAGCTCCAGTTGCATGTGCTGATAGGCAGTCCAGAACAGCGCGCCGCGCCGGTGCAGTGCATATTGCCGCTGCAAGCGTTCGCGGATCGGATCGAGGATCGGGTCTGTCGTAGGGCGTACGGCGTGCGCGCACATGGCTGGCTCCGCCGGGGGAAGGGTGCCCCGGTGACCCCACCGTAGGCGTGTCAGCCCCGTGGGGTGTTACCGCAGCGTGTGCGCGTGACCTGGCTGACTGTGCGCGGGGTCACGCCGATGCCCGCAAAGGCCGCCGGCACAAGGGCGCACCGGCGCTGAAGCGTTCATTAAATGTCTTGCAGAGACGAGTGCGTGTGGCTCATTCGCCGATGTCCTCGTTCCAGATGTCGGGATGACGGCTGATGAAATCGCCCAGCAGGTCCACGCATTCCTGATTGTCGAGGTCGATCACGTTGACGCCGTTTTCGCGCAGCCAGTCGATGCCGCCCTGGAACGTGCGCGATTCGCCCACCACCACGGTGCCGATGTTGAACTGGCGCACCAGGCCCGAGCAGTACCAGCATGGGGCCAGCGTGGTGACCATGATGGTGTCCTGGTAGCGGCGCTGGCGGCCGGCCTTGCGGAAGGCGTCGGTTTCGCCGTGCACCGACGGGTCGCCTTCCTGCACGCGGCGGTTGTGGCCGCAGCCGAGCAGGCGGCCGTCGTTGTGGTACAGCGCCGCGCCGATCGGCACCCCGCCCTCGGCCAGACCCTGACGGGCTTCGGCGATGGCGGTCTGCAGCAGGGCCTGGTAGTCGGGCGTGGTGATCATGCGGGGGCTCCGGTCAGTCGTGGCCCACCATGATACGGGCAGGGGGTGCCGCTGGCCCCCGGCGGTGCGATAATCGGGGCCATGAGCGAATCCCCCTACAAAGCCGGTACCACCCATTTCGGGTTCCGCGACGTCGCCGCCAAGGACAAGCAGAAGCTGGTCGGCCAGGTGTTCACCTCGGTCGCGCGCAACTACGACCTGATGAACGACCTGATGAGCCTGGGCGTGCACCGGGCGTGGAAGCGCTACTACGTGGCGACCGCGCAGGTGAAGCCGGGCGACCGCGTGCTCGATCTGGCCGGCGGCACCGGCGACATCGCCGCGCTGCTGAAGGAGCGCGTCGGCGCCGAGGGCTCGGTGGTGCTGGGCGACATCAACGCCGGCATGCTGTCGGTCGGCCGTGACCGCCTGACCAACCGCGGCCTGGTGCTTGGCCTGGACTACGTGCAGTGCAACGCCGAAGCCCTGCCGTTCCCGGACAACAGCTTCGACCTGGTCACCATTGCCTTCGGCCTGCGCAACGTGACCGACAAGGACGCCGGCCTGCGCGAGATGTACCGCGTGCTGAAGGTGGGCGGCCAGGCCCGCGTGCTGGAGTTCTCCGAAGTCACTGCGGACTGGTTCAAGCCGATCTACGACTTCCACTCGTTCAAGATCCTGCCCAGGCTGGGCAAGTTGTTCGCCAACGATTCGGACAGCTACCAGTACCTGGCCGAGAGCATCCGCAAGCATCCGCCGCAGGACGAACTGAAGGCGATGATGGGGCAGGCCGGCTTCGAGCGCTGCCACTACAAGAACCTGACCGGCGGCATCGTTTCGATCCACTCCGGCTACAAGCTGTAAGCCCGGTGTTCCGGTCGTGCCGGGCGCTGGCCGGCATCCCCGTGCCCGGTCATCGTCCGTGCGGATGCCGGCCAGCGCCCGGCACGACCGGTGCTGTGGGCCGCCATTACCCCGCACCGCGCAACGCCTGCCGGGCCCGAGGGAGGTACCATTGGGGTTTGATCCCCGTAACGGTCCCGATTCATGCGTAATCCGCTGATGCTCCTTCCGCTGGCCGTGGCCCTGGCCGCCGGCTGCTCCCAGGAGGCGGCCGCGCCCGCCGCCGCCCCGACTGCCGCAAAGGCCCCCGCCGCCCCCGTGAACGCCGAGAACCGCAGCCACGACGAAAGCTCGTACGCCGAGCCGGACAAGGTCGTCATCAAGGACATCGCGCTGGATCTGAAGCTGGACTTCGACCAGAAGCAGATCGGCGGCACCGCCACCTACACCCTGGAATGGAAACAGAAGGACGCCAGGCAGCTGGTGCTCGACACCCGCGAGCTGACCGTGTCCAAGGTCGAGGCCGTCGCCGCCGATGGCGCACGCAGCCCGCTGAAGTTCGAGCTGGCCCCGGCCGACAAGGTGTTCGGCAGCAAGCTGACCATCGAGGCTGCGGAGCAGCCGGCCAAGGTGGAAGTGACCTACCACACCGCACCGACCGCCTCGGGCCTGCAGTGGCTGGCGCCGTCGATGACCGAGGGCAAGAAGCTGCCCTTCATGTTCAGCCAGTCGCAGGCCATCCATGCCCGTTCCTGGGTGCCGCTGCAGGACACCCCGAGCGTGCGCTTCACCTACAGCGCGCACGTGGTCTCGCGCCCGGACGTGATGGTGCTGATGAGCGCCGACAACGATCCGAAGGCCGCGCGTGATGGTGACTACACCTTCAAGATGCCGCAGCCGATTCCGTCCTACCTGCTGGCCATCGCCGCCGGTGACCTGGTGTTCGAGCCGATCTCCGGCCGCTCCGGCGTCTGGGCCGAGCCGACCATGGTCAACAAGGCCGCCAAGGAATTCGAAGACACCGAGAAGATGATCGGTGCCGCCGAGAAGCTCTACGGCGAATACCGCTGGGGCCGCTACGACATGCTGGTGCTGCCGCCGTCGTTCCCGTTCGGCGGCATGGAGAACCCGCGCCTGACCTTCGCCACCCCGACCGTGATCGTCGGCGACAAGTCGCTGGTCTCGCTGGTCGCCCACGAACTGGCGCACAGCTGGTCGGGCAACCTGGTGACCAACGCCAGCTGGAAGGACATCTGGCTCAATGAAGGCTTCACCACCTACGTCCAGGGCCGCATCACCGAAGCCCTGTACGGCAAGGAGATGGCCGAGATGGAGAAGCAGATCGACCAGACCGACCTGCTGGCCGAGGTGAAGGACATGAGCCCGACCGACCAGGCGCTGGCGCTGCCGCCGCTGAACGAGCGCGACCCCGACGAAGCGCTCAGCCAGGTCGCCTACGTCAAGGGTGCATGGTTCCTGGAGTTCCTGGAACAGCGCTTCGGCCGCGAGACCTTCGATCCGTTCCTGCGGGGCTGGTTCGATGACCACGCCTTCCAGAGCGCGAACACCGACCAGTTCGTCGACTACATGAAGAAGAACCTGCTGCCGAAGAATCCGTCGGCCGTGACCGAGGCCGAACTGAAGGCCTGGCTGGACGAGCCGGGTATCCCGGCGTTCGCGGCCAAGGCGCAGTCGCGCAACTTCAGCAGCGTCGATACCGCACGTATTGCCTTCGCCAGCGCCGGCACCGTGCCCAGCAGCCAGGTCATCGCCGACTGGAGCACGCAGGAATGGGTGCGCTTCATCGACGGCCTGGGTGCGACCCAGCCGCTGGACAAGCTGGCCACGCTGGACAAGGCGTTCCACTTCACTGGCACCCCGAATGGCGAGATCGCCATGCGCTGGTACCCGCTGGCGATCCGCAGCGGCTACGAGCAGGCCAACGAAGGTGCTGCCGCGTTCATCGAGCGCGTCGGCCGTCGCAAGCTGATCCTGCCGATCTACGCGGAACTGGTGAAGACCCCGAAGGGGCTGGAGCTGGCCAAGCAGGCCTTTGAAAAGGCCAAGCCGGGCTACCACCCGATCACCACCGCCTCGGTGCAGGACATGCTGGCCAAGGCTGAAGCCAAGTAAGCGGTAGTGCCGGCCGCTGGCCGGCAACCGGTCACTGCTTCACCACCAACGGCGGGGAAACCCGCCGTTGGTGTATCCGCTTTTCGCTGCCGATAGAATCGGGATGCACTCGCAAAGGACCTCCGCCATGAAACGACTGATCCTGCTCACCGCCTGCACCCTGGCGCTGGCCGCCTGCAGCAACCCCGAGGAAGAACGCAAGGCGCAGGAAGCCGCCGCGGCCGCCGTGCAGGCGCAGAAGGAGGCCAAGGCCGAAGACGTGGCCAAGCAGTACGACATGGCCGTGGCCGCGCAGGACTGGGAACGCGCGCGCCTGCATGGCGCCTCGCTGCTGGACCAGTACAAGGACACCGCCGCCGCCGAGCGCATCGCCGCAGGCTTCGACGAGGTCAAGGCCAAGGGCGATGCCGCGCGCGACCTGCGCCGCATGCAGGCGCTGTGGCAGTACAACCAGATCCCGGTGGGCAACAAGGGCAACCAGGTTTCGGCGCAGATCTACAGCAAGGAACGGGTGGACGTGGATGGCAGCGGTGCCAAGCCGGTGCAGCTGGTGTTCCGCGATCACCCGGAGTGGAAGCGGCACGCTTACCTGGTGCTGCAGGCCGGTGATTTCCGCTGCCCGCAGTGCACGGTGAAAGTGACCGTGGACGACGGCAAGCCGGTGTCGATGGCCGCCTGGCGCCCGAAGACCGATGAGGCCATCGCCCTGTTCATCACCGACCAGAAGGCACTGTGGAAGCTGGCGCGCAAGGGCAGGTCGATCAGCATCGAGTTCCCGGTCAAGGCCGGCGGCACCCGCACGGCGGTGTTCGAAACCGGCGGCGTCGACGCCAGCCGCATGCCGCAGTGGTGGCAGTGACGGGTGCGGCGGGCAGCGCGGTGCACGCGTTGTCCGCGATCCGGCACTGGGTGTTCGACATGGACGGCACGCTGACCGTCGCCGTGCATGATTTCGCCGCAATCCGCCGCGCGCTGCAGATCGCCGCCGAGGAAGACATCCTCGACCATATCGCGGCGTTGCCCGACGCACCGGCGCAGGCCAAGCGTGAGTGGTTGCTGGATCACGAACGCGCGCTGGCCGAGGACGCGCTGCCCGCGCCGGGTGCGGTGAAGCTGCTGCGCGCGCTGGCGGCGGCTGGCTGCCGGCTGGGCATCCTGACCCGCAATGATCATGCGCTGGCGAAGCTGACGCTGGAGGCGATCGGGATCGGGGCGTTGTTCGACGATGCCGACATCATTGGTCGCGATGAAGCGGTGCCCAAGCCCTCGCCGGATGGCCTGCAGCAGCATCTGCGGCGATGGGGCATCGGGCCTGCGCAGGCGGTGATGGTGGGTGACCACGCCTACGACCTGGAGTGCGGCCGCGCCGCGGGCGCCCATACCGTACTGGTCAACCTGCCGGAAAACCCGTGGCCGGGCCGCGCCGACTGGCATTTCGCCGATTGCCGCACCTTGCTGGCGGCCTGGCAGGGCGGCTGATGATGTAGAGCCGAGCCCACGCTCGGCTGCACTCCGGTCAGATCGCGCTGGCGCGCGCAAGCCGAGCACGGCTCGGCTCTACAGAGAGCAGGCCACGTGTCGGTCGGAGGTTCCGGTAGTGCCGGCCGCGGGCCGGCAGTGTCGACCAAGGTCGACACCACCGATCAGATGCGCGGGCAGTTCGGTTTACGCGCCCAGCGCGTAACCGAACTGCTGCTTGAACTGCTCGTTGAACTCGTCGAAGGTGAAGCGCTGGTTCTGCGTGCCCGGGTGCTCGACCTTCAGCGCGCCCATCAGGTTGCCCATGCGGCCGATGGTCAGCCAGTCGTAGCCCTTCTGGATGCCGTAGATCAGGCCGGCGCGGAAGGCGTCGCCACAGCCGGTCGGGTCGACCACGCGGCGCTCGTGCGCCGGCGGGATGTCGTAACTCTTTTCCGGGGTGTGGATGACCGCGCCCTTCGGGCCGCGGGTGGTGATGTAGGCCTTGACCCGGCTGACGATCTCCTTTTCGTCCCAGCCGGTGCGTTCCTGCAGCAGGTTCGACTCGTAGTCGTTGACAACCACGTAGTCGGCCTGGTCGATGAAGGCGCGCAGTTCCGGGCCGTTGAACAGCGGCATGGCCTGGCCCGGGTCGAAGATGAACGGGATGCCGTCCTCGTGGAATTCCTGCGCGTTCTGGATCATGCCTTCGCGGCCGTCCGGGCCGACCAGGCCCAGGGTCACGCCCGGCACGCCACGCACGTGGTTTTCGTAGGAACGCATCATCGCGCCCGGGTGGAAGGCGGTGATCTGGTTGTTGTCGTGATCGGTGGTGATGAACGCCTGCGGGGTGAACAGCTCATCGATCACGCGCACGCGCGACAGGTCGATGCCCAGGCCTTCGAAGTACTCGCGGTACGGGCCGAAGTCCGAACCCACGGTGCCCATCGGAATCGGCTGGCCGCCCAGCAGGTGCAGGTTGTAGGCGATGTTGCCGGCGCAGCCGCCGAACTCGCGGCGCATGCGCGGCACCAGGAAGGACACGTTCAGGATGTGCACCTTGTCCGGCAGGATGTGATTCTTGAACTGGTCCGGGAACACCATGATGGTGTCGAAGGCAAGAGAACCACAGATCAGAGCGGACATCGATGTAAGCCTATGCGGTGAATTTTGGGGTGGGCCGGCCCGGTTCAGCGGGCAAGCAAACGGCGCCCTTGGGCGCCCGACGGCGCAAAGGTTACCCGCTGGTGCCGCTCAGGGCCAGAACCGGGTGAGACCCGATCAGGCCGAAAGCCTGTGAAGACGCGGGTTCAGCTAGTTTTTTCCTTGCTCGGCGGCAGGCGGGTTGCTAGGCTTGTCGGCCTCGATTTCTGCCCATTTTTTCGCCATCCCGCGGCGGGCACGACACCCCTCAGGACTCCTTCCTCAGATGTTCAAGAAACTCCGTGGCATGTTCTCCAACGACCTGTCCATCGACCTGGGCACGGCCAACACCCTCATCTACGTGCGCGGGCAGGGGATCGTGCTGAACGAGCCGTCGGTCGTGGCCGTGCGCCAGGACCGTGCCATCGGTGGCACCCGCTCGGTGGCAGCCGTCGGCGCCGAAGCCAAGCAGATGCTGGGCCGTACCCCGGGCCACATCACCACCATCCGCCCGATGAAGGACGGCGTCATCGCCGACTTCACCTATACCGAGGCGATGCTCAAGCACTTCATCAAGAAGGTGCACAAGTCGCGCGTGCTGCGCCCGAGCCCGCGCGTCCTGGTCTGCGTGCCGGCCGGCTCGACCCAGGTCGAGCGCCGCGCGATCAAGGAATCGGCCGAGGAAGCCGGTGCCCGTGACGTGTTCCTGATCGAAGAACCGATGGCCGCCGCGATCGGCGCCGGCATGCCGGTCACCGAAGCCCGTGGCTCGATGGTCATCGACATCGGCGGTGGCACCACCGAAGTGGCGGTGATCTCGCTCAACGGCATCGTCTACTCGGCGTCGGTCCGCATCGGTGGCGACCGCTTCGACGAGTCGATCACCAACTACGTGCGCCGCAACCACGGCATGCTGATCGGTGAAGCCACCGCCGAGCGCATCAAGGTCGAGCTGGGCTGCGCCTACCCGCAGGCGGAAGTGATCGAGATGGAAATCTCCGGCCGCAACCTCGCCGAGGGCGTGCCGAAGATGATCAAGATCAGCTCCAACGAAGTGCTCGAGGCCCTGCACGAACCGCTGTCGGGCATCGTCAGCGCGGTCAAGCTGGCGCTGGAGCAGACCCCGCCGGAACTGTGCGCCGACGTCGCCGAGCGCGGCATCGTGCTGACCGGTGGTGGCGCCCTGCTGCGCGACCTGGACCGCCTGATCTCCGAGGAGACCGGCCTGCACGTGCAGGTGGCCGACGATCCGCTGACCTGCGTGGCGCGCGGTGGCGGTCGTGCGCTGGAGCTGGTGGACATGCACGGCAACGAGTTCTTTGCGCCGGAATAAGCCGTCCCGGCCGTTCCTGCCCGCCGCGCCCTTCCGGGGTGCGGCCCGCCGTGATGGCGGGCCGGCACCGGCGGGGCGCCCGCGTGTTTCCCTTCCGCCTTCTGCCAGTTGAATCGTTGCCGTGCCGCCCTACGCCGGTCCTCCCGTCGCCTCCCGATCCGGTGATGCCGCCAGCCCCCTGCGGTTGCTGGCCTATCTCGCGTTGGCCATCACCCTGATCGTGCTCGATGACCAGGCCGGCTGGTTGGCACGCCTGCGCGAGCAGGCCAACAGCCTGGTACAGCCGGTGTGGGCACTGGCTGGCTTGCCCGGCAAGCTCGGCAACCAGGTCAAGGATTCCGCCGCCAGCCATACCCAGCTGGTCACTGAAAACCGTGAACTGCGCAACCAGCTGCTGCTGGCCAACGCGCGCCTGACCCGCCTGCAGACCGCCGCGCTGGACAACGCCCAGCTGCGCGAACTGCTGAACGTGGCCGAGCGCAGTGGCCTGGACGTGCAGCTGGCGCCGATCCTGGACATCGACCTGGACCCGGTGAAGCAGCGCCTGGTGCTCGACGCAGGCAGCCGCGAGGGCGTGCACGTCGGCCAGGCGGTGATCGACGCCGGCGGCTTGATGGGGCAGGTGATCAGCGTCACCGGCGGCACCTCCACCGTGCTGCTGCTGACCGATCCCGACCACGCGGTGCCGGTCACCGTGGCCCGCAACGGCGTGCGCCTGATCGTCTATGGCCGCGGCGACACGCTGGAGCTGCGCGACATCCCGCTCAGCGCCGGCGTGGAAGTGGGCGATGAGATCGTCACCTCCGGCCTCGGCGGGCGCTTCCCGGCCGGCTTCCCGGTCGGCACCATCACCGGCCTGCGCCCGGACGACACCCATGCCTTCCTGGTCGGCGAACTGAAGCCGGCGGCCCAGCTCGACCGCGGCCGCGACGTGCTGCTGCTGCGCCCGGGCGCGGCGATCCGCATTCCGCCGGAACTGCGCCTGCAGCTGGAAGAAACCGCCCCGGGGGGGCCGGCCACCGGCGCCAGCGTGCCTGCGGGAGCCGCGCCAGCGGCAACGACGCCGGCTCCGGTCAGCGCCCCGGTAGTGCCGGCCGCTGGCCGGCAACAGCCCTCGTCGCAAACGAGGACTGTTGCCCCCGCATCCTCCCTTAACCCCGCGCCGTTGGCGCGCCCCCTTGAGCCGTCTGCACCTTCGGCACAACCGCCCCGCGCATCCTCCCTTACCCCCGCGCCTTCGGCGCCCCCCCCTCAACAAGAGGGGGGCTCTCCCCCAGCTGGATCCACGGTAGTGCCGGCCGCTGGCCGGCAACCGACCGCGCCGGAGGCGCAGCGATGAGCCGCCTGCGCGACAACCCGTGGGTGCTGCCGGCCAGCCTGGTGGTGGCGCTGCTGCTGGGCCTGCTGCCGCTGCCGGCGCTGCTGCAGCCGCTGCGCCCGTACTGGCTGGCGCTGGTGCTGGCGTACTGGGTCATCGAAGCCCCCGAGCGCGTCGGCCTGGGCATCGCCTTCGCCAGCGGCGTGGTTGCCGACCTGCTGTACGGCGGCGTGCTGGGCGAACAGGCGCTGCGGCTGGTGATGCTGGCCTTCATCCTGCAGCGCTTCCGCGCGCGCATCCGCTTCTTCCCGATGTCCCAGCAGATGCTGGCCATCGGCGGCCTGCTGTTCAACGACCGCATCGTCAGCGCGCTGGTCCACATCGTGGTGGATGAGCCGACCCTGCCGTGGTCGTACTGGTGGGCACCGCTGCTGGGCATGGGCCTGTGGCCGCTGGTGTTCGTGCTGCTGGACGCGGTGCGCTTCGGCAAGCGCGGGCGCTGAGCCATGATCCCGCGCCGCCAGGTCAAGAATCCGCATGCCGAAGCCGAACAGTTCCGCCGCCGTGCGGCGCTGGGTTTCCTGGGCGTGCTGGTCTGCCTGCTGGGCCTGGGCGGCTGGTACTTCAAGCTGCAGGTGCTGGACCACGACGTCTACGCCACGCGCTCGGAAGCCAACCGCATCAAGCCGCGGCCGGTGGTGCCGGGGCGCGGCATGATCTACGACCGCAACGGTCGCCTGCTGGCCGAAAACGTGCCGGCTTTCCGCCTGGACGTGACCCCGGACAAGGTCAGGGACATGGATGCCACCCTGGAAGGGCTGGCGAAGATCATCAGCATCAGCCCGGAAGAGCTGGAAGCATTCAACAGGTCGCGCAAGGCGCGCCGCAAGTTCCTGCCGGTCACGCTGAAGCTGCGCATGAGCGACGAGGAGATGGCGCGCTTTGCCGTCGACCGCTGGCGCTTCCCCGGTGTCGAGCTCGAACCCTACCTGACCCGGCGTTACCCGTACGGCGACCTGTTCGCGCATATCATCGGCTACGTCGGCCGCGTTGATGACAAGGACCTGGAGATCCTCGGCGAAGGCAATGCCGCGCTGACCCACATCGGCAAGTCCGGCCTGGAGCGCTATTACGAGCAGCAGCTGCGCGGCAAGGTCGGCTACGAGCAGGTCGAGACCAACGTGCAGGGTCGCGCGATCCGCACCATCGGCCGCGTCGCCGCGCAGTCCGGCGCCGACCTGCGGCTGTCGATCGACGCTGACCTGCAGCGCGCGATGGTGGCCGCGTTTGGCGACCAGGAAGGTTCGGCGGTGGCGATGGATCCGCGCACTGGCGAAGTGCTGGCGATGGTCAGCCTGCCGTCCTACGACCCCAACCTGTTCGTCAACGGCATTTCCCATGCCGACTTCAAGGCCTTGAACGAAAACCCGTCGCGGCCACAGTTCAATCGCCTGGTGCTCGGTGGCGTCGCTCCCGGTTCCACCCTGAAGCCGCTGATCGGCCTGGCGGGACTGGACTCCGGCGTGCGCCGCCCGGAAGACAAGGTGCTGTCCACCGGCATGTTCTACCTGCCGGGCACCTCGCGCGGCTGGGGTGACGCCCACCGTGGCGGTCACGGCTGGACTGATCTGCGCAAGTCCATCGCCGAGTCGGTCAACACCTATTACTACAAGCTGGCGCTGGACCTGGGCATCGAGCGCTTCGACCATTACATGGAGTACTACGGCTTCGGCCAGCCGACCGGCATCGACCTCACCGGCGAGATCGGCGGCATCCTGCCGTCGCCGGCCTACAAACGGAAGACCCGCAAGGAAGCCTGGTATCCCGGCGATACGGTCAACATCAGCATCGGCCAGGGTGACTGGAAGGTCACCCCGCTGCAGCTGGCGCGCGGCGTCAGCGGCCTGGCCGACGGCCAGCTGCGCACCCCGCACCTGGTGATCCAGCAGCGCGACGGCTTCGACAGCGACTGGACGGCGACGCCGCCCGGCGAGAGCAAGCCGGTCAGCCCCAATCCCAACAACGTGCAGGCCGTGCGCGAGGGCATGATGGCAACCATGCGGCCTGGCGGAAGCGGCTGGCGCGTGGCCGTCGGTGCGCCGTACGTGATGGCCGGCAAGACCGGTACCGCGCAGGTCATCAGCCGCAAGGGCACCGCCGCCGTGAATCCGAAGAGCCTGCCGATGCATCTGCGTCACCGCGCACTGTTCGTCGGCTTTGCGCCGGCGGACAACCCGGTCATCGCGATTGCGGTGGCAGTGGAAGGTGGTGGCTATGGTGGTTCGGCCGCGGCGCCGATCGCACGCAAGGTGTTCGACGCTTACCTGCTGGGCAAGTTGCCCGAAGGCATGCAGCCGCTGGACAGCGAGCGCGGCACCACCGCCATCGGCGCCACCGCGTTCGACAACGAAGACGCGGGCGCACGCCAGGCCGGTGACCTCGCCGCTGCACAGGTGGGAGAGCATCCGGTGCTGATCGGTGCACCCGCACCCGCACCGGAGCCGGCGCCTGCGCCGCAGCCGGGTGCGCCCGCCGCCGCGCTGCCAGCCACGCCGCGCCCGGCCCCTGCGGAGCCCGCACGATGAGAGTGTTCCTGCGCTGGGCCGGCGACATGCTGCGCCGCTTTTTCAGCACGCTGGACTGGGTGCTGTGCCTGGCCCTGGGCACGCTGATGGTGATTGGCCTGGCGACCCTGAAGAGCGCTGGTGGCGACAGCCTGGTGATGGCGCAGGGCGCGCGTTTCGCGGTGGGCATGGCCGCACTGTGGGGCATCTCGCGGGTGCCGATCCTGCGCATCCGCTCGGCCACGCCGATGATCTACGCGATCTCGATGATCCCGCTGCTGGCGGTGTTCGTGCTGGGCACCGGTAAATATGGCCGGCAGTGGCTGGACCTGAAGTTCTTCTACCTGCAGCCGGCCGAGCTGCTGAAGGTGAGCCTGCCGATGATGGTGGCGTGGTACCTGCACAAGATGCCGCTGCCGCCGCGCTTCAATACCGTGCTCGTGGCCTTGGTCATCATCGGCGTACCCACCGGCCTGGTGATGCTGCAGCCGGACTTCGGTACCGGCGTGCTGATCGCCGCCAGCGGCGTGTTCGTGCTGCTGCTGGCGGGCCTGCCGTGGTGGTGGGTTGGGCTGGGCGTGGGCGGCGTGGCTGCGGTCGCGCCGGTGGCCTGGTTCTGGTTGCTGCGGCCGTACCAGAAGGACCGCATCATGATGTTCCTGGACCCGGAGATGGACGCGCTTGGCGCCGGCTGGAACATCATCCAGTCGAAGATCGCGATCGGTTCCGGCGGCTTCGATGGCAAGGGCTGGGGCGAAGGCTCGCAGTCGCACCTGAACTTCATTCCCGAGCAGACCACCGACTTCGCGTTCTCGGTACTGAGCGAGGAGTTCGGCTGGATCGGCGTGGCCACCGTGCTGGCGCTGTACCTGGTGGTGATCGGGCGTTGCCTGTGGATCGCCAGCCAGTCACGCGATTCCTATTCGCGCCTGCTGGCTGGTGCCACCGGCCTGGCGTTCTTTGTCTACGTGCTGGTGAATGGCGGGATGATTTCCGGCCTGCTGCCGGTGGTAGGCGTGCCGATGCCGCTGATCAGCTACGGTGGTACTTCGGCGGTGTCGCTGCTGGCCGGTTTCGGCCTGGTGATGGCGGTGCGCAGCCACAACCCGGTGCACGGGGGTTACGGGTAGCATCGGATGCGCGCTTCTGTAGAGTCGAGCCATGCTCGACTCTACAAACGCAGAACCACAATGACAGCTTCACGCAAGCACCCGTTGCTACCGTGCCCGCGTGGAATGGAAACGACTGCTTGGCGGCTGCCGTGAGGCGCTGCGCACGATCGATCTGCCGTTGCTGGGCGCGTTGTTGATCCTGATGGGCGCCGGCCTGGCGGTGCTGCACAGCGTGTCCGGCCCGGTGGCCGGGCAGGCGGCACGCTTTGCCGGTGGGCTGTTGGCAATGTGGCTGCTGTCGCGTGTTTCGCTGCTGCGATTGCGTGCGTGGACCCCTGCGATCTACGCGCTGTCGATGCTGCCGCTGATGGCGGTGTACGTCATCGGCACCGGCAAGTACGGGCAGCGCTGGCTGAACCTCGGCGTGTTCTACCTGCAGCCGTCCGAGCTGCTCAAGCTCAGCCTGCCGCTGATGATGGCGTGGTACCTGCATCGGCAACCACTGCCGCCCTCGCCGCGCACGGTATTGACTGCCGGGCTGCTGATCGGCGTGCCGGCGGTATTGATCCTCATGCAGCCCAACCTCGGCACCGCCACGCTGGTTACTGCCAGTGGCGTGTTCGCGTTGTTGCTGGGTGGCCTGCACTGGGGCTGGTTGGCGACCGGGGTGGCAGGGCTGGCAGTGGCTGCACCGCTGGCGTGGTTCGGCTTGCTGCGGCAATACCAGAAGGATCGTGTGCTGACCTTCCTCGACCCGGCGGCCGACCCGCTTGGTACCGGCTGGAACATCCTGCAATCGCGCATCGCGATCGGCTCCGGGGGGTGGCAGGGACGCGGCTGGGGGCAGGGCACGCAGGCCACGCTGGATTTCCTGCCCGAGTACACCACCGACTTTGCGTTCTCGGTGCTGGCCGAAGAGTTTGGCTGGATCGGCGTGGTGACGCTGTTCGCGCTGTACCTGTTCGTGGTGGGGCGTTGCCTGTGGATTGCGGTGCACGCGCGCGACACGCACGCGCGATTGCTGGCCGGTAGCCTGGGGCTGGCGTTCTTCGTCTACGTGCTGGTGAACGGCGGAATGATTTCCGGCCTGCTGCCGGTGGTGGGCATTCCGATGCCGCTGATCAGTTATGGCGGGACATCCGCTGTCTCGTTGCTGGCCGGCGTCGGGTTGGTGATGGCGGTACGCGGGCACCGGCCCGTGCACGGGGGATAGGGCTTCCAGCCAACGGCGCAGCCCCTCGTGGGTGGAATGGGTCGCTGAAAGCCGGATTGCTGAGGGCTGGCCGGGTGGGTGGGCAGTACGGGGACGCCGTGAACCCATCCATGGGGGCTTGGCCGCGGCATCCATGCCGCGGACACCCCGCACTGCCCACCCACCCGGCCGCTGGCAGATTCCGTGTTCGTCCACCCACGGAAAGAAAAAGGATCAAAAGCAAACGCAGCTTGGCCGCCCGCTTCATTGCTTCCTGTAAAGCCGAAGGCAGCGGCAGGAGCCGCTGCCAACGTCACCCATGGCGACGGCGCGAAGGGTGACGGTCAGGACGACCGGCATAGCCATGCTCGGATCACGAGCAAGCGCAGCGCCGCGATCCGCTTTTGATCTTCTCTTTCTTCTCCGTGGGTGGCAGACCTCCGAAATCTGTCAGAGGACGGTCGGGTTGGGTACGCGGGGGGTGTCTGATCTGGATGCGGCTGCCAAGCCTCCATGGACGGATTCACGGCGTCCCCCGCGTACCCAACCCGACCGGCCCACCCGCGGCTTCTGCTTTCCGCGACCACCCAGACACCACCCACGAGGGGTTGCGCCGTTGGCTGGAAACTCTCTGACGTTGCGCAGTGCCTGTTGTGGAAGCGTTCTCACCACAATGCGACGCAACACGCTCCCGGACGAAAGTCCGAAAAAAACGTTAGCTGGTTCACATTTTTACACCGCGTTGATCTTGATCAATGGACTTGTCGTAATCGGCCTGCACAATGGCGGCCCGTTCGGCACGGCGCGCCGTCAATCGATGCAGCGCGAGGGGGCGTCGGGCGGGAGCAGTACTGATCCAACGGGTACAGGGAGCGCGGGGAACTGTCACTGGGGAGCGGCAGCCGCGCAGGTACCGACCGGATCCGGTCGCCGGTTGCGTCTGCGGGGATGGGGACGCAACCGGCCACCTCTATCTGAATGGGGAAGCCCGATCACGACGTCTTCACATTTCTCGCTGAACGCGGGCAAATCGTTGTGATTCATGGTGTTAGGGGTTTTAATTCATCCATGACCTGCTAACCTGCGACGATGATTCGACGCACTCTGGCCTGCATGCTCACCCTCGGCCTGGTCGCCTGCGCGACCCAGCCGAAGTCCCCACCGTCTTCGCCCCAGGCCAGCAGTACGCCGCGCCAGCCCGCCACCAAGGCCCACGGCCCGGCCGAGGCCGCGCCCGAAGCGGCCGCTGCTACAGCGCCGCCGGTCGATCTCACCCCGGTGCCGTTCGAGGTCGCACGGGCCCGCTTTGTTGCCGATACGGCCAAGCGCTATGGGCTGAAGCCGGAGCAGATCAGCAGCGTGCTCGACCAGGCGCAGGTGCGCCAGCCGATCATCGCTGCCATGTCGCGCCCGGCTGAACGGGTCAAACCGTGGAACGAATACCGGCCGATGTTCATCAGCAAGGCACGCATTGATGGCGGCCGCGCGTTCCTGGCCCAGCATCGTGCCGAACTGGATCGCGTGCAGCAGCGCACCGGCGTGCCGGCCGAAGTGATCGTGGCGATCATCGGCGTGGAGACCAGTTACGGCAAAAATGCCGGCAACCACCGCGTGCTCGATGCGCTGTACACGCTGGCGTTCTACTACCCGCGCAGTGGCGACCCGGCCAAGCTGGAACGCGAAGTGCGCCGCGAGCTGTTCTTCCGTGACGAACTGGCAAAGCTGTTCGAGCTGGGCCGCGAGGAGAAGCTGGACATCACCACGCTCAAGGGCAGCTATGCCGGTGCGATGGGCATGGGCCAGTTCATGCCGTCCAGCTACCTGGATTACGCCGTGGACGGCAATGGCGATGGCCGTCGTGACCTGTTCACCAGCTATGACGATGTGTTCTCCTCCATCGCCAATTATTTCGTGAAGAAGGGCGGCTGGGTCCGGGGTGGCCAGGTGGCCGTACCGGCCACGCTGGCGCCGGGGCGCGAGGAGTTCAACCCGACCGAATGGATGCCGACCTGGTCGCTGGCCGACCTGGCCGAGCGCGGCTACCAGCCCAGCGCACCGGTGCAGCCGGGCGCCACGGCCACGCCGATCACGCTGGAAGGCAGCACGGGCAAGCAGTACTGGCTGGGCTTCCAGAACTACTACGCGATCACCCGCTACAACCTCTCGAAGATGTACGCGATGGCCGTGTTCCAGTTGTCGCAGGCCATCGCCGGACAGGAGCTGCCCCCGGCATGAACATCAGATGGCTGGTCCCGAGCTTGATCGTCTTCGCGCTGGCCGCCTGCAGCAGCGCGCCGAAGAAGCCGGCCACGGCCGGCCACGGTGGCAAGCCCAGCGGCACGGTGGTGCAGGGCCGCGGCGCGCGCCCGGCACATTGCCCCGAGGGCTCGCCGTATGCGGCGGCCAAGGAAGACCCGAACACGCGCGGCAACTACACCGCCGGCGGCCTGTACAAACCCGGCGTGCGTGACAGCACCCCGGACTACATTCCCAACGTCGCCTGCATTCCCGAGCCGGAAGTGACCGCCGAAGAGCGTTCGGCGATCGGCAACAAATCGCCCTACGTGGTGCTGGGCAAGTCGTACAAGGTGCTCGACGACACCCGCAACTATGTCGAGCGCGGTACGGCGTCGTACTACGGCGCCAAGTTCCACGGCCGCCTGACCTCCAACCGCGAGGTCTACGACATGTACCAGTTCACCGCCGCACACAAGACACTGCCGCTGCCCAGCTTCGCCCGTGTCACCAACCTGGACAACGGCGAATCGGTCATCGTGCGCGTCAACGACCGTGGCCCGTTCCATGACGGCCGCGTGGTCGATCTCAGTTATGCTGCCGCAGTGCGCCTGGGCATCACCCAGCGCGGCACCGGCAACGTGGAAGTGCGTGCGCTGCAGCCGGGCGAGAGCAACCTGCTGGCGCAGAAGCCGTCGCGCCGCGAGCGCCGTGCCGCCGAAACCGCGGTCGCGGTGGCCGGCGCGCGCCCGGTACCGGCCACGCGTGCCACCGCCGACAGCGACATCGATCGCCTGGTCAAGCGCCTGCCGGCCGACGCCATGCCTGCGCGTGGCCAGCCGGCCACCACCCAGGGCGTGGCCAGCGCCGTGCCGGACGTGGCGGTCAGCAGCCTGCCGCCGAGCGCACCGCCGGTGCGCAGCACCCCTGCGGCACCGGTTGTCGTCGCCAGCGCCGCGCCGCGCGCGGTCGCGCCGGCAGCAGTGCGTACGGTGCCCGCCACCGCAGCAGCCCCCAGCCTGTCGCAGCAGGTGGTGGGCGCGGTGATGGTGCAGGTCGCCAGCTTCTCCAGCCGCGACAATGCCAACCGCGCAATGGGCCAGCTCAACGCCGCCGGCATCGTCGGCGCGACCATCAGCGACATCGCCGCCGGTGGCCGCACCCTGTTCCGCCTGCGCGTTCCCGCCAGCGACCATGCCAGTGCCGCGGAACTTGTCGGCCGCATAGCCGGTCTGGGCCTGGGTTCGCCGCAGATCGTCAAGGATTGACCCGCCCGGGCCGGTGCTGCCGGCCCATGCTGCCCCGGCCTTACAATGGCCACTACGTTCCACCCTCCATTCCTGGCCGTCCCCTGGAGCCTGCTGTCCAATGAATTTCCGTTCCGCCGCCACCGCCCTGGCCGCCACCCTGGTGGTGGGCCTGGCTTCCGCCCAGACCCCGCTGCCGACCCCGGCCACGCCGGCGCCCGCCGCTGCCGCTGCCGCCCCGGCCACCGTTGCCACCCCGCCGGCGCCGGTGCCGAGCGTATCCAAGGCCTGGGTGCTGATGGACTACGCCACCGGCCAGGTGCTGGCTGGCGAAAACATCCACGAGCAGCTCGCGCCGGCCAGCATCACCAAGGTGATGACGTCCTACGTGGTTGCCGCCGAGGTCAAGAACGGCAAGGTCCGTGCGGATGACCAGGTGATGATGAGCGAGCGCGCGTGGCGCGAAGGCGGCGCCGGCACCGATGGCAGCTACAGCGGCTTCCCGGTCAACCAGACCGCACGCCTGGAAGACATGGAAAAGGGCATGGCGATCCAGTCCGGCAATGACGCCGCGATCGCCCTGGCCGAGCACGTGGCCGGCAGCGAAGAAGCCTTTGCGTCGCTGATGAACAGCTACGCCGCCAAGATCGGCATGAAGAACTCCCACTTCGTCAACGCCCACGGCCTGACTGCCGAAGGCCACCACAGCACTGCCTACGACCTGGCGCTGCTGGGCCGCGCGATGGTGCGTGATTACCCGGAAACCTACGCGTACAACAAGATCAAGGAATTCCAGGTCGGCAATATCAAGCAGCCGAACCGCAACCTGCTGTTGTGGCGCGACGGCAGCGTGGACGGTATCAAGACCGGCCACACCTCCGAAGCCGGTTACTGCCTGATGAGTTCGGCGCAGCGCGGCGACCAGCGCCTGATCGCCGTGGTATTGGGCGGTGCGTCGGAAAAGCAGCGTGCCGATGACAGCCTGGCCCTGCTGAACTGGGGCTTCCGCTTCTTCGAGACCCACCGCCTGTACGAGCCGGGCAAGGCCGTGGCCGAGCACAAGGTCTGGAAGGGCACCACCGACAAGGTGCAGCTGGGCGTGGCCCAGCCGATGCTGGTGAGCGTGCCGCGCGGCCGCTACAACGACCTGAAGCCGAGCATCGACGTGCCCAAGACCCTGGAGGCGCCGTTCGCTGCAGGCCAGCAGATCGGCACCGTGAAGGTCACGCTGGATGGCAAGGTCATCGCCGAGGCGCCGCTGGTCGCTGTGGCCGCCGTCGAGCAGGCTGGCTTCTTCAAGCGCCTGTGGGACAGCTTCTGGATGTGGTGGGAATCGGAATGATCCACGCCCCGGCGTGGTGAACGAAAAGGCCGGCGAATGCCGGCCTTTTCGTTTCGGGATGCCGGTTCCGTGCGGATGCGGGTAGTGCCGGCCGCTGGCCGGCTCCGCTTGAACCCATCCGGATGTGCCAACAGCCGGCCAGCGGCCGGCACTACCCTCAGCCCCTCGCTTACAGCGACCGGCTGATGGTGAAGCTGCCGAACACCGGCGCCTCGCGCTGGCCGTTGAACTCGCGCGTGCTGTGGTAGCGCGCGGCGGCGAACTTCCAGCGGCCGTACATCACCGCCACGCCGTACCCGCCGTAGGCCACCACATGGCGCTTGTCCACGCTGTGACTGTTGCGGAAGGTGTTGCCATCCAGCGTGATGTCGCGGATCACCCAGGCAGCGTCCGAGGTCGCGAACAGGTGCCAGGACCACCCACTGGGGCGGCCGCGGCGGCTCGGCGCGGTGTTCTCGCCGGCCGGGCGCAGCGGCGTGCTGCCGAAGTCGTCCGGCAGCTTCCAGCCGAAGCGCACTTCACCGCCGAAATTGGCCTTGGTTTCCAGGTTGCCGATCGACCCGCCGTAGTGGCTGATCGCGTCCCAACCCCAACCGTCGGCATTGACGCTGGCATCGCCCGGCCAGCGGCGCATGCGCTCATGGGTCAGCATGAACAGTGGTTCGTTGTGCAGCTGGTTGTCCCAACCCTTGAATTTTTCGTCGCCCAGCACTTCGTGCACGGCATCCTGCACCTGCTTGCCCTGTGCCCACGGGCCGACCACGCCCAGTGTCAGCTGGGTGGTCTGCAGGCGGTCGCCGCTGCGCGCATTGAAACCGAAGTTCGCGATCAGCACGCCGGCGTAAGGGCGGTCGTCCTCGATCAGGTCCCTGCGGCTGAAATCGGTCGGGGTGAAGATCCCCTGGCCGATGCTGAAGATCATGTTCTGCTGTTCGAACTTGCCCGGATGCAGCCCTTCCAGGTACCGGTTCACCCAGCGCGCCATGCGCGGCAGGCAGGGATCGTCGGTGTAATCGACCAGATTGGGGGAGACCAGGGTCAACAGCGCACCGTTGGTATAGCCCTGATCCTGGTGGCGGCCGCCGAACAGGTCGTTGTCGACGCGGAAATTGACCTGCGGCGGGTGGTCGCGCATGGCGTCCGGGCCACACTGTTCGGCCGCCTGGGCGGCAAGGGGGAGGGCAGAGGCCAGCAGGCCGGCGAGCCCGAGGGCTGCGACACTACGCATGGATGGAATGCTCATGGGGAAGGGGGCGGTTTTCAGTCGTTTTCTGCAACGCTACGGTACTCGTGCCCGCGCGTCGGAACGAGCACGTCCGGGTCACTTGTCTGTTCCGAAAACAACATTGTCCGGCGGGCACAATTTGCTACCCGCGCACGCGCCGCAGGCCTGGCGTGAAGGCGGTCGCGGGCCGCCCGTACGATGTTCGCGTGGGTGGCGGTAGGAAATTGCAGTCAGCTGCCGTTGGGCCTCAGGCCCGTCCCTTTGGGCCGCCTGCAACGCAGCAGACCGCCGGTGCCGTCCTGGCGTTGATGAATACTCTTGGGTTTGTTGCCCTGCGGCCCGATAATGGGGCCATGGAAATCAAGTCCGACAACCCCGACCACGGCTTCCAGTTCCCCGGCCAGTTCGAGCTCAGCGCCATGGGCCCGGCCAACCGCGGCCTGGAGCATGAGCTTCCCCGCCTGTTGCTGGCCGCCGGCATCGATGTGGTGAACGAACGCATCAGCTGGAAGCACTCCTCCAACGGCAAGTACGTGTCCGTCCGCATCGTGTTCAAGGCCGAGAGCCGCGAACAGTACGACCTGGCGCACCAGGCGCTGCGTGACCACCCGGAAGTGAAGTGGACGCTGTAGCCGACACCTGCCCGGCCGAAGCCGCCCCGGAGAACCGTGCGCCGCGTCCGGCGCTGGTCCGTGACCTCGGCCGCCAGCCCTATGAACCGGTGTGGCGCGCCATGCAGCGCTTCACCGACCAGCGCAGCGACGCCGATGCCGACGAGCTGTGGGTGGTCGAACACGATCCGGTGTTCACCCTGGGCCAGGCCGGCAAGGACGAGCATGTGCTGGCGCCGGGGGGCATCCCCGTGCTGCACGTGGACCGCGGCGGCCAGGTGACCTATCACGGTCCCGGCCAGATCGTGATCTATCCGTTGCTGCGCCTGCCACGGCTGGGCATCGGTGTGCGCGACTACGTGTGCCGCATCGAGCAGGCGCTCATCGATACCCTGGCCGAGTGGAACATCGGCGCCGAACGCCGCGAGGGCGCCCCGGGCGTCTACGTCGGTGGTGCCAAGATCGCCGCGCTCGGCATCCGCGTGCGCCGCGGCTGCACCTTCCATGGGCTGGCCTTCAACGTGGCCATGGACCTGGAACCCTTCCACCGCATCAATCCCTGTGGCTATCAGGGGTTGCAGGTGACCTCGGTGCTGGACTTGGGCGGCCCCTCCGGGATGGAGGCCGTCAAGCCGGTGCTGCTGGACCACCTGGCCCGCCAGTTCGGCCTGCTGCTGCAGCACACGCCCGAACTGCCCGATCTTTCTGCGGCCGCCTGACCGCCCCCCCGGAACTGCCATGACTGAAACCACCGCCCGTTCCATTCCCCTGCAGATCGTGCAGGGCGATTCTCCGTCCGCCGCGCCGTTGCAGGCCGGGGTCAAGCAGCTGGGCGGTGACAAGATCAACCGTTCGCCGGTGCAGTTCGCCGATGCGCCGGTACTGCGCAAGCCGTCCTGGATCCGCGTGCGCATTCCTTCGGGCAATGCCGTGCAGAACCTGAAGGCCAAGCTGCGCGAGAACCGCCTGGTGACGGTATGCGAGGAAGCCAGCTGCCCGAACATCCACGAATGCTTCGGCCATGGCACCGCCACCTTCATGATCCTCGGTGAGGTCTGCACCCGGCGCTGCTCGTTCTGCGACGTGGCCCATGGCCGCCCGAAGCCGCCGGATGCCAACGAGCCGGCCAGCCTCGGCCAGACCGTGGCCGACATGGGCCTGAAGTACGTGGTGGTGACCAGCGTCGACCGCGATGACCTGCGCGACGGTGGTGCCCAGCACTTCGTTGACTGCATCACCGCCATCCGCGAGAAGTCGCCGGGTACCCGCATCGAAGTGCTGACCCCGGACTTCCGCGGCAAGGGCCGCATGGAGCGTGCGCTGGAGATCCTGGCGCAGAACCCGCCGGATGTGTTCAACCACAACATCGAGACCGTGCCGGACCTGTACCGCAACGTGCGCCCGGGTGCGGACTACCAGTGGTCGCTGAACCTGCTGAAGAACTTCAAGGCGCAGCACCCGGACGTGCCGACCAAGAGCGGCATCATGCTGGGCCTGGGCGAGGACTTCGAACAGATCAAGGCCACGATGCGTGACCTGCGCGCGCACGACGTGGACATGATCACCATCGGCCAGTACCTGCAGCCGACCGCGCACCACCACCCGGTGCTGAAGTACTGGACCCCCGAGGACTACAAGGCGCTGGAAGACTACGGTTACGAGCTGGGCTTCAGCCATGTGGCGTCCGGCCCGATGGTGCGCTCGTCGTACCACGCAGACGTGCAGGCCAAGGGCGCCGGCGTCCGGTAAGCGGTTGCCGCCGGGCCATGGCCCGGCGCTGCCAATGGGTGTCATCACCATTCTGGTGGGTGCGGACCGTTGGTCCGCACGCCTTCGCCTGCATTCACAATTTGCTACACCGGCCCGGCTAGGCTGGTTTTCCACCGAGCGCGGCCGGGTGACAAACCGGGCAACTTTCGGCACTGTCGGGGTGTCTGAACACCCTGCAGTCTCCCCCTTGGCAAGGCGCCTTCGAGCACGTCAATGAAATTCAAAGCCCCCGCATTCCTGATGGCCCTGGCGCTGGTCGCGCCGCTGGCGCTGGCGGCCAAGGCCGACTCGCCTGCATTGCCCGCTGCGGCAACCGCCGATCAGGTGACCACCTCCAAGCTGGTGTATGGCCTGTTGTCCGACAGTCGTTACGCCTATCGCCCGCGTGCGCTGGACGAGGCCACCTCCAAGGACGTGTTCAAGCGCTATCTGGAGACGCTGGACGGCGCCAAGCAGTACTTCACCCAGGCCGACGTGGCGCGCTTTGCGCCCTTCGAAGCCAACATCTCCTCGGCCATCCGTGGCGGCGAGCTTGAGCCGGCGTTCCAGGTGTTCGCGGTCTACAAGCAGCGTGTCGGTGAACGTGTGGCCTTTGCGCGCAAGCTGCTCAAGCAGGAGCCGGACTTCACCACCGACGAACGCTTCGAGTACGACCGCAAGAAGGTGCCGTGGGCGGCCAGCAGCGCCGAGCTGGATGAGCTGTGGCGCAAGTCGGTCAAGAACGACTGGCTGCGCCTGAAGCTGGCCGGCAAGAAGCCGGACGACATCCGCAAGACGCTGGACAAGCGCTACGCGACGCTGGAGAAGTCGGTCAACGAGCTGAAGGGCGAAGACGTCTTCCAGTTCTTCATGAATTCGTACACCAGCGCGGTTGATCCGCACACCGATTACTTCACCCCGCGCACGGCCGAGAACTTCAACCAGGCGATGTCGCTGTCGCTGGAAGGCATCGGTGCGCAGCTGCAGCGGCAGGACGACATGGTGGTGATCCGCGAGATCATCGCCGGTGGTCCGGCCGCAGTGGACGGCACCCTGAAACCGGGCGACCGCATCGTCGGCGTGGGCCAGGGCAAGTCCGGGCCGGTCGAGGATGTGATCGGCTGGCGCATCGACGACGTCGTGGCCAAGATTCGCGGTGCCAAGGATACCCAGGTCAAGCTGGAGTTCATTCCGGCCGCCGAGGGCGTGGACGGCAAGCACCACACGCTGGTGCTGACCCGCCAGAAGGTGCGCCTGGCCGAACAGGCCGCCAAGGGCGAGACCATGAGCATCCCGGCCGCCAACGGCGAACCGGCGCGCAGGATCGGCGTGATCAAGCTGCCGACCTTCTACCAGGACTTTGAAGGCCGCCGCCGCAATGCCGCCGACTACGCCTCGGCTACCCGCGACGTGGCCAAGCTGCTGGCCGGCTTCAAGAACGACAAGCTGGACGGCGTGGTGCTGGACCTGCGCAACAACGGGGGCGGCTCGCTGGATGAAGCGATCGAACTGACCGGCCTGTTCATTGAACAGGGCCCGGTGGTGCAGGTGCGCGAGTCCGGCGGACGCGTCACCGTCAACAGCGACCGCAACCAGGGCGTGGCGTGGGACGGCCCGCTGGCGGTGCTGATCAACCGCGGTTCGGCCTCGGCTTCGGAGATCTTCGCCGGTGCCATCCAGGACTACGGCCGTGGCCTGGTGATCGGTGAAACCAGCTTCGGCAAGGGCACCGTGCAGAACATCGTCGACCTCGATCGCTGGCCGAGCGGCGAAACCCAGCGCTTCGGCCAGGTCAAGCTGACCATCGCCCAGTTCTTCCGCATCAGCGGCAGCAGCACCCAGCACAAGGGGGTGGTGCCGGACCTGGCCTTCCCGGCCAGCGTCGATGCCACCGAGTTCGGCGAAAGCACCTACGACAACGCACTGCCGTGGACCCGCATCGCTGCCGTGCCGCATACCCAGTACGGCAACTTCGCGCCGCTGCTGCCGAAGCTGGAAACCCGTCACGACGCGCGCATCGCGACCGACAAGGAATTCCAGTGGTGGAACGAGGACGTCGAACAGTTCCGTGCCGAGGCGGCGAAGAAGTACATCTCGCTCAACGAGGCCACCCGTCGCGCCGAACGCGAGCGCCAGGACGCCCAGCGCAAGGAACGCCAGCTGCAGCGCAAGGAGCTGGGCCTGGCCCTGGACCCGCTGGCCGATGACAGCAGTGATGATGGCCTGACCGGCAACGAGCGCGACATCGTGAAGGATGCCGCCCGCGAGAAGGCCGCCGAGAAGCGTCCGGACCCGCTGCTGCGCGAGTCGGCCTCGATCCTGGCCGACGCGGTGAACCTGCTGGCCAACGACCGTCCGCTGTCGGCCCAGGTGCTGCCGCAGTCCACCGGCGCGGGGCGCTGGGCGGACTGAGCCGGAGACGGCGCGCGACATCCGCAGGGGCCGGCATTGCCGGCCCCTTTCTGTTTGGGAAGCCCGATCTGGGTCGCGCCGGGCCATGCCCGGGCCAGTGAAGTGCCGCAAACGACTTAATCCCCTCCGTCCCCTTTTACGTGCATGAACCGGGAGCAACGTGGGGGGGCATATCGACCTGCCGCACACGGGGGCGGGACTACCCTTGGTGTTTCCGTTCTCGCAGGAGTACCCATGCGGGCCTCCCGTCTTTCCAGCGCTGCCGTGGCGTGCGCCAGCGCCTTGATCATTTCGGCCTGTGGTGGCCACGCCGCCGACAGCACCGTGCTGCGCGAGTCTTTCGATTCCGGCGATACCTTCTCGCGCACCGTTGAGGGACGCCCCGGCGAAGCCTGCGAGGCCGCGCGCCGCACGCTGCTCAGCCAAGGCTATGCCATCGCCCGTTCCGATGATGCGCAGGTGGAGGGCAACAAGAACTTCCAGCCGCGCGAGGATGACCATGAGCAGCTGGTGCTGCGCATCTCCTGCGCCCCGCGCGGCAGCCAGACGCTGGTATTCGTCAGTGCAGTGCAGGATCGCTACGCGCTGAAGAAGAGCCCGACCTCGGCCAGTGTCGGTGTGGGTGCGCTGGGCTCGGTGTCGCTGCCGTTCGGCAGCAACGACGACTCGCTGGTGAAGGTGGCCAGCAGCACGGTCACGGATGCCGAGTTCTATCGTCGCTTCTTCCAGCGCCTGCAGCAGTATCTGCCGGCCGCGACGGGCACGCCATCGCCATCGCCGGCAGCGGCGCCGGAACCCGCACCGGCGGTCACGGACCAGGGCTGAGTGTGCGCGGCAGGTGGCTGATTGCAGCCCTGCTGCTGGCGCCCGCGTGGGTCGCGGCAGCGCCATCCCTGGACTGTACGCAGGGCCTGCTGCAGCGGTTGGGGTGGCGCTTCGAAGAAGCGTCCCTCACTGCGCCGCAGGTGCGCGGTGGTCCCGTATGTACGCGTGCTTCGCTGGCTGATTCACAAGCGGCCGGCGACCTGCAGGTGCGGTGGCCGGCGGCGCTGCCTGCTGCCGCTCGGCAGGCACTGCTGCAGCAGCTGCTGGATGACCCCGCCACCGTCTGCGCCTATGCCTTCGAGCTGGGGGCGGCCACGCGGCGCGCAACTTCGGCATTGCAGGGCAATCCCACGTTCCGCTTCTCCGGCCCGCAGCTGGGATGGATCGGCTTCGGATTGCAGGGCGCACCGGCACAGGGTTGGCAGCGTACGCGTAGTTTTGGTCGTGGCTTCGTGCCCCGCGCGGGGAACAGCCATGCGCTGCAGGCGTTCTACAGCGGTGCCGTGCGTGCCGAATGCGGTGTC
The DNA here is from genome assembly GCF_059369535.1 of Stenotrophomonas sp. YJH_SMC_122. NCBI lineage: Bacteria > Pseudomonadati > Pseudomonadota > Gammaproteobacteria > Lysobacterales > Lysobacteraceae > Stenotrophomonas > Stenotrophomonas sp. YJH_SMC_122. The sequence continues at coordinate 115,892 of NZ_JCAFST010000008.1, read as the reverse complement.
GGCCGCCAGGTGGCACAGCTGGCCACCCAGCGCGAGCTGTATGGCGATGCTGCGTTCGACACCGGGTTCGCAGCGGAGGAACTGTCGATCGGCACCTTCCTCGCGCTGCACGACACCGACAGCATCCTGCTCGGCGCGCATGCGGGCGACCTCTTCGCCGATGGCAAGGCGGTGCGCACCTCGGCGATGGGGCGGCAGGCGTTCGTGGGCGTGCCCGGTTTCATCGAACATGTGTACGACAAAGGCACGCTGGACGACCTGAGCAACCAGGCCGAGAACTTCGTGGTGGTCGAGGTGGGCGAGGGCGCTGCGCAGGCGCTGGCACTGCACGCCGGCCTGGCCTGGTACGACCAGCGCAACGCCGAGCTCTGGAAACTGGCGCAGGACATCCCGCGCATCGGCCAGCGCTATTTCGAGCGCCTGCTGTTCGAGCGCGATCCACAGCTGCGCGCAGGCCTGGCGCAGCGCTACCACGCGGCTCTGGTGCGCATGGATCAGCTGCTGGACGATCCGTTCTACCAGCAGTTCGTGATCTACGTGCATCCGCGCGGTATACGTCCTATCGGCTACCACATCGTCCGCCTGCTCGATCGCAACCCGAGAACGCCGTTTTCGATCGACCTGGCGGTGCACAATCTGCATACCACGCTCTACCGGCGTTGGCGCGAGGCGCAACTGCGCCACTGCGCGGCTACCGGCAGGCCAGGCAGCCTGACCCTAGACCCCAACTGAAGGTGAAACAATGGATATTGCAATGATCGGCCTCGGCCGCATGGGCGCCAACATGGCCCAGCGCCTGCATCGCGGCGGCCACCGCGTGGTCGGCTACGACCCGGGCGAAGGCGCCCGCCAGCGCGCCGCCGAGGCCGGCCTGGAGGTGGTTGATTCGCTGGCCGCCGCCGTGGCCGCGCTGCCGGTGCCGCGCGTGGTGTGGCTGATGGTACCGGCCGGCGAAACCGTCGACCAGACGCTGGGCCAGCTGACCCCGCACCTGGCCGAGGGTGACATCGTCATCGACGGCGGCAACTCCAACTACCAGGACTCGATCCGTCGCGCCAAGGCGCTGGCGGAGGACGATCTGGGCTACGTCGACTGCGGCACCAGCGGCGGCGTGTGGGGCCTGCAGGAAGGCTACAGCCTGATGGTCGGTGGCGAAGCGCCGGTGGTGGAGCAGATCGCACCGCTGCTGCGCACGCTGGCACCGGCAGAAGATCGTGGCTGGGCGCGTGTCGGCCCGTCCGGCGCCGGCCATTTCACCAAGATGGTCCACAACGGCATCGAGTACGGGATGATGCAGGCCTATGCCGAAGGCTTCGCGCTGATGGAGCGCAAGCGGGAGATGGCGCTGGACCTGGCCCAGGTGGCCGAAGTCTGGCGCCACGGCAGCGTGGTGCGTTCGTGGCTGCTGGACCTGAGTACCGAAGCACTCAAGCGCAATCCGTCGCTGGATGGCATCGCGCCATACGTGGAGGATTCCGGCGAAGGCCGCTGGACCGTGGCCGAAGCCATCGCACTGGACGTGCCGGCACCGGTGATCACGTTGTCGCTGCTGGAACGCCTGCGTTCGCGCGAATCGAATTCGTTCACCGATCGCCTGCTGTCGGCGATGCGCAATGAATTCGGCGGCCACGCCATCAGGAAGTCGTAAGCACTGCGGTGGGGTCAGAGCCCTTCGGCGTTGCCGAAGGGATCCGGCCCCAGGCAGAGCCCATGCAGCCAGTCGAGCATGGCTCGACTCTACAAAAGCCTTCTCCGATCGTTGCCACGTCATCCACGCATGGCGTGGATCTACTGGTCAGTCCAACGCGATCCGCCGCCCTTCGCGCGCGCTGTCCATGCCCGCCTGCAGCAGCCGCATCAACTGCAGTGCCTGCATCGGGCTGACCGTTGCTTCGCCGTCGCCGTGCATCGCCGCCGCGAACTGCGCATACAACCGACGATAGTCGCCGGGCAGGTTGTCGACGGTGCTGCGCAGAACATTGTCTTCTGCATCACAGCGCACCAGTTCGCCATGCCGCGGATCGATGCCTCATCCGGGCGCACCCGGTGCTACGCCGCGGCGCAGCTGGGCCTCCTGCACATCCAGGCCGTACTTGATCCAGCTGGCCTTGCTGCCATGCACGCTGAAGTGCGGGGCAGGGGCAGCCACCAGCGAACCGGCATGCACGATGGCGCGATGCCGCGGGTAGTGCAGTACGGCATGGAAGTAGTCGATGCCGGCGCCACCTTGGCGCTGCATGGCCAGATCCGCATCGATGGCGTCGGGCCAGCCGAACAGCACCAGCATCTGGTCCAGCAGGTGCGGGCCGAGGTCGTACCACAGGCCGCTGCCTGGCACGTCCCGCTCACGCCAACGGTCGCGCACCTGCGGCCGGTAGCGGTCGAAATGCGCATGGCACTCGGCCACCTCGCCCAGCGTGCCTTCGGCCAGCAGCGCCTGCAGCGTGAGGAAGTCGGCATCGAAACGCCGGTTCTGGAACACGGTGGCGATGCGGCCGGCGTCGCGTGCTGCGGCCAGTACCGTTTCCGCCTCGGCCACATCCAGCGCAAAGGGTTTGTCGACCAGCACGTGCTTGCCGGTGGCCAGCGCGGCCATCGCCAGTGGCGCGTGCTGTTCGTTCGGCGTGGCGATCACCACCGCATCCACGGCTGGATCGTCGAACACGTCCTGTGGCGTTGCACGCACGTGTACGTTGCTGAACGTGCGCAGCAACGTGTCGCGCTGCGAGCTGACGATGCTGTGCAGGGCCAGGCCGGGCGTGTGCTGGATCAGCGGCGCATGGAAGACGCGGCCGGCGAGGCCGTAGCCGATCAGGGCCAGGTGCAGGTCGGGGCGCATGGCAGAGCTCCGGCAGGGGGGAAGGGCAGGGTAAACGACGGATGCGGACAGCCCAAAACTGAACCGTTGCCGTTGGAAACGCTTCGATTCACGGCGGCATGACCGCGACGCCACGCCTGCTCTACGTGCGCTTGTCCAGACTGGCAGCACATCCCGAAGGAGAACGACACGATGAGCAATACCACTCGCACGCTGATTGCTTCTGCCCTGACGCTGGGCCTGGCGCTGTCCTCCTCGACCGCATTCGCCAAGGACCCGGCCGCGAAGAGCCCGCCGACCACCAGCGCACATCCGGCTACCCACGCTGATCGCCATGATTCCAACGAACCGGTGACCGACAGCTGGATCACCACCAAGGTGAAGGCTGACCTGCTGACCAGCAGCAACGTCCCGGGCACCGAGATCAAGGTGGAAACGGTGAACGGCGTAGTCAGCCTGAGCGGCACCGTGGCCACCCAGGCCGAGAAGGACAAGGCGGTCACTACCGCCAAGGGCATCAAGGGCGTGACCCGCGTCGATGCCGCCGCATTGAAGGTCAGCGCTGCCGCCAAGCGCTGAATCGGTTGGGCGCCCCCGCGCGGGGCGCCCGCTGACCTTGAGAGCCGAGCCATGCTCGGCTGGAACTCAAGGTAGCCGGGCATGGGCTCGGCCCTACAGGTCTGATTGCCAACCCGTTCAGCCGACCGCGCTGGAAATTCCAGAGTTGTGACCGCCTGCGCTATATTGCCGGTTCCGCCGCAACCGGGCTCGGCCCGGCCAACGCGTCGCGGCAGAGCTGACGAGGGACTATGGCGCTGGTTTTCAGTGACGACATCTGGGACCGCTGGCGGTTGCCGGCCTTGGCGCTGGCCGCCGCCGCGATCATCGTGGTGCCGTGGTTGACCCTGCGCAAACTGCAGCAGGACAGCGAACAAGCGATGGCCTGGGTCAACCACACCCAGGCCGTGGGCGTGGCACTGCAGCAGTTGCAGGCCGATGTGCGCGATGTTGAATCGGCCGCGTTGACCCTGTCCAAGGGCGTGGATGCCCCCGGCCTGCGCGAGCGCATGGCGCGGGCCGATGAAATACCCGGGCGCCTGGCCGAACTGGGCCGGATGACCCGCGACAATCCCGACCAGCTGATCCGCATCGGTCGGATCGAATCGATGCTGGAAGGCCGCATGGCACTTGCCCGCGAGCTGGCCAGGTCCGAACCGAACAGCGACCAGCGCGAGCTGGTGCAAGACCTGAGTACGCGCTATCCCATCCGCGGGCTGGTGGAAGAACTGCAGGCCAGCGAGCAGAAGCTGCTGGCACTGCGCGGCGAGCAGGCGGCGCGTCAACGCAAGCAGACCGAACTGGTGTCGTGGAGTTCGCTGGTGATCCAGCTGGCGCTGCTCGGCCTGGTGCTGTGGCTGCTGCAGCGGCAGATCGGCCGTCGCCTGCATGCGGAGCGGCAGTCGCTGCGCTCGGCTGCACGTGCGGCGTCGGTGCTGCAGACCGTACGCGAACCGATCGTGCTGCTCGACCGCGACCTGCGCGTGCAGCTGCACAATCCAGCATTCGCTGAGCTGTACGGCCTGCAGGACGAGCGCGCCGACGGCCTGTTGCTGGAAAACGTTGGCGACAACGCATGGCAGGATCCGGTGGTCCGACAGCGCCTGGCCGACGTACTGTCGCGCGGTCGCGAACTGTGGGACTTCGAGCACGAGCAGCGCACCGTCGACGGCATGGTGCGCTACATGCTGCTCAACGCGCGGCGCATGCCGCTGCCCGACACCGATGACGAGGTGGTGCTGCTGACCATCAGCGACGTCACCATGCAGCGCGCAGTGCAGCTGCGCGTCGAAGACCTGAACCGCCAGCTGGAAGGCAAGGTTGCGCAGGTATCCGAGGTCAACCGCGAGCTGGAGGCCTTCAGCTATTCGGTCTCGCATGACCTGCGCGCACCGCTGCGCCACGTGGCCGGATTCTCCGACAAGCTGTCGCGCCACCTCGGCGATCAGGCCGATGACAAGAGCCTCCACTATCTGGACGTGATTTCCAGTTCGGCCCGGCGCATGGCAGCGTTGATCGATGACCTGCTGGTCTACTCGCGCCTTGGCCGCGCGGCGATGCGGCAGCAGGCGGTGGACATGCAGTCGCTGGTGGCCGACACCCGGGCCATGCTCGATTCCAACCTGCAGGCCGAGGCCGAGAACAGCGGCCATGCGCACCAGGTGGAGTGGAGCATCGCGCCGCTGCCGATCGTGGTGGGCGACGAGAACATGATCCGCCAGGTCTGGCTCAACCTGCTCGGCAACGCAGTGAAGTACTCGGGCAACCGCGAGCCGGCGAAGATCCGCGTTGACTACCAGCAGCAGCCCGACGGCGGCCATCAGTTCACGGTCAGCGACAATGGTGCAGGCTTTGACATGGCCTACGCCGGCAAGCTGTTCGGTGTGTTCCAGCGCCTGCACAAGGCCAGTGACTACCCGGGGACCGGCATTGGCCTGGCCAGCGTGCGCCGCGTGCTGACCCGCCATGGTGGCCGTATCTGGGCCGAGGCCGAACCGGACGTCGGCGCCACCTTCCACTTCTACCTGCCCCCCGCGACCGACGCGGACAAACAAGGTCCATCTGCATGACGACTCTGCGCACCATCCTTCTCGCTGAAGACAGCCCGGCGGACGCCGAAATGGCGATCGACGCCCTGGAAGAAGCGCGTCTGGCCAATCCCATTGTGCACGTCGAGGACGGCGTGGAAGTGATGGACTACCTGCTGCGTCGCGGTGCCTTCGCCAACCGCGAGGAAGGCCTGCCGGCGGTGCTGCTGCTGGACATCAAGATGCCGCGCATGGATGGCCTGGAAGTGCTGCGGCAGATCCGCGAGCACGAAGAACTCAAGCGCCTGCCGGTGGTGATCCTGTCGTCCTCGCGCGAGGAAAGCGACCTGGCCCGCAGCTGGGACATGGGCGTGAACGCCTACGTGGTCAAGCCGGTGGACGTGGACCAGTTCTTCGGCGCGGTGCAGACCCTGGGCAAGTTCTGGGCGTTGATCAACCAGGCACCGGAACTCGAGTGAGCCCATGCCCCTGACCGGTCCCGCCCTGGGGGCGCTGCGCATCCTGCTGGTGGAAGACTCACCGGAAGATGCCGAGCTGATGTCCGAACAGATGCTCGACGCGGGCCTGGAGGCCCGCTTCGAGCGTGTCGAGAGCGAGGCGGAACTGCGCCAGGCGCTGGCTGTGTTCCAGCCGGACATCGTGCTGTCCGACCTGAGCATGCCGGGGTTCTCCGGTGACGACGCGCTGCGCATCGTGCGCGAGACCTCGCCGGAGGTGCCCTTCATCTTCGTCTCCGGCACGATGGGTGAGGAGAATGCGGTGGCGGCGCTGCAGAAAGGCGCCAACGACTACATCATCAAGCACCAGCCTGCGCGCCTGCCGTCGGCGGTGGCGCGTGCGATCCGCGATGCACGTAGTGCGGTCGAGCGCGCGCGGGTGGAAACCGAACTGATGCGCGCGCAGCGGCTGGAAAGCCTGTCGCTGCTCGCCGCCGGGCTCAGCCACGACCTGCGCAACATCCTGCAGCCGTTGCTGATCATGCCGGACCTGCTGAAGGCCCGTACCGAGGATCCGCAGCTGCACCACCTGGCCGACGTCATCGCCGAGTGTGGCCGCCGCGGCCATGAGATGGCCGAGTCGATGCTGTCGTTCGTGCGTGGTTCGCGCAAGCCGAGCGAGCGCATCGAGATCGACGGCCTGTTCGATGCGGTGGCGCTGCTGTTGCGCAGCAACGTGCCCGATGCCGTGCGCCTGGAACTGCAGGTGCAGGACGAAGGCTTGGCGGTCGACGCCAACTACACCGAACTGCAGCAGGTAATGCTGAACCTGGCGCTCAACGCAATCCAGGCGATGCCGAATGGTGGCCGCCTGAGCCTGACCGCCAGCCATGCCGGGCAGCGCGATGGCGTGGACTGGATGCGCATCTGCGTGGCCGATGAAGGCATCGGCATGGATGCGGATACGCTGTCGCACCTGTTCAATCCGTTCTTCACCACCAAGGCCGATGGCACCGGCCTGGGCCTGATTTCCTGCAAGCGCATCGTCGAAGGCGCCGGCGGCAGCATCCATGTCAGCAGCCAACCGGGGCAGGGCACCTGCTTCGAGCTGCGCTTGCCGATGCACGAAGCCAGCGACGGCAGCGAGCCGATCGAGCAGCTGGTGGCCCTGGGCAGCGGCCAGTCGATCCTGGTGGTCGACGGCGAAGCCACGCGCCTGTCGCTGCTCGGCAACGCGCTGTCCAGCCAGGGGTATCAGCTGCAGCTGGCCTCCGATGGCCCGGCGGCGCTGCGCTGGATGCAGCAGGAGGCGATGCCGGCGCTGGTGATTGCCGACGCCGGCTCAAAGCTGCTGCCGGCCAGCCAGCTGCTGGGCGAGATGGCCGCGCTGGGCTATCGCGGCCCGGCGCTGGTGCTGGAGGACGCGGCGGTGGCGGTGCCTGCCGATGCCTTCCCGGCCGGCGTGGAGGTGCATGTGCTGCGCAAGCCGCTGCAGATGCAGCAGGTGTTCCGCGCGGTGGCCGAAGCGCTGGGCTGATCTCGCGGTAGTGCCGGCCGCTGGCCGGCATCCCGTGCGGTGGGATCAATGCGCTTGCCGGCCAGCGGCCGGCACTACCGGTCCAGGGTTTTCCAGGGGAAGCGTGGCAGGGCGTCCACCGCCTGTTCCAGCCGCAGCAGATGAATCTGGTCTTCCGCGCGGTGGCCGAAGCGCTGGGCTGATGTCGCGGTAGTGCCGGCCGCTGGCCGGCATCCCGTGCGGTGGAATCAATGCGGTTGCCGGCCAGCGGCCGGCACTACCGGTCCAGGGTTTCCCAAGGGAAGCGCGGCAGGGCGTCCACCGCCTGTTCCAGCCGCAGCAGATGAATCTGGTCTTCCGCGCGGTGGCCGAAGCGCTGGGCTGATCTCGCGGTAGTGCCGGCCGCTGGCCGGCATCCCGTGCGGTGGGGTCAATGCGGTTGCCGGCCAGCGGCCGGCACTACCGGTCCAGGGTTTCCCAGGGGAAGCGCGGCAGGGCGTCTACCGCCTGTTCCAGCCGCCGCGACCAGTTCTGGTGGATGTCGGCATACAGCGTGGAATCCGCGCCCAGCCGCAGCTGCTGGCCGATGCGCAGTTCGCCGTCGCGCAGCAGCGCCAGATCGATCGGCAGGCCCACCGACAGATTGGAGCGGATGGTGGAATCGAGCGACACGATCGCCGTACGCGCTGCATCCTCCAAATGCGTGGCCGGGCTGAGGATACGGTCGAGGATCGGCTTGCCGTACTTGGACTCGCCGATCTGCAGGTAGGGCGTCTCCGGCGAGGCGGCAATGGCGTTGCCGAGCGGGTAGATCATGTACAGCCCGGGCCGCTCGCCGGCGATCTGGCCGCCGAAGATCAGCGTGGCCTGGGTGTTGACCCCGTCATGGCCGTGTTCGCTGTGGCTGCTGTGCACCTGGCTGTCCACCAGCAGCTGACCCACATACGCGGCGGCTTCGAACAGGTGGGTCATGTCGCGCAGGTTGGGCACGCGCCGCTCTGCGGCGTCGCGGCCCAGGCGCGACACCAGCAGCTGGGTGGTGGCCAGGTTGCCAGCCGCCATCAGCACGTAGGCTGCCTGGCCGGGATACTCGAACACGTGCAGCTTGCGATGCACGCGCACATCGTCCAGCGAGGCATTGGTCCGGGTGTCGGCAGCGAAGACCAGGCCCTCGTCCACCTCGATTCCAACGCAATAGGTCATGTCGGTGCCCTATCATGTGCGTCCCGGATTGTAGGCAGGCCGCCGTGACGACGGCATGTCCACGCCTCCCCAAGTGCCGTCACCTGAACCGCATGACCACCGTGCTCCTGAGCCTGGGCAGCAACGTCCAGCCCCGCCGCTACCTCCACGCCGCGGTGACGGCCCTGCGCGAGCGCTTCGGCGCGCTGCAGGTCTCGCCGGCCTACCGTACCGCCGCGGTCGGCTTCGACGGCCCGGCCTTCCTCAACAACGCGGTGGCGATCGAGACTGACTTGCCGCTGCAGGAACTGGACGACTGGCTGCATGCGCTGGAAGACGCGCACGGCCGCGACCGTAGCGGGCCGCGCTTCTCCGACCGGACCCTGGATATCGACGTGGTGTTCTACGGCGACCTGGTGGTGGAAGGCCCCGGCCACCTGCGCATTCCCCGTCCCGAACTGAAGCATGCCTTCGTGCTGAAGCCGCTGGCCGACATCGCGCCGGACTTCATCGATCCGGTCAGCAGGCTGGACCTGGCCACGCTGTGGCGCGCGCACGCGCAGTTTGGCGAGGCGTTCGAGGTGGTTGACCTGGAATGATGGCGGTTGCCGGCCAGCGGCCGGCACTACCTCAACTGACCGTGCGACCGCCATCCACGCGCAGGGTATGGCCGGTCACGAAGCTGGCTTCGGCCACCAGCCAGTACACCGCTTCGGCAATCTCCTCGACCGTACCGATCCGCGCCAGCGGCGTGCGCGCCAGCAGGGCCTCGCGGGCGAAATCGTCCTTGCCCTGTTCCGGCCACAGGATCGCGCCGGGCGCCACCGCATTGACCCGCACCTTCGGCGCCAGCTCCAGCGCCAACGAACGGGTGGCCATCTCCAGCGCGGCCTTGGCCATGGTGTAGGCGATGTGGTCGCGCATCGGATCGGTGCCGTGCAGGTCGGTGAGGTTGACGATGCAGCCCTGCTGGCGGCGCAGGTAGGGTGCCGCCGCCTGCGACAGCAACAGCGGCGCGCGCGCATTGACCGCATACAGCTCGTCCATCGCCTCGGCGGTGACCTGGCCGAGCGGGGTGGCATAGAAGTTGGAGGCGTTGTTGACCAGCGCGTCCAGGCGTCCGAAGTGGGTAACGGCCTGTTCCACCAGGTCGGGCAGGGCGTCGGCGTCACGCAGGTCGGCCTGCAGCGCAAGCACGCTGCCCGGCCGCACATTGTCGAAATCGAACGCGGCCTGCTGCAGTTCGGCGCTGGAGGTGTTGGCATGCAGTACCACCGACCAGCCACAGGCGTGGAACTGGCGGGCGATGGCCGCACCGATCCGGCGCGCGCTGCCGGTGATCAGGACCACGGGGTGGGTATCGCTCATCGAGGGTCCTCCAAGGCTCGGCTATCCTGTGCACCATTGTCACCGCATTCGAAGACGCCATGCAGCCCACCTTCCCCCTGCCCGAAGCCGATGCCCTGGCCCACAGCGACCAGCTGGCGGCCGCCCTGCGCGCCGAAATCCTTGCGCAGGGCGGGGCGATGCCGTTTTCCCGCTTCATGGAACTGTGCCTGTATGCCCCCGGCTGGGGCTATTACAGCGCCGGCGCCAGCAAGTTCGGTGGCAGCGGCGACTTCACTACCGCACCCGAGCTCGGCAGCCTGTTCGCCGGCAGCGTGGCCAATGCGCTGGCGCCGGTGTTCGCCCAGCTCGGCGCGCAGGCGCGCATGCTGGAGCTGGGGGGCGGCACCGGCGCCTTCGCCGAGGCCGTGCTGCTGCGCCTGGCCGAACTGGATGCGCTGCCGTCGCGCTATGCCATCCTCGAACCGAGTGCCGATCTGCGCGAGCGCCAGCAGCAGCGCCTGCAGCAGAACCTGCCGGCCGAGCTGGCCGTGCGCGTGGAGTGGATCGACCGTCCGTTCGAAGAGGACTGGGAGGGCGTGGTGTTCGCCAACGAGGTGATCGACGCGCTGCCGACCCCGCGCTTCCTGATCCGGGACGGCGAGGTCTACGAGGAAACCGTCGAGCTTGATGGCGAAGGCAACTTCATCCGTGGCGCGCAGCCGGCTGACATCCTGCTCAACGGTGCGGTGCGCCACATCGAGCGCTACCTGGAAAAGCCCTTTGCCGACGGTTACCGCTCCGAGGTGCTGCCGCAGCTGCCGTACTGGCTGCAGGCAGTGGCTGGCGGCCTGCAGCGCGGCGCGATGCTGTTCGTCGACTACGGCTACAGCCGCAGCGAGTTCTACCAGCACGACCGTGATGATGGCACGGTGCGCGCGTTCTACCGCCACCACGTGCACAACGACGTGCACCGTTGGCCGGGCTTGCAGGACATCACCGCGTCGGTGGATTTCACCGCGATGGCCGAGGCGGGCATGCACGGTGGTTTCGAGCTGGCCGGGTACTGCAGTCAGGCCAGTTTCCTGCTCGGCAACGGCCTGGACCAGGTGCTGCTGCTGGCCGAAGAGCGTACGGATGAGGTCGGCCGCATCCAGCTGCGTGACCAGGTGAAGAAGCTGACCCTGCCGACCGAGATGGGGGAGCGCTTCCAGGCGATCGGCCTGCAGCGCGGCGTCGACTTCGAGCCCGCCTTCGAGCTGGGTGACCTGAGCTGGCGCCTGTGAGCGATGCGCTGCCGCTGATCAAGCCGCTGCGGCGGCCGCGGCTGTGGACCGCGCTTTGGACATTGGCGGTGGTGCTGGTGATCGTGGCCTGCCTGATCCCGCCGCCGCCGATCGCGCTGCCGGAAAACGACGACAAGGGCGAACACTTCCTCGCTTACTTCATTCTGGCCAGCAGCGCAGTACAGCTGTTCCGGCCGGGGCGCTCGCTGCTGTGGGTGGGCGTGGGGCTGGTGCTGATGGGCATCGGCATCGAGTTCGCCCAGGGCGCGCTGACCCGCAACCGCATGGCTGATCCGATGGATGCGCTCGCCAACACGATCGGTGTGCTGGCCGGCATGGGCATCGCGTACACACCGCTGCGCGATCTGCTGCTGCGCTGGCGGGGATAAGGTTTCCTGTAGAGCCGAGCCCATGCTCGGCTTCCTCCCGAAAGGCAGCCGAGCATGGGCTCGGCTCTACAGTAGATCCACGCCATGCGTGGATGGATTGCGCCAGGACAGGCTTGTGGTTACTTCCCCAGCGTGACCTCATCCAGCACCCACATCGCCGGGCGTGTATCGCCGGTGAAGTTGATGCACAGGTCACCCGTGCCCTGCGTACCCTTCGGCAGCGCCGCACGCAGGGTCACGAAGCCATCGGCATCCGGCTTGGCCGGCAGCGGCACTTCGGCCAGCACCTTGCCGCTGCAGTCGCCACGGCGTACCTGCATCTCGCCATGCGCGCGCTTGGCCTTTTCGTAGCGACGCTTGGGTTCGTCGTGGGCCAGCTGGAAGTAGTACGGAATACGCCCCGCGCGGACTTCCACACTGCCGATGCCGTCAAGCTGTACCTGCGGCCAGCGCCAGCAGGGCTGGAAAATGTCGACGTTGAACACCGCACGCGTTCCCTCGCGCGGGCCATCGTCTTCCAGGCGCAGCACCAGACCCTTCTTGCCCACGCAGCTGAGCAGTTCATCGCTGCGGCGGCTGAGCAGCGATTGTGCGCTGAACGCCGCGACCGTCGGCTTCGCCGCCAGCATCTGGCCCTGGTAGAACGCGGCGGCCTGCACGGTAGCGGGCAGCTGCGCGGTCAGCGGCTGCTGGTACAGCGGCGACTGCGCCGTCACCGGCTGGCCATCGGTGCTGTAGCGCACCTCATAGCCCAGCGGGTTGACCAGCGACACGGTCACGGAGTTCTTCGCGCGATCGTCGGTGTAGTCCACGCCCACTTCGAACGGGGTCTGCGCGTAGGCCAGACCCCAGGCGCGGTAGCGTTGCAGCTGCGCGGGCAGGCGCGCGAGGAAATCGCGGAAGTCGCGATGTTCCGGCGTGCTCCAGCCGGTCTCGGCCACTGCGGCCAGGCGCGGGAACAGGTTGTGCTGCAGGCGCGCGTAGGTGCGCGTGTGTTCGGTGAACATGTTGGCCTGCAGGCCGAGAATGTGCTGGCGCTTGTCATCGGCCAGCTCGGCCGGCACGGGCTCGAAGTTGTACAGCTTGCCGAGGTTGACCTGGGTCGGGCGGCCGGGAGGTTCATTCGGCGAGGCCGTCTGCAGGTAGTCCAGGTACAGGTAGCCCACCGGCGACATGACCACGTCATGGCCGGCACGGGCCGCGGCCAGGCCACCTTCGGTGCCCTGCCACGACATCACCGTGGCCTGTGGCGGCAACCCACCTTCGAGGATCTCATCCCAGCCGATCAGGCGCCGGTCGTGTTCCTCCAGGAAGGTCTCCAGGCGCTTGATGATGTGGCTCTGCATGGCCATTTCATCCTTGATGCCCAGCGCACGCATGCGCTGCTGGACCTGCCTGGAGGCTTCCCACTGGTCCTTGACCGCCTCGTCGCCGCCGACGTGCACGTACTTGGCCGGGAACAGCGCAATCACCTCTTCCAGCACGTTTTCGAGGAAGGTGACAGTGCTGTCTTCGACGTTGAACAGGTTCGGGAATACGCCCCATTCGCTGATCGGCTTCAGCGGGGTATTGATCGAACCCAGTTCCGGGTACGCGGCAATCGCTGCGGTCGCGTGCCCCGGCACATCGATTTCCGGAATCACCTGGATATGCAGCTTTGCGGCATAGGCAATCACTTCGCGGATCTGCTCCTGCGTGTAGAAGCCGCAATACGGATGCTCCTGGCCAGTGACCGGGTCGGCGCCGCCATCACCGGCCGGCAGGCGGCAGCTGCCCACGTCGGTCAGCTTCGGGTAGCGCTTGATCTCCATGCGCCAGCCCTGGTCGTCGGTCAGGTGCCAGTGGAAGGTATTGAGTTTGTGCGCGGCCATGGCATCGAGCACGCGCTTGATCTCGTCCAGGCTCTGGAAATGCCGCGCCGAGTCGAGCATGAAACCGCGCCAGCTGAAGCGTGGCGCGTCCTGGATCTGCACCGCTGGCAGCACGCCGTTGCTGCCGCCGGTGGCGAGCTGGGCGAGGGTGGTTGCGCCATAGAACAGGCCGGTTTCGTTGCCGGCCTGTACCACTACGCCCTGTGCGGTGCTTTCCAGCGTGTAGCTCTCACCGCTGTCGCGGAAGGTCGGGATGATCTCGAAGCGGATGCTGCCCGACTTGCCTGCCGCCTTGCCCTGGGCAGGCGTAAGGCGCGGACCGCCGCTGCGCGCCAGCAGGTCGGCGAACTGGGTGGCGACCCGCTGCGCGGCTTCGCCTTCGGCCTGCAGCGCGGTATCGGCGCGTACGGTGATGCCGCTGCCCTGGCCGCGCTGCACCGTGGCCGGGGCGGGAATCAGCATCAGGCTGCCGGCACGCAGCTGCGGGCCGGGTGCCTCAGCGGCCGGCGTGGGGTCGGCGGCAAGTGCCGGCAGTGCCGGCAACATCGCGAGCAGGCTGCCCAGCAGCAGTGCGCTGCGCATCCGGGCGCGGGAAGGCTTGACCATCGGTACGACTCCTTGGAACGGTGCGATGAACGCTATACATGAAAAACGCCGGGCCCGGAATGACCCAGGCCCGGCGTGCGTGCACGACTCGGCGATGTTGCTGCCGCTGGATCAGTACTTGAAGCGGAAGTTGAGGTAGTACTGGCGACCGTTGCTGTAGAACGAGGTCGGGATGGCCGCGGTCTGGTAGTACTTGTAGGTCGGGTTGTTGAGGTTCAGGCCATCCAGGCTGATGCTCAGCCAATCGGTGGCCTTGTAGCTCAGCGATGCCGACAGCGTGCCGAAGTCATCCTGGTAGTACGGATTGGTACCGGACAGGCTGATCAGGAACGAGGAACGGCGGGTGTAGCTGACCCGGGCACCGAAGCGCTCGTTCTCGAAGTAGGCACCCACGTTGTAGGTGTTCTTCGAGGTGCCCAGCAGGTTGTGCGAGCCATCCGACCAGGTATGCGAGGTGGTGCCGTTGGCGTAGGTGTAGTTGGCATTGATGCCGAAGTACTCGCCGATCGGCTGCTCGTACGCCACTTCCACGCCGGTGACCTTGCCGTCGGCATTGATCGGGGTGGAGATCTGGTAGGTCTCAAGCTGGTTGGTCAGTTCGCTGTACAGCTGGCGCGAGACCACGTCGAAGGCGATGTAGTCCTTCAGCTTCATGTGGTACGCGCCCACCGACAGCAGACCGCGCGGCATGAAGTACCACTCCAGGTTGGCGTCCAGGTTGGTCGACAGGGTCGGCTTGAGGTTCGGATTGCCACCGCCGCCGGTGCGGTTCAGGTCCGAACCGTACGAGGAGGCACCCAGTGCCGAGTAGTCCGGCAGGGTCTGGGTCTGCGAGGCGGCGACGCGCAGCACCAGCGAGTCGTCCAGGTCGAACTTGATGTTGGCGCTGGGCAGAACACGGTTGCGCTTGTTCTGGAAGGCCAGGCGCTCCCACATGCCGAACAGGCTGCTGACATCGGCATCTGCGGCCTTGCTGACGGCGTTGTAGGTGTCGATGTCCTGCTTGATGTTGACGTAGCGCAGGCCGACGTTGCCGCTCCACCAGTCGCCGCGGAAGTTGGCCTGCACGTAGCCGGCGAAGTTCTTTTCCTTCACCTTCCACTCGGCGCCGTAGTTGTGGCGACCGGTCGGGCCATCATTGCCGGCCAGCCAGGTGGAGTTGTTGGTCACCGCGTCCTTCAGCGCGCCCGGGGTGAAGTACCAGAGGTTGCGCGGGAAGGTGCCGCCGATGTCACCGGCAAAGCCGCTGGGATAGTTGGCCGTCGCGCCGTTCTTCAGCGCGCTCCAGATGTCACCCGGCGTTGCGCCTTCCGGCGACAGTGCTTCGCGCTTGTGGTCGGCGAAACGCAGGCCGAAGTCGATCGAGCTCAGCACGCCGCCATCGTTGAAGTACTGGTTGAAGTCGAGCGTGGCCCACTTCTCCTTGTCTTCAGCGGTGACCTGCTGGTTGCCCCAGGTGCCGAAGCTGGTCACGCCGTTGGGCGAGATGTCGCCGCCTACGTTCCAGTCGATCGGCGAGCCATTGCCGTGGGTGGCCCAGCTGGCGCCACCGCCGCC
Source organism: Stenotrophomonas sp. YJH_SMC_122 (assembly GCF_059369535.1). Lineage (NCBI taxonomy): Bacteria > Pseudomonadati > Pseudomonadota > Gammaproteobacteria > Lysobacterales > Lysobacteraceae > Stenotrophomonas > Stenotrophomonas sp. YJH_SMC_122. The sequence goes on along the minus strand of NZ_JCAFST010000008.1, from coordinate 100,298 downwards.
GGCCAGGGTCACTTCGGCGATGTACTGGCGCGGCGTCTCACCGGTGCCCTTGGTGCTGCCGGCCTGGAACGTGGCGGTCAGGCTGTCGCTGATCTGCCAGTCGGCATCGAAGGTGACATAGCTCGACTTGGCCTTCGACTCGCGGTAGATCATGTCGTACACCGCGTAGTTGGTGCCCGGCACGCCTGCATAGGTGGCGTTGGTCAGCACGCCGTCCTTGACCACATAGCCCGGATTGGGCGCCTGCGACTTGGCGAAGTTGTTGCCGAACATCATGAAGTTGCGGTTGTAGTTGTTCGCCTTCAGTTCGGAGCTGAAACCGTTCAGGCCCAGGGTGAGGCTGTCACTCGGCTTGAACTGCAGCGAGACCAGGCCGCCCTTGCGCTCGCGGGTCTGTTCGAACAGGGTCGAACCCAGCAGGCCCGGAACGTTGACGCCGATCAGGTCCGGATTGGTGCTGGCGACCGGATCGTTTGCGCCGATCTTGAAGAAGCCACCCGGGATTTCCTGAGCTTCACGGCGCAGTTCGCGCTTCTGGCTGAAGCCCTGCACCATCACGCCGAAGGTGCCTTCGTCGTTCTTGTAATTGAACAATGCCGAGTACTGCGGATCGGTCGATTTGGCCAGGTCCGAACGCACCGCACCGATGGAGCCTTCCGCGGTGAACGGCTTGGAGAACTCCAGCGGCTTGCGGGTGATGATGTTGACGGTGCCGGTGGTGCCGCCGTCCTGCAGCTTGGCCTGCGAGGACTTGTTCACTTCCACCGAGCTGACCAGTTCCGACGGCAGCAGCGAGTAGCTGACGCTGCGGCCGACGTTGTTGCCCTGGCTGAGCACGAACCAGTCGGCCGAGCCGACGGTGTGACCGTTGATCAGGGTCTGGGTCAGGCTCGGGCTGGTGCCGCGCAGGCTGACACGGTCGGCTTCATCGAAGCCGCCCTCGTCGGCGCTGGACGAGCTGATGTTGACGCCCGGCAGGCGCTGCAGGGTATCGGCAACGTTGTGCGCGGGCAGCTTGCCCACGTCTTCGGCGGTGACCACTTCCACGCGCGCATTGGCTTCGCGCTTGGTGTCCAGCGATTTTTCCATCGAGCCACGGATGCCGGTAACGGTCACGGTGTCCAGATCGGTGGCGGTCGGGGCCGCCTGCTGCGCGTGCGCACTGAAGGCGATGCAGCTGACGATGGCGGCCGAAAGCAGGGTCTTGCGGGTGTTCATGATGTCTCTCCTCATCACTCGATTGGGTGCCGGCGGCGGTGTTCGGTTACGGTTGCGATGACATGCGCGGGGCGGCGGCGAAGTCCCGTGCGTTGGCGTGCCACGTACTGCGTGCTGCGATTGCGTTGAAGCCTGTTGCGGTGTCAGGCGGCCGATTGCTGCAGGTACCAGCTGGCAGCGCCGACCACGCCCAGCTGGCCGTGTTCGACGACCTTCACCGGGATGCGTGCCAGCGCTTCGCCCATCGGCCCCTTCTGCAGGTAGCGTTCGACGAAGGTGCTGGCGTGCAGGTATTCGCGGATCTGCGGCAGGATGCCGCCGGCCAGGTAGACGCCACCGTGGGCGCCGTAGAACAGGGCCATGTCGCCGATGGTGCTGCCGAGCAGGCCACAGAACACGTCCAGCGCCTGGCGCGCATGCGCATCACTGTCGGCCATGGCCGCAGCGGTGACTGCGTCGGGGCTTGCCAGGGTCGGCGCCTGCCCTTGCAGTGCACACACCGCACGGTACAGGTTCATCAGGCCGGGGCCGGAGATCGCATGCTCGATCGACACGTGCGCGCGGTCGCGCTGCATGTAGCGGACGATGGCCATTTCCAGTTCGGTGCTGGCCGCCAGGGTCGGCTGGCCGGCTTCGGTGGGCAGCACCACCGGGCCGTGCGCGGTGGGGATCCACAGCGCGGCGCCCAGACCGGTACCGGGGCCGACCACCAGGGTCGGGCCGCGTGCGGCAGTTTCCGGTCCGCACAGGTGCAGCACGCCGCTGGCGTCCACCTGCGCGGCGGCGTAGGCCACCGCTTCGAAATCGTTGACGATGTAGACCCGCTGCAGGCCGACATCGGCTTCCACCTGGCGCGCCGACAGCGGCCACGGCAGGTTGGCAGTGATCACCGTGCCGTCTTCGCGGGCATAGCCGGCGCTGGCGACCACGCAATGCGTGGGCCGCGGGCCTTCGCCCAGGAAGTCGGACAGGATCGCGCTGAGGCCGGCATGGTCGGCATTGCGGTACTTGCGGTACTCCAGCACCTGCACTGGATGGGCAGCGTCACCGCTGGCCTGGACCCGGGCCACGCGCACATGGGTGCCACCGACGTCGGCGGCCAGGAACGAGGGCGCGACGCGGGACAGGACATGCGACGGGGCGGGGTGGCTGGCGGTCACGCGGGCTCCTGCTGCAGGTGGGGCCGGCCCGGGGATCGGGGGCGGCACTGGGGCGGAGTCTGTAACTGCGCTGACAACGATGTCAACGAGTTCGTGACACTTTCGTTGCTGCGTCGCAACGAATGCGGTATGCCGTAAACGTTTACATGATGTGAGTGCGGGTTTCACGTGGGAACCATTGGCGCACGGGGCGCTAGGCCTGCCGCGCATTCATCGGGGCGCACCGCCGTGGGCTTGCGCAGTGCAGCACAAGGGTCATGCAGGCGTGCATGGAAGTTGACAAACCGCCGTTGTCCATCGAAAGAATGTGACAACGTTGTTCCCAGCCACTCTCCGACGCCGCGTTCTGCGGCCGTCGCCGCAGGAGCCCTCCTGATGTCCGCCGTCCCCGCTGCAAGCGCGCGCCCGAACGTGGCCACCTCCATCGCCATCGTTGGCGTGTTGTTCTTCCTGATCGGCTTCTTCACCTGGCTCAACGGCCCGCTGATCACCTTCGTCAAGTTGGCCTTCGAACTCAGCGAGGTCGGCGCCTTCCTGGTGCTGATGGTGTTTTACCTGTCCTATTTCTTCCTGGCCCTGCCGGCGTCCTGGATCCTTCGCCGCACCGGCATGAAGAAGGGCCTGAGCCTGAGCCTGCTGGTGATGGCCGGTGGTGCCGCGCTGTTCGGTGAATTCGCCACCCAGCGCTGGTACCCGGGCGCGCTCGGCGGCCTGTTCGTGATCGGTAGCGGCCTGGCGCTGCTGCAGACCGCGATCAACCCCTACATCTCCATCCTCGGCCCGATTGAAACTGCGGCACGCCGCATCGCGCTGATGGGCATCTGCAACAAGATCGCCGGCATGCTGGCGCCGGTGCTGATCGGCACCCTGGTGCTGCATGGCATCGGCGACCTGGACAAGCAGGTGCAGGCCGCCGACGCGGTCACCAAGGTCGCGCTGCTCAACGAATTCGCCGCCAAGATCCATGCGCCGTACCTGGCGATGGCCGCGCTGCTGGTGGTGCTGGCGGTGGCCGTGCTGTTCTCGCCTCTGCCGGAGATCAAGTCCTCCGAAGCCAATGCAACGCCGTCAGGTGCACCAGGAACCGCCGAGCGCCGCAGCATCTTCCAGTTCCCGCATCTGTGGCTGGGCGTGCTGTGCCTGTTCGTGTACGTAGGCGTGGAGGTCATGGCTGGTGATGCGATCGGCACCTACGGCCACGGTTTCGGCTTGCCGCTGGACCAGACCAAGATGTTCACCTCGCTGACGCTGGGTGCGATGTTGGCCGGCTACGTGGTCGGCCTGCTGGCGATCCCCGGCCTGGTCTCGCAGTCGCGCTACCTGACCATTTCGGCAGTGATGGGCGTGGTGTTCTGCCTGGGCGCCTGGGCTACGCACGGCTACGTCTCGGTGGGCTTCGTGGCGCTGCTGGGCTTTGCCAACGCCATGATGTGGCCGGCCATCTTCCCGCTGGCGATCCGCGGCCTGGGCCGCTTCACCGAGACCGGCTCGGCCCTGCTGGTGATGGGCATCGCCGGCGGCGCGATCATTCCGCAGCTGTTCGCCGTGCTCAAGCAGCACATCGACTTCCAGCTGGTGTTCGTGCTGCTGATGGTGCCGTGCTACCTGTACATCCTGTTCTACTCGGTGATCGGCCATCGTGCCGGGCTGCCGCAGGACAAGGCCTGATCGGCGATGATGGACGGCAGCCAACCCCAGGGAAAACCCATGCGCAGAGCGACCATCAAGGACGTTGCGGAGAAGGCCAAGGTCTCGCTGAAGACGGTCTCACGGGTGATCAACAACGAGCCCTCGGTGATGCAGGCCACCCGTGCCCGGGTGCTGCGTGCCATCGCCGAGCTCGACTACGAGCCCGATCCGTCCGCGCGCAACCTGCGCAGCGGCACCACCTTCGTGATCGGGCTGGTCTACGACAACCCGAACCCGTACCACATCATCGGCGTGCAGAACGGCGTGCTGGCCGCGTGCCGCGAGACCGGCTTCGGCCTGCAGATCCATCCCTGTGATTCGAGCTCGCCGTTGCTGGCCGATGAACTGGCCGACTGGGTGCAGCGCTCGCGCCTGGCCGGGCTGGTGCTGACCGCGCCGATGTCCGAGCGCCGCGACCTGATCCAGGCGCTGACCGCGCGTGGCATCAAGCTGGTGCGCATCATCGCCGCCACTGAAGACCCGGCCGACGGCGCCTGCGTGTTCGTCGACGACCGCGAGGCGGCCTACGAGATCACCGAGCACCTGATCCAGCTGGGCCACCAGCGCATCGGCTTCCTCTGGGGCGGCAGCTCGCACCGCTCCTCGGGCGAACGCTACGCCGGTTACGAAGCCGCGCTGAAGGACTACGGCATGACCGTGGACAAGCACCTGGTGGTGCAGGGTGATTACACCTTCGACGATGGTTTCCGTGGGGCGCGCCGCCTGCTGGCGCTGCGCGAACCGCCCACCGCCATCTTCGGTTCCAACGACGAAATCGCTGCCGGTGTGCTGGCCGCCGCCAAGTCGGCCGGCATGAACGTGCCGTACGACCTGTCCATCGCCGGTTTCGAGGACAGCCCGTTCTCGCGCCAGTCGTGGCCGCCGCTGACCACCGCCAAGCAGGCCACCGAGGACATCGCCCGTCATGCCGCGCGCCTGCTGATCGCACAACTGCGCAGCGACGCCTACGACGATGCGCCGGCACCGCTGCACAACCAGGGCTTCGTGCCGCAGCTGGTGGTGCGCGGCTCGACCGCGCCGATGCGCCCGGCCGGCGCACGCCCCCTTCCTTCCGATCCTGCCTGAGCCTGCCATGTCGCTGTCAGACCCCACGTCCACCCTGATGTTCGCCGAGGCCGCCGAAGCGGCCGACGTGGTTGCCCGCCAGTTCTCGCGCAACCACGCCACCATGGAAACCCTGGCCGCCAGCCTGCGCGCGGCGCCGCCGCCGTTCGTGGTCACCTGTGCACGCGGCAGCTCCGACCATGCCGCCACCTACGGCAAGTACCTGCTGGAAACACAGCTGGGCCTGGTGGTTGCGTCGGCCTCGCCGTCGGTGGGGTCGGTCTATGCCGCACCGCTGCAGCTGCGCGGTGCGCTGTTCATCGTCATTTCGCAGTCGGGCAAGAGCCCGGACCTGCTGCGCAACGCCGAGGCGGCCAAGGCCGCTGGCGCACGCGTGATCGCGCTGGTCAACGTCGAGGATTCGCCGCTGGCGCAGCTGGCCGACACGGTCATTCCGCTGCATGCCGGTGCCGAAAAGAGCGTGGCGGCGACCAAGAGCTACCTGGCCTCGCTGGCTGCACTGCTGCAGCTGGCCGCCTACTGGAAGCAGGACAGCAGCCTGCGCAACGCGCTGGACCTGCTGCCGGACGCGATGCGTGAAGCCTGGCAGTGCGACTGGAGCGCGGTGACCGAAGGCCTGATCGAGGCCACCAACCTGTTCGTGCTCGGCCGTGGCCTTGGCCTGGGTGCGGCGCAGGAAGCGGCGCTGAAGTTCAAGGAAACCTGCAGCCTGCACGCCGAAGCCTACAGCTCGGCCGAGGTCAAGCACGGCCCGATGGCACTGGTCGACCGTGGTTTCCCGGTACTGGCCTTTGCCCAGCCCGACGAGACCGGCGCCGGTACCCGTGCTGTTGTCGAAGAATTCACCGCGCGCGGTGCACAGGTGTGGCTGGCCGGTGCCGGCGGGAACCTGCCGGTGGCGCCCGCGCCGCACCCGCTGTGCGCACCGCTGCTGACCGTGCAGAGCTTCTATCGCGCGATCAACGCGCTGGCGCTGCGCCGTGGCTTCAACCCGGATCTGCCGCCGCACCTGAACAAGGTTACGGAGACGGTGTGATGGCAACCGTGCTGCGCAATGCCCGCATCCTGGCAGGCGATGAGTTCCGCGACGATCTGGCGGTGGTGATCGAGGACGGCCGCATCACCGCGCTGTTGCCCGACGCCGCACCGCAGCTGGGCCACGCTGCCAAGCAGGTGGATCTGGGCGGCGGCTGGCTGCTGCCCGGCTTCATCGACGTGCAGGTCAATGGCGGTGGCGGCGCACTGTTCAACAACACGCCGGACGTGGCGGCGCTGCGCACCATCGCGCAGGCCCACCGTCGTTTCGGTACCACCGCGATGCTGCCCACGCTGATCAGCGATGACGTGGGCGTGATGCGCGAAGCCATCGGTGCGATGCGCGATGCGATCGCGCAGGGCGTGCCGGGGGTGATCGGCATCCATCTGGAAGGGCCTTATATCGCGCCGGCGCGCAAGGGCACGCACGATGCCAGCAAGTTCCGCGTGCCGGACGAAGAAGAGATCGCGCTGGCCGCGTCGCTGGACAATGGCGTGACGCTGCTGACGCTGGCGCCGGAGCGCGTGCCGCTGGAGACCATCCGTGCGCTGGTCGAACGTGGCGTGATCGTCGCCGCCGGCCACACCGCAGGCACCTACGAAGAGATCCGCGCCGGCCTGGATGGGGGCGTGCGCGGTTTCACCCACCTGTACAACGCGATGTCGCCGTTGCAAGGGCGTGAGCCCGGCGCGGTGGGCGCTGCGCTGGAAGACCGCGACAGCTGGATCGGCATCATCGTCGATGGCGTGCATGTGCATCCGGCCAGCCTGCGCGTGGCGCTGGCGGCCAAGCCGCGCGGTCGCCTGCTGCTGGTGACCGATGCGATGCCGCCGGTCGGTGCCGACGATCCCAGCTACGTGCTGTATGGCGAAACCATCACCGCCATCGATGGCGTGGTGCGCAATGCCGCCGGTTCGCTGGCCGGTTCTGCGCTGGACATGGCCACGGCGGTACGCAACACCGTACAGCTGCTCGGCCAACCGCTGGCCGAAGCCGCACGCATGGCCTCGACCTATCCGGCGCAGTTCCTCAACGTCGACGACCGCCTGGGCCATATCGCCGAGGGCTACCAGGCCGACCTGGTGCTGCTGGACGACGCCCTGCAGGTGCGTGGTACCTGGATTGCCGGACAGTACGAGGCCGCCTGATGAACAGTACGCCGCCACGCCGTCTGGGCTCGATCGATGCCCTGCGCGGCATCACCGTGGCGGCGATGCTGCTGGTCAACAACCCCGGCGACTGGAGTGCGGTGTTCGCACCGCTGCGCCATTCGGAATGGCATGGCTGTACGCCGACCGATCTGGTGTTCCCGTTCTTCCTGTTCCTGGTGGGCGTGTCGATGGCCTTCAGCGTGGCACCGCGTGCGCAGGATGCGGCGGCGCGGCCTGCGTTGGTGCGCGGCGTACTGGAGCGCGCGCTGCGCATCCTGGTGGCCGGTGCGCTGCTGCACCTGCTGATCTGGTGGGCACTGCATACCCATCACTTCCGCATCTGGGGCGTGCTGCAACGGATCGCCGTGTGCGCGGCATTGGTGGGCGTGCTGGCGGTGTATGCACGGCCGCGCATGCAGGCCGGCGTGCTTGTTGGATTGCTGGTGGGGTACACGATGCTGCTGCTCGGCATGGGCGACCTGACGCCGTGGACCAACCCGGCCAGCCGTCTGGACACCACGCTGTTCGCACCTTGGATCTATCAATGGCATGCCGATACCGGCCTCGGCCATGACCCGGAAGGATTGCTGAGCACGCTGGGTGCACTGGCCAGTACCGTGCTCGGCCTGTTGGCCGGTGCCCTGCTGCGCAGCGGGCGTTCGACGGCCCTGGCCGGGCTGGGCGTGGCGACCGCCGTGCTGGGCCTGTTGCTGGCCGGGGTGCTGCCGTTGAACAAGCAGCTGTGGACGCCCAGTTACGTGCTGTGGACCGGCGGCCTGGCCGCGCTGGCGCTGTGGCTGGGCCACGTGCTGATCGACCTGAAGGGATGGCCGGCGCTGGGCCGGCGCTTCGGCGTCAATGCGATCACCGCGTATCTGGGGGCCTCGGTGATGTCGGTGGCGTTGATGGTCAGCGGTGCCTGGAACTGGATCTGGCAGCAGCTTGCCGCCGCGATGCCGCAGGCGCTCGAGCTGGCATCGATGCTGCAGGCGCTGGCATTCGTCGCGCTGTGGTGGGGCGTGGCGTGGTGGCTGGACCGGCGGAAGATCTATCTGAAGATTTGACGGCTCCGGGGCGGATCCCTTTCCGCAGGAAAGGGCTCTGACCCGATCCGCCAACGGCATCCACACGCCATGCGTGGATGCTCTGCGCGCGGCCCCCGATGCCCAGAAAATATGAACGATTTCAGCTACATCACATGGGCGTGAGGCCCCGGCGATTTCGCATCCGAAGTGTGATTTTCGGCACGCAAGTTCACCTATCGAAACGGTTCACATCACGGCAGACTGCACACGCAGCAGCGTGCATTTGCAGTTCCTGATTCCCTGTCCAGGAGAACTGTATGACCCGTGCCGTCCCGCGCGCTTTCCGTCCGCGCCGCCTCACCGTTTCCGTGCTTCAGGCACTGGCTGTCCCGTCCATGGTGCTGTTGACCGCCAGCGTCGCCTGGGCCGGCTGCAGCACCGTCGCGCCGGTCGCCGGCCAGACGGTCACCTGCGATGCCAACGCGCCGAATCCGCAGACGGTGCCCATCACAGCCAGCGGCGAAGCGGGCATCACCGTCAACGTCGCCAGCGGTGCCCAGTTGCAGCAGAGCGGTGGGGCGTCGTCCGTTACCCTGGTCGGTGCAAGTGGCCACCTGTTGACCAACCAAGGCACGATCAGTTCGGTGGGAGGTGTGGCGGTCCAGCTCGGTGGCGGCAGCCGTGTCGAGAATCCGGGCAGCATCAGCACCGGCAACAACACCGCGCTGCAGTTCGTCGGCGCAGGTGACAGCGTGCTGGTCAACCGCGGAACGATCAGCGGGCGCACCGGCGTGCAATTCGATTCGGGCAACGACCGCCTCGAGATGCAGGCCGGCAGCATCAGCGGCGGCGTCCTTCAAGGGGATGGCAACGATGTGCTGCTGCTGGGCAATGGCACCATCGACAGCGTTGACCAGGGCAGTGGCGATGACCAGATGACCGTCACCGGCGGCACCGTCACCGGCGTGGTGGCGCAGGGCAGTGGCCGCGATGATTTCGTCATGAGTGGCGGCACGATCGGCGCGCTGCAGCAGGGCGACAACATCGATACCTTCCGCATGAGCGGTGGCCGCATCGTCGGCGCGTTCGAGGATGGCGACCAGGCGTGGATGACCGCTGGCCGCATCGGCCGCGTCAACATGAAGCTGGACAAGAACCTGTGGGACCAGTCTGGCGGTACCGTGGACGGCAACGTGGTGACCGGCTTCGACACCGACACCATCATCATTTCTGGCACGGCCTACATCGGCGGCAACATCAGCGTCAGCGGCGGCAACGACAGCGTGACCATCACCGACGGCACCGTGCGCGGGCAGGTACTGCTCAGTACCGGCGATGACACCTTCAACTGGAGCGGCGGTGGCATTGTCTACGGCGCGATCGACATGGGCCCGGACAACGACGTCGCCAACCTCGGCAACCTCAACCAGGGCAACCTCGGTGCGGTGCCGCTGTTCGACGGTGGCAGTGGCTTCGACCAGCTCAGCCTGAGCAACGTCAAGACCGCAGGCGTGGGCCGTTTCCAGAACTGGGAGTCGATCCGCCTGGCCAACAGCACCGAGCTGACCTTCGATGGCGATCTGGTGCTGGGCGACAGCAGTACCGGCACCGGCACGCTGACGGTGGATGACACCAGTACGGTCTATGCAGGCAGTGGCGGCCATGCCATCCGTCCGTTCAACAGTGGTGCACTGGTGGAGATGGTCAATGCCGGGCGCATCGACCTGACCGGTACCGGCGCAGGCGACGTGTTCACCGTGCGTGGCAACTACCGCGGTGACGGCGGGGGCCTGTACCTGCGTACCGTGCTGGGCGCGGACAACTCCCCCAGCGACCGCTTGGTGATCGACGGCGGTACCGCCACCGGTACCACCGGCATCGGCGTGCTCAATGCCGGCGGCAGCGGCGCGGCCACGCTGGCCGACGGCATCCTGGTGGTGCAGGCCTTGAATGGTGGCCGCACCGCGCCGGGCGCGTTCTCGCTGTTCGCACCGGTCGCGGCCGGCGCCTACGAGTACTTCCTGTTCAAGGGCGGTGTCAGTGCCGGCACCAGCGAGAACTGGTACCTGCGCTCGACGCTGGTGACCGGCCCGACGCCGGCACCCAACGGTGGTGGCAGCGCCACGCCACCGCCGCTGACGCCGCCGGTGGCACCACCGCCCCCGATTACCCCGGCACCGCCGCCGCCGCCGGAAGGCGCCACCGATCCGGACCTGACCGCAGGCGAGACCGCACCACCACCACCACCGCCGGAACCGGCGCCGGTGGCACCGCCCAGCGATCCGGCGGTGCCGGACGTGCCCGTGGCCGGCGGTGCATTGCCCGGTACCGGTGCACCGCCGACGCCGGGTGCACGGCCGGCCGAAGGTGCGGTGGTACCGCTGTACCGCGTGGAAACCGCCGCCTACACGGTGGTGCCGCCGCTGCTGCGCGAGACCTCGCTGGCCAGCCTCGGTACCTTCCACGAGCGGCAGGGCGAACAGCGCCTGCTTTACAACCAGGGCGCATTCCGCACCGCCTGGGGCCGGTTGGTGGGGCAGAGCAGCGAGATCCACTGGAAGGGGGATGCGCAGCCGGGCTTCGATGGCGATGTGATGGGCCTGCAGGCCGGCATCGACGTATGGGCTGCGGCGTCTGATAGCCATCGCAACCAGATCGGCGTGTTCGTCGGCCGCACCCGTGCGCAGGGCAAGACCACCGGCCTGGCACTGGGCTGGGAGAATGTGCAGGTGGGCCAGAACCGTTTGGACGACAAGCACGTGGGCCTGTACTGGACCTTCACCGACAGCAGCGGCGCCTACATCGACGCCGTGGCGATGCAGAGCCGCTACGACGGCCGCGTGCGTTCCTCGCGCGGGCTCGGCTTCGGCCTGAGCGGCGACGGCACCAGCGTGTCGGTGGAGGCCGGCAAGCCGCTGCTGCATGTCGGTCAGTCCGCATGGTGGCTGGAACCGCAGCTGCAGGTGATCTGGCAGCGCACCGCGCTGGACGACCGTCGCGATGAAGTATCGAGCGTGCGCTTCGACAACGACAATGACTGGACCGGCCGCATCGGCCTGCGCCTGGCCGGCGACTACCAGCTGGCCGACAACGGCTGGCAGCCGTATTTCAAGCTCAACTACTGGCACGGGCGTTCCGGCGAAGACCGCATCCGTTTCGACGGCGACGTGATCGTCAATTCGCAGCGCTCGCGCGCGCTGGAAGCCGGCGTGGGTGTGGTCGGGCGCTTCAACCGCACCATCAGCGCCTATGCCGTGGCCGACTACACGCGGGAGCTGGGCGGCGACCGCAACGAGAAGCGCCGCGTCATCGAAGGCAACATCGGCCTGCGCGCGGACTGGTAGCGCGCGGTGCAGAGGTCATGACCCGCTCTGGTGGGTGTCGACCTTGGTCGGCACAGATCCAACGGCGCCATGACGTTGCTCTGGTAGGTGCCGACCTTGGTCGGCACGAATCCACCGGCGCCATGACCTCCGCGCAGCCGAGCATAGGCTCGGCTCTACAACAGCGGTGCGCACGCATCCGGTTCCACCAACGCCCCGGCATGATCGGCCAACACCACCACCGCATGCAGCAGGCCTTCCTCCACCTGCGGCGGACACTGTACGGACGCATCCTCCATCTCGCGCGCCGACTGTGCGGCCAGCAACACGCCGCCGCACGCGGACAATGCGGCAAGGCAGCGCGTCGCCTCGGCCAGTTCCCGGCCGCGCGCCTCGCTGAGTTGCCGCTCGCGCCACGCCTGGCCGTCGGCTCCGTGGTTGTGTGCGATGCCGCGCAACCGCGCGAAGAACGCGGAGGGCGGCGCCTGTTCGTTGGCTTCGGCGAGTGCATCTTCCAACGCTTCGGCGGCGGCATTGGACAGCTGCAGGCCGGGCAATGCAGTGCCGAGCAGCGCCTGCAGGCGTGGATAGGCGGAGTAGGGCGTGTTCATGGCGGCAACCTCACGAGGCAAGGCCACCTGTGAAGCGCAAGGTGGCGGGCGGTGCGGGTTGGCGTGCCGGTCAAAATCAAAGCGAAAAAGCCGACGGATCACGAGGATCCCCACGCACCGCCCACCATGGGCAAGCCGGTGCATTGTCGCGATTGCCGTTGATGCGGCAAATCGATCGCTTCGATGTTTGATTCAGGACGCCAATCCCGGCCAGCGCAAAGTACGTTGGCGCAGCCACCTTCGCGCTTTCACTCGAGCAACGACATGAGCAAAGTTGTAAATCACGCCCCGCATGGGGAGTGCCAAAGCCGACACACAACGACGGCGGCAAGCGCGTATGCTGCGGTACCTGCTCACGACGAAGGAACGTCGAATGTCTATTGATCTCCGCGTGATGGCCACTGCACTGGGCGCCCTGTTCTGCACCACCGCACAGGCCGTGGCACCAGACGCCATCGACCTGCCGACAGCACAGGCACAGGCCCAGTTGCTGGACATGCTGGAGAAGGAATCGCTGTACCGCGACCGCGTGGACTGGCGGGCCATCCGCATGCGCCTGAAGGCGGCGCAGAACGACCCGGCTGAGGCTCGCGCGGTGCTCCGGCAGGCCATCGGCCGCAGTTCCGGCGGGCACGGGGCTTGGATCAGCGCAAAGCAGCTGCAGGCGAAGGCAGAACGCCTGGCGCGCGCCAATGGCGCAGCAACAGCGGCCCAGAAAGCAACGACGGCCCCGGCCGAAGCACTTGACCCGCGCATCGGCCGGGTGGAGATCGAGGGCTACGGTGTCATGCAGGGCCCGACGGCGCACCAGCAGATGAAGGAGCGTGCCAAGCGCTGGCAGGCGATCATCGATGATCAGGACAACGGCAGCCGCTGCGGCTGGATTGTCGATCTGCGCGGCAACACCGGTGGCAACATGTGGCCTATGCTGCTGGGCGTGGCGCCGCTGTTGCGCGTCACGCCCAGCGCCGACGAGAACGTGGGTTCCTTCGCTGCCGCAGATGGACCGTCGCTCTGGCAGCTGACCTCGTCCAGCGTGCGTCTTGGCGATCGCGTGCGGATCGATCTTGGTGGGCCCGGCTATCTGCTCAAGCATCCGGGCGCGCCCGTCGCCGTGCTGACCGGGCCGCGCACTGCCAGCTCCGGAGAGGCCACCGTACTTTCCTTCCGCGGTCGGCCGCAGACGCGCAGTTTCGGCCAGCCCACCTCGGGGCTGTCCACCGCCAACGTGATGCGGCCGCTGGCTGATGGCAGCGCGCTGCTGCTGACCACCAGCGTGATGCGGGACCGCAATGATCGTGGCGATGGCTTGAAGATCGAGCCCGACCAGCTTACTGAGGGTGATGCCGCCACCGTGGCCGCCGCCCAGGCCTGGCTGCTGGCCCAGCCCACCTGCCGGGGCAACCGGACATGATCCTGATCGGCCAACAGGAACGGGTGCTGATCGTCGGCCCCACCGAAGCGCACCACTGCCTGCGCTGCCAGACGGAAACCGAGTTCGCTCCGCAGCTGCGCTACAAGATGGCGCGCATCGACCTGCTGTTCGGGTTCACCTACCAGCGCCGCTACGAGCTGGCCTGTACCCGGTGCGAGCACGGCTGGGTGCTCGATACCGAGACCATGGACCAGCAGCTCGGTGGGGTGCCGATCCCGTGGCGGCACCGCTTCGGCCTGCCGTTGATGCTGGTGGGGGTGGCCGGGTTGGCCGCGCTGGGCTGGCTATGGCGGCACGGCTATATCGGCCGCTGATGAAGATGAAACGGTTGCTTATGTCCCATATTGGGACTAGGATGTACGGATGAAGGTGGTTGCTTTGGCGACGCTGAAACGATTCTGGGAACGTCACCCTGATTCGGAAGCAGTGCTCAGGTCCTGGTACGACGAAGTCAGGCACGCCGTATGGGACACGCCGCACGACGTACGCCAACGTTATGCAAGCGCAAGTTTCGTGGCGAACAGTCGTGTGGTGTTCAACATAAAGGGCAACAGCTACCGGCTCATCGTCGCTGTGAGTTACAGGTTTCAGGTGGTCTACATCAAGTTCATTGGCACCCACGCCGAGTACGACCGGATCGACGCCGACACTGTGGAGCTTCTATGAACATCCAGCCCATCCGTACGGAAAACGACTACGAAAATGCGCTGCGCGAGATTTCGGCCTACGTGGACAACGAGCCGGAGCCGGGCAGCGAGGAGGGCGATCGATTCGAAATTCTCGTAACGCTGGTTGAAGCCTACGAAGCGAAGCACTTCCCGATCGAACCGCCAGATCCCATCGACGCAATCCGCTTCCGCATGGAGCAGGGCGGTCTGACCGTGAAGGATCTGGTGCCGTCCATCGGCCAGCTCAACCGTGTCTATGAGGTGTTGAATCGCAAGCGCGGTCTGACTCTGGAAATGATCCGGAAGCTTCACCGCAACCTGGGCATTCCCGCGGAAAGCCTCATCGGCCGCTGAAGCCGGTGTCCCTGCCGAGGCGCTGCCGTGCCTCGTGCCCGGCCTGCTAAAGTTGCAGCCTGCAACCACGTACCGGAACCGACCATGGACCACGACACCCCGTTCGAACCCCTCAACGACCTCGAGGTGCGCCTGCTGCAGGCCCAGGACGGCACGCTGACCGCAGCGCAGTTCCTCGATGGCCTGCTGACTTCGACGGCGTTCGTGCTGCTGGACAAGGCCATTGGTGAGGATGGCGCCTGGGACGAAAGCATCTCGCCGCTGGTGCTGACCAGCGAGAGCGGCGAGCCGATGTTCGCGGTGTTCACCGCGCCGGAGCGTGCCGGCCTGTGGCACGAGCAGCTGCCGCAGTTTGCGCATGCCATGCCGATCGCGGTGCACGCGCTGCTGGCCGGTATCGGCGACGGCGTCGGCCTGGTCCTGAACCCGGGCCTGGACGTGGGCATGGAGATGATTCCCGATGCCGTGGCCCAGCTGAAGCAGCGTGCGGCGGCGATTACCCGCGGCATGGCGCACTGAATCCAGCGATTGCGTGGTTGCCGGCCAACGGCCGGCACTACCCGTGGTGCAGGACGGCTGCGATGGCTTGCAAGCGCGTCCTATTCAATGGGGAGGAGCATCGTGGGCAAGCGTTCTAACCGATCGCTGTGGGTCTATGAGATCGGCCTTCTTGTGGGTTTGACTCTGGCAGCTGCGTTCATCACCCGGTTCAATCCGGTGGAGACGCTCCGGCTGGGTGGATGGCTGTTCCTCTTGATGCAACCCATCATGTTGGGTGCTCATGCTGTCGACCACTTCTCGCGCAAGCGTCGTCGATAGACGGGTGATAGGTGCCGGCCAGCAGCCGGCACTACCAGGTGCTTCAGCGGGCGGCGGCGATGGCTTTCACCCGTGCCTTGGCCAGTGCTTCACCGATGGCCGGGCCCTTCAGATGCGTGGTATCCAGGTCCCGCGCCTGCACTGACAGCGCCGCCTGGTGCAGGCGCTTGAGCGTTTCGCCCTGCGGGTAGTCGGCGTCCTCGAAGCCGAGCCGGCCGCGCTTGTCGGCCTCGCAGCACAGTGCGATGCGGGCCACCCGTTCCGGCCGGCGCAGCGCATCACAGCGGCCCAGCAGTTCCAGCACAGTGGCATCGCGCAGTTCGTCGATGCGGTGCACGTTCAAGTGCTCGCGGCAGACTGCTTCGGCCAGCTGCTGGTGCTCGGCGGGAATCTTCAATCGTGCGCACAAGGCCTTCAACGGCTTGATGCCGCGCTGCTCGTGCATGATGTGGCGCGGCCATTCCTCCGGCGGGGTCAGGCCCTTGCCGAGATCGTGGGTGAGGGCTGCGAAGCCGACCAGGTCATCGCCGGGGGCCAGCTTCGCGGCCATGTCGCTGACCATTTCCTGGTGGATGCCGGTATCGACTTCGGGGTGGAATTCGGCACGCTGCGGCACGCCGTACAGCGCTTCCAGCTCGGGCAGGATCGGGCCCAGGGCATGCGCATCGTGCAGCGTGCGCAGGAAGGCGGAGGGCCGCTCACTGACCAGCGCCTTGCGCAGCTCCTGCCAGACGCGTTCGGGCACCAGCGCGTCCAGCTCGCCACTGTCGGCGACCTCGCGCATCAGCGCCATGGTCTCGTCGGCGACGGTGAAGCCCAGTGGCGCGAAGCGCGCCATGAAGCGCGCCGCGCGCAGCACGCGCAGCGGATCTTCCACGAACGCAGGGCCGACATGGCGCAGCACGCGTTGCTCGATATCACGCACACCGCCATAGGGATCCACCAGCGTGCCGGTATCTTCGTCACAGGCAATCGCGTTGAGGGTGAAGTCGCGGCGCTGCAGGTCTTCTTCCAGCGTCACCGCCGGATCGGCATCGACCACGAAGCCGCGGTAGCCACGGCCGGATTTGCGCTCGGTGCGCGCCAGTGCGTATTCCTCGCCGGTCTCCGGGTGCAGGAATACCGGGAAATCGCGGCCCACGGCGGTGTAGCCCTGCGCTTCCATCTGCGCGGGCGTGGCACCGACCACCACCCAGTCATGGTCGCCGGCAGGTCGCTGCAGCAGGCGGTCACGCACGGCGCCGCCGACAAGATAGATCTTCATGGCTGGGATCATCGCATGCCCGGCGCAGATGCACCGGTAGTGCCGGCCGCTGGCCGGCAACCGCAGTCACCCCGAAGCTGCCGGCCAGCGGCCGACACTACCGATACAGCGGCCAGCCTGATCCAGACCAGCAGGCTCATCGTTTCCCTCCCCAGGGCGTGGACACCGGGGAAGGCCGGCCAGCAGCCGGCAGTACCGTGTTGCGGTCAATCGCCGCCCTGCTCGGCGTCGGCCGCGCAGCTGAAGCGCTTGCGCTTGTCCACCAGGCGGCCCATCAGGCGGTCGCTCAGCGGCAGCGCATCGCCATTGAGGCGCCAGTCGTAGATCACGCTGAAGGCCAGCACGCGGGCGACGTACTCGCGGGTTTCCTTGTAGCTGATGGTCTCGATCCACAGATCCGGATCGAAGCCCGGGCGTTGGCTCTGCCAGCGTGCTGTCGGCGTCGGCCCCGCGTTGTAGGCGGCGATGGTCACGTACGGCAGGCCGTCGTACTTGTTCATCAGCTGGCGCAGGTAGGCGGTGCCGATCGCGATGTTGGTGTCCGGGTCGTACAGGCTGTCGGCGCCGCCGTAGCCGGTCAGGCCGATCGACTTGGCCACGCTGGCGCCAGTGGCCGGCAGCACCTGCATCAGGCCCATGGCGTTGGCAGGCGAGCGCGCACGCGGAGTGAAGGTACTCTCGGCGCGGATCTCCGCCGCCACCCAGGCCGGGTCGATCGCGTTGCGCGCCGATTCGCGGCGGATGGTGGCGTCGTGATGCAGCGGGAAGCGCAGGTCGTACAGGCGCTGTTCCTGCGGCTGCTTGCCGAGCGCGAACACGGCGCGGTCGAACCAGCCATTGTCCTGCGCCACGCGCACGGCGAGGCGGCGCTGGGTGTCATCGAAGCGCGACAGCGCGCTGTTCCATTCGGCCACGGCCCAACCGGCGCGGTCGATCTGGTACAGCGCCATCGCGCGCTGGATGGCCGGGTCGCGCGCGACCGCTGCCTGTGCCTGCGCGCTGTCGTTCGGCTTCCACGGGCACAGGGTGTAGCCCTGCTGCAGCTTGTCGGCGGCGAGGAAGCCGTGGAAGGTCGGCGCGCGCGCGGCTTCGCGGAACAGCGGCTGCGCCTGCTGGGCCTGGCCGGTCTTCTCCAGCATGCGGCCTTCGAAGTAGCGCCAGCGTGGGTCGCTGCGCTGCTTGCTGCCCATCTTGCGGATCGCGGCCAGCGCTGCCGGCCAGTCGCCGCGCGACATCGCTTCGCGCACGCGCCATTCGTGCAGGCGCTCGTCGTAGGCCGATTCGGGTACCGCGTTGAGGCGGCGTGCCGAATCGGGCAGGTAGGAGGCCACTGTCCACAGCGCGATCTGGTACAGCACCTGGCCCTGCTGGTCGGCACTCAGGCCGAGCGCCTGGGCGTACTGCGGCAGCTGCTGCTCGGTGGCGCCGGGATCGGCCTTGGCCAGCTTGGCCAGGCCATCGGTGGCGATGCGCCGGCTGCGCTCGTTGCGCGGCCAGTTCAACGCGCTGGCGTTGGGCTTGTCGACAAAGGCGGCGTAAGTGTTCGCCAGCGCCAGGTCGGTGGCGGGCAGGCCGCGGGCCGCGCTGCGCATCACGGCGGGCTGCTGCGCGTCGGCGGCGGCATCGATGCGTTCCCAGCGCAGGGCGTCGCTCAGGCCACCCTGTGCCTGCAGCACGGCAAAAACGGCATCACAGCCGTCCGGTAGCGACTTGCCGTTCTTGCGCCACAGGTCCTGCGCTTCACTGATCCACTGCGGATCGACCTTGCCCGTCACCTGGCGCGCGGTCAGCTGCGCACAGCGCAGTCCGGTGTTGTCAGTGGGCGCCCAGTTGGCCAGCAGGGTCGGCCAGTCCTGGCGGCGGGCGAGCGAGGGCAGCCACACGCTGCGGAACGTGTTGGCCACGGCCTGGCCGTCGTAGCGCTTGAGGAAGGCCTGGGCCTGCGCCGTGTCGACGGCGTCGATGTTGCGGCGCAGGTTGGCGTACTCCAGCCAGCCATAGGCCGGGTGACGGCTGAGCGCCGCGGCCTGGCCAGGATCGAACTGGCCGCGTTCGGCGGCTGCGATCGCGGCTTTCAGTTGCGCGTTCTGGGCGTCGAGGGACTGGGCATTGGCGCAACCGATCAGCAGCGTGGTGGCCAAGGGCAGCAGGGACAGGGCGGTCGAAGTGCGTCGGGTCATGGCGGGCAGCATAGCGGGCAATGGCTGAATTCAGTTTCGCATTGCGTGCACGCCCGGCGTCGGCAACGACAGCTGAATGACTCCGCACAGGCCCCTGCCGCAGGCGGGCGCAGGCGTCGTAACGTCGGCCCTGGGCGAACGGCCCGGCTGCAGGGAGCGGCACATGGCGTTCAGTAGCGCAGGAAGAAGCGGCCCGCTGGCGGACATCAATGTCACGCCACTGGTGGATGTGATGCTGGTGCTGTTGATCATCTTCATCGTGACCGCGCCGATCGTGGCCCGGCCGATTGCCATTCAGTTGCCACAGGCCACCGATCGCGTGGTCGATCGCCCCGAACCGCCCCCGCCGATCGAGCTGCGCCTGGATGCCTCGAACCAGCTGAGCTGGGATGGCCAGCCGATGGCCATCGGCGATCTGCAGGCGCGCCTGCAGGCGCAGGCCGGAGAACATGCCGGCAACCTGCCGGAACTGCGCATCGCCGCCGATCCGTCGGCCGAGTACGAAGGCATGGCGCGGATATTGGCTGCGGCCGAGGCCACCGGCATGGAGCGCATCGCCTTCGTGCGCTGAGTCCGGCAACGGGCGGCCTGCCATCGACAGGCCGCTCCTGCTGCGAAGGAACGTGGGATGCGATACGGGACAGAGCGCGCGACTTCACTGATGGCCACCCCCAATCTGGCACCGCTGGTGGATGTGCTGCTGGTGTTGCTGGCGCTGGTGATCACCACGCTGCCGATGGCGCAGGCAACCGGACTCCTGGCGTTCCAGCAGCGCACCGCGTACCCGCCGTGGCCGGCGTCTTCACCCCAGCCGATCAACCTGCGCATCGACGCGGCGGGCGCGATGTTCTGGAAGGGCCAGCCGCTGGACGCTTCCGCGTTGCAGCGGCACCTGGTGCAGGCGCAGCAGATGCCGCAGCAGCATCGCTCCTCGGTGCATCTGGCGACCACCGATGACACCGACTATGAAGATATGGCGCGCGTGCTGCTGGCCGTCAGCCAGCATGGGCTGCGCGTCGAAGCGCCCGGCCACTAGCGTCGGCATCGACAAGGCCCCTTGATGAGCCGTGGCGGATCTCGGCGCGCGCTGTCGCCACCGACATCACCGCGAAGGGCGGTGAACAGTACCGTCCGGTTCTAAATGGCCCTCATCTGACGCAAATGGCCGTCAATTGCGTCAAGTCCGCGTGAAAGAGTGTCGATCGTCACGCCTTGATTTTTACCGCTTGTTTACAAAGGAGACGCTGCCGCCATGCAGGGGGGAGCGCGGCAGTCCTTGTCCCGACATTCCTTTGGAGAGAGAGCGAATGAATCACCTGCACCACCGCCCGTTGGCGGTTGCCGTCGCGCTGTGCGTGATGGCCTTGGCACCCCTGGGTGCCGCTGCACAATCCACCACCAACCTCGACGCGGTGGAAGTCACCGGTACCCGCATCAAGCGCGCTGAAGTCGAGGGCCAGGTCCCGATCCAGACCCTGACCCGTGGCGACATCGAACGCACCGGCCTGACCTCGATCGGCGAAGTGCTGCAGCAGCTCACCGGTTCCGGCTCTGCGCTCAACGCCAAGTTCAACTCGTCGGGCAACTTCGGTTTCCCGCCCGATGGCAGTGGCGTGGGTGCCGGCTCGGCGCAGGTCGATCTGCGCCACCTGGGTGCCAAGCGCGTGCTGGTGCTGGTCGACGGCATCCGCTGGGTCAATGAATCGTCGGCGTCCGGTGTGGGCTCGGCCACCGACCTCAACACCATTCCGCTGGCGATCGTCGAGCGCATCGAGGTGCTGGAGGACGGTGCTTCGTCGCTGTACGGCTCCGATGCCATCGCCGGCGTGGTCAACATCATCACCCGCCGCGATTTCGATGGTGGGCAGGTGACGCTGAACTACGGCGAGTACAGCAAGGGCGACGGCACCCAGAAGGGCGTGGACCTGGCCTGGGGCAAGAGTGGCGATCGCTTCAGCCTGTTCCTGGGCGCCAGCTGGACCAAGCAGGACCCGGTATTCGCCAAGGATCGCGAGCAGTCACGCTTCCCGATTCCCGGTACCGGCCTGGCGTTCGGCAGCGGTGGTATTCCGCAGGGCCGTTTCATGTTCACCGACCCGAACACCGGTGCGGTGCAGAACATCGTGCCCAATACCGGCGTGAGCAATCCGCGGTACGACGGCAGTGCCGGCTGCAGCCGCACGGATGACTATCACTGCTTTACCACCGCCGACCGCTTCAACTTCGCCGAATACAACATGGTGCTGACGCCGTCGGAGCGCAAAGGCCTGTTCGGCCAGTTCCGCTTTGACATCACCGACAACGTGCAGTGGTACATCAAGGCGCTGGGCAACCGCCGCGAGTCGACCAACCAGGCCGGCCCCGAGCCGCTGTTCTTCGGCCCCGATGGCGCCACCGGCAATCCGTTGGCCGACAATATCGTGGTCTCGCGCCTGAACCCGTACAACCCGTTCGGCTTCGATCTCGTCTCCGGCGACAACATGAGCCTGATCGGTCGTCGCCCGGTGGAGGGCGGTGCGCGCGTGTTCAAGCAGAAAGTGGACACCACCTACTTCGCCACCGGCCTGGTCGGTGACTTCCATGCCGCCGACCGCAGCTGGTACTGGGACGTCAACGGCATGTACAGCAAGAACAAGGCCGAGCAGACCAACTACGGCAGCTATGACATCTACAAGGTGAACATGGCGCTGGGCGATCCCGCGGTGTGCGCGGCCACGCCTGGCTGCGTGCCGTTGAACATCTTCGGTGGCGCCGGTTCGATCACCCCGGACATGCTGAAGTGGATCCAGCCGGTGGTGCGCGACCGCAGCCAGAACGAACTGAGCCTGTTCACCGCCAACCTGTCCAGCGAGCTGTTCTCGCTGCCGGCCGGTCCGGTGTCCTTCGCCACCGGCTTCGAGTACCGCAAGTACAAGGGCGCCTACCAGCCCGATCCGCTGACGGTGATCGGCCACTACAACGGCGTGCCGTCGCAGCCGACCTCCGGTTCCTACGACGTCAACGAGGCCTACCTGGAGTTGAGCGTTCCGATCTTCGCCGACTCCTCGTTCGGCAAGAAGCTGGACCTGAGCCTGGCCGGCCGCTATTCGGACTACTCCACTTTCGGTGGCGAGTTCACGCCCAAGTACGGCCTGCGCTGGCAGGTGACCGATGACTTCGTGCTGCGTACCACCTACGCCGAGGGTTTCCGCGCACCGTCCATCGGCGAACTGTATGGCTCGGCCGCACGCGCGGACCTGCAGCTGTTCGATCCGTGCTCGGTGGGCCTGGGCGGTACGCCGCCGCGCGGCAGTGCCGCCAATTGTGCCGCGCTGGGCGTGCCGGCCGGCTTCCAGCAGGCCAACTCGCAGATCTCGGTGACCACCGGCGGCAATCGTGATCTGGAACCGGAGCGCTCGCGCAGCTTCAGCACCGGCTTCGTGTGGAGCCCGTGGTTCGGAAACAACGCCTCGTGGTCGGAGCGCTTCGACGTGGAAGTGACCTTCTACCGCCACGCCATCGATGGTGCGATCCAGGCCATCAACGCGCAGACCCAGCTGGACCTGTGCGTGGACACGCTCGACCCGGTGTACTGCGATGGCATCACCCGCGCCAGCACGGGTGCGGTCAGCAGCTTCAACAACCGCCTGACCAATCTGGGCTCGATCAAGACCGACGGCTGGGACGTGGACCTGTTCTGGACCTTGCCGCAGACCTCGGTCGGCCAGTTCAAGCTGGCCTGGAAGAACACGTTCGTCGGTCGTTACGAAGCCACCGGTGCGGCCGGGCAGAAGCAGCCGCAGAAGCCGGGCGTGGAAGTGGCCGACAGCTCCATTCCGGAGTGGACCAGCAACGCCAGCATCGCCTGGACGATGGACCGCTGGAGTGCGAACTGGACGGTGCGGCACATCTCCGAGCTGACCGAGAACTGCGGCGATGCCGTGGCCTTCCCGGTGTGCAGCAACCCGGCCGCCGGCACCAACACGCTCTCGGCCACCACCTTCCACGACATGCAGGTGGGCTACAAGATCGACTGGATGAAGGGGCTGCAGCTGACCGCGGGCCTGAACAATGTGTTCGACAAGGATCCGCCGATCTGCCTGTCGTGCTCGTTGAACGGGTATGACGCCTCGACCTACGACATCCCGCGTGGCCGTTACTGGTACCTGCGCGCGGACCTGCGGTTCTGATGTGAGGGTGGCAGCGCCGGCCAGTTCCGGCGCTGCCTTGCGGATGGAGCGCCGAGCCCGCGCTCGGCTGATTCTCTGAGCCGAGCATGGGCTCGGCTCTACCGTTACGGGGTGGACGTACCCCGCGTCTGATCAGAACGCCCAGGTGAACGTCAGCGAGCCATTGCGGCCATCGCCGTAGGCACCGTAGCCGTTGATCTGCGACAGGTACTTCTTGTCCAGCAGGTTGTTGAGGTTGGCCTGCACGCTGAACTCCGGCGAGATGCGGTAGCGCAGGAAGGCACTGACCAGCGCGTAGCCGCTCTGTTCGATGCGGCCGTAGGCCGGCACCGGGTAGTAGATGCGGTTCTGCCAGTTGGCGCCGCCGCCGACGGTCAGCGCCTGCAGCGACTGCGGGGTGTAGCTGGTGAACAGTTTCAGCGCGGTCTGCGGCAGGTTGGTGTTGATGTCGGCGCCGTTGATGTCCTTGGCCACATAGCGCGAAGCACCGAAGGTCGCATTCCAGCCCGGGGCCAGTTCGCCGTTCACTTCGAACTCGAAGCCACGGCTGACGGTGCCACGCGCGGCGCGGTAGGCGAACTCGTTCTGGCTGCCCTGCACCGGCTCACCGGTGGCCTGGCCGACGTTGTCCTGCTCGATGCGGAACACCGCCAGCGAGGCGTTCAGGCGGTTGTCGAACCACGCGCCCTTGACGCCCACTTCGTAGCTCTTGCCGTCGACCGGATCGAGGTAGCTGCCGTTGCGGTCCTTCAGCGTCTGCGGCTGGAAGATCTCGGTGTAGCTGGCGTAGGTCGAGTAGGTGTCGTTGATGTCGAACACCAGGCCGGCATACGGCGTGGTGACCTTGTGCGCGCGGTCGGCGCCTTCGCCTTCGCTCTTCCAGTCGGTATAGCGTGCGCCGATGATCAGCTTAAGCGGGTCGGCCAGTGACAGGCGCGCGGCCGCGTAACCAGCCTTCTGCGTGATGGTGCCCTCGCTGGCCAGGGCCAGCGGGTTCCAGTTCGGCTCACCGATCTTGCCCGTCCAGTTCAGATAGCTGGCGAACGGATCCCAGGTCTGGCCCGGGCCACCGACCTGGTAGTCGCCGTAGTTGGCGTACTCGCGCTTGTTGTAGCTGAGGCCGGCCATCAGCTGGTGCTCGCGGCCGAACAGCTGGAACGGGCCGTCAATGTAGCCATCAACGCCGGTGACCTTGCGCTCAGTGTTGTAGAAGCCCGCGGATGGCGAGATGCCCGCGCCGGTGGTCCGGTCGAAGTTCGATTCGCCCGTTGTCCAGTCGTTGTATGCCGGGTAGAACAGCTTGTCGTCGGCCTTGGTCTCGTCGTGGGTGGCGCCGACCTTGAACTTCCAGCCGTTGCTGAAGGCGTGTTGCAGGGTGGCGAAGGCCCGCTTGCTGGTGGTGTCCCAATAGGTCCACTCCGGGCTGGCGTTGAACGATTCGTCGTAGCCGGTGCGCGAGCCATCCGAATACAGCATCGGGAAACCACCCCAGGTCGCGCCATTGGCGCGCTTCTGCTGGTAGTCGTAGCCCACGCTCAGCTGCGTGTCCGGGGTCAGGTCGGCATCGATCACCGCATAGCCCAGCGTCTTGCGCTGGTTGTAGCGGTCCATCTGGCCGTCGGTGTCCAGGTAGCTGCCGATCACGCGGCCGCGCACGGTGCCGCTGGCGTTGAGTGCGCTGCCCACGTCCACCGTGGTGCGGGTGCGGCCCCAGCTGCCCACGTTCACCGACACGCTGCCGGCCAGCTCGGCGCTGTCGGCGTGCTTGCGGATCAGGTTGACCGATGCGGACGGATTGCCGGCGCCGCTGAGCAGGCCGGTGGCGCCGCGCACCACTTCCACGCGGTCGTACAGCGCCAGGTCCAGGCCGGAATCACCATAGCTCCAGTTCTGCACCATCTGCGTGGGCAGGCCATCGAACTGGTAGGCATCGATGTAGAAGCCACGCGCGTAGAACTCGGTGCGCTCGCTGTCGGACTGGGTGCTGGTCACGCCGGTAGTGTTGGCCAGCACGTCGATGATGTCGTCCAGGTTCTGATCTTCGATGCGCTGGTGGCTGATGATGCTGACCGACTGCGGGATCTCGCGCGGTGCCAGGTCGAAGCGGGTGCCGGCCGAGGTACGGCGCACCGAATAGCCTTCGGCGCGTTCGCCCTTGACCACCACTTTGTCGAGCGTGGTGGGGTCGGCGGCGGTGTCGGCGAAGGCGGCCGGGGCCACGACGCAGAGTGCAACGAGCACGGCAACGGACAGCCGCTGCGGCTGCGGGATACGGAGGGCGGAACGGTTCATGGGGGTCCTGGACGAGCACGCGCGCTCGGCCGGCATCCAGAAGGCGAGGCGCTACGGGTGGGAAACGGGCGGGCAGGCCGTCCTGGCACCACCGGAAACGAAAGGAATGGTAATACGAACTATTCCTATTTACAAATCATGAACGACGAAGGCGCTCACGCAGGGCTCGACGCAGCACATGGCGTTCAGCGCAGGAGCGGCAGCGGATCGCGCGCGCCATCGGCGCCGTAGATGCCCCAGTGCAGGTGGGGCGGCGTGCCCTTGGCATTGCCGCTGTCGCCTACATGCCCGAGCAGGTCGCCGGCCTGGACCACCTGGCCGCGCGCCAGGCCCTCGGCCCAGTCGTCCAGATGGGCGTAGTAGTAACGTTCGCGCCCGGGCCCGATCACCCACACCTGGCGGCCGCCGAGGCCGCGCTCGCTGACGTCCGCGATGACGCCGGCAGTGACGCTGCGCACCGCGGTGCCGCGCTTGGCGAAGATGTCGATGCCGGCGTGGGAGCGGTCACGGCCACGTGGTGCGCCGAAGGTGTCGGCGATCTGGCGTGGCCGCACGCCGTCCACCGGCACCGCCAGTTGCGTGGCCGGCGGCATCCGCGAGAGTGTCCACAGCAGTTTCGGTGCAGCGGCCCATGGGCTGTTCCACAGCGTCATCGCGGCAATGATCGCGATGGCCAGCCACAGGCCGCGCAGCAGCCAGCGGCGCAGGCGACGGGCGGGGGAAGGCGATGTGTTCATGGTCTCCGACTGTAGCGCCGAGCCATGCTCGGCGGCTGTTGCTTTGCGGTCAAGGCGCAGTCGAGCATGGCTCAGCGCTACAGAACCGGAGCCAGCGGCACTTCGAAACTGCGCTTCAACGTTCCCAGTGCCACCGAGGTGCGGAAGCGCTCGATGTTGTCATCGCCACCGAACAGGCGCTCGGTGATCGCTTCGTACTCCTCCATCGACGCGGCCGAAAGCAACAGCAGGAAATCGCCATCGCCGGTGATCGAGTAGCACTGCTGCACCGCCGGGTCGTCCTGCACGCGGCGCTTGAACGGCGCCACGCGTTCACGCAGCTCGCTGACCACGCGCACCTCGACGATGATGGTGAGGGGCCGCCCGACCTTTGCTGCGGCAACCACCGCCACATTGGCCGCGATCACGCCGCTGTCCTGCAGGCGCTTGATGCGGCGTTGCACGGCCGGGGTGGACAGGTGCACGGCCTCGGCGATCTCGCGCTGCGGCAGGGTGTTGTCCCGCTGCAGCAGGTCGAGGATGGCGCGGTCGAAGCTGTCGAGCACGGGGGCGGTGGCCATGGCGAGCAGAAGTTGCACGAACAGGCTGTCAATTGAGCCAAGTGCTCGGCGCCGGCGCAATAGACTTTGCCCATGCAGACCTCACGACTTGCGCCGATGTTGCCGGCGCTGGCGGTGCTCGGCTCGGTCACCTCGCTGGCCATCGGCACCTCCTACGCCAAACACCTGTTCCCGCTGATCGGCGCCCAGGGCACCAGTGCGCTGCGCGTGGGCTTCTCGGCGCTGTTGCTGCTGCTGTTCTGGCGGCCGTGGCGCTGGAAGACCCGCCGCGTGGATGCGATCACCATCCTGCGCTACGGGCTCACCCTGGGCCTGATGAACCTGCTGTTCTACATGGCCCTGCGTACGATTCCCTTCGGCATCGCGGTGGCCATCGAGTTCACCGGGCCGCTGACGGTGGCGATGCTGTCCTCACGACGCCCGATCGATTTCCTCTGGGTGGGCTGCGCGGCGGTGGGGCTGTTGCTGCTGCTGCCGATCGGCGGTGGACCGGCGCTGGATCCGGCCGGCGTGCTGTATGCCATGGGCGCAGCGGCGTGCTGGGGCCTGTACATCGTGTTCGGCAAGCGTGCCGGCCACCTGCACGCCGGGCATTCGGTGTCGCTGGGGCTGCTGGCGGCTTCGCTGGTGGTGGTGCCGGTGGGCGTGGTGCATGCCGGTGCCGCGCTGCTCGATCCGGAGATCCTGGCAGCCGGCCTGCTGATTGCACTGGTGTCCAGTGCGATTCCGATGTCGCTGGAGATGATGGCGCTCAAGCGCCTGCCGAAGGAGACCTTCGGCATCCTGATCAGCATGGAACCGGCGGTGGCCGCGCTGTGGGCGATGCTGCTGCTGCACGAACACCTGCACGGGCTGCAGTGGCTGGCGATCGGCTGCACGGTGCTGGCCTCGGTGGGCAGCACGATGACGGCGCGGGGGTTGAAGGCGTCGGCCACCGCCTGAAAAAAGGGGACGGAGGGGATTAAGTCGTTCATGCCCTGATTTAGGGGGCGCCAGGCGGCGGCCGGCGCGAAGCGTGCGGACCAACGGTCCGCACCTACCAGGGGGGCGGTTCAGCGCAGGGCGTCGGCCGGGACGTCGATCTGCATTGCCAGTGCGAGATGATCGGAGAACGCGGCCGGTATGGCTTCCACGGTACGGGTCTGCAGGCCACTGCTGACCAGGATGTGGTCGATGGCGCGGTCCGGGCGCCAGCTTGGGAAGGTCGGCACGATGCAACCGGGCGGCTGCAGCCGGGTCTTCTGGTACAGCACCTGCATTTCCGGGCGTTCTGCCAGGCAGTTGAAGTCGCCCATCAGCACCGCGTTGGGGTGGTCGGACAGCAGCTCGGCGATGAAGCCCAGCTGCGACATCCGCGAGCCTGCGCCCAATGACAGATGGGCGACCGCTACCGCCAAGCCGTCGGCACCGTCGCCGAACTTGGCCAGCAGCACGCCGCGCCCGCCGATGCGGCCGGGCAGGGCGTGATCCTGCACTTCAACCGGTTCCAGCCTGCTCAGCAGGCCGTTGGCGCTGGAGGCGACCCCACCCATGCGCCGGTTCGGCTGGTGGCTCCAGTAATTGAAGCCGGCGCGCTGGGCCAAATAGTGGGTCTGGTTGGTGAAGCCCGAGCGCAGGCTGCCCGGGTCGGCCTCCTGCAGGCCGACGATGTCATGGTCGCGCGCCAGGGTGGCGATCGCGTCCAGGCTGCTGCGCTTGCGACCCGCCGGCAGCGCATGTGACCAGCTGCGGGTCACATAGTCGCTGTAACGGCGGGTACTTGAGCCGGCCTGGATGTTGGCCGTCAGCAAGCGCAGGGTCCGTGTACGGGGGGAATTCACGGCCGGGAAATGCTTCTCTTGGATCAGTGAGCCTGGGCCGCACCGCGTTCGCGGGCGATCAGGTGATCGGCGATGCGCAGCATGTCCGGGAAGCTCTTGCCCTTCACCAGGTACTTGCCGTTGACGATGATCGACGGGGTGCCGCTGATCTGGCTGCGCTGGGCGAACTGCTTGGCCGAGTTGGTCTTGGCATTCACCGCGAAGCTGCCCATGGTGGCCGCGAACTGCTTCGGATCGACGCCGTAGGCGGCGTAGAACTTGGCGATGTCTTCCACCGAGTCACGGCCGCGCTCGCCCTTCAGGGTCTTCTGCGAGTGGATGGCGGCGTACAGCGCTTCGTGCGTCTTCTCCTGCACGCCCAGGGTCTGCGCGGCGTAGAAGGCACGGGCGTAGTCATCCCAGGTGCCGCCGAACATGGCCGGCACGTAGACGAAGTTCACGTCGCTGGGCAGGCCGGCCTTCCACGGGCCGACCAGCGGCTGGAACGCGGCGCAGGCCGGGCAGACGTAGCCGAAGATCTCGGTCACTTCGATCTTGCCGGCGGCCGGCTGGAACGGCTGGCCGTTCGGGATCACCTGGTAGTCGGCGCCTTCCACCGGAGCCGGGCCGGTCAGTGCGGCGGTGGTCGGGGCCGGCGCGGCGGCCGGAGTTGCTTCGGCCGGGGCCTTCTCGCCTTCAGCGGCAGCCGGTGCGGCGCCTTCGCTGCCCGCCGCCGGCGCGGCAGCCGGTTCGGTGGTGGTTGCCGGGGTTGCTGCCGGTTCGGCGGGGGCCGCGGTGGTGTTGGTGCTGCCGTCGTCGGCCTTGCAGGCGGCCAGGATCGGCAGCAGCGCTGCGAGGGCGAGGGCGTAACGGATCTTCATGGAAACGTCTCCAGCATCTGGAAAGGTGGGGCCGGCGGCAGGCGCCGGCCAAGGGGAAATGATGACACGCGGCGGCGACAACGCCGTGTCGGTGGTGGGTGTTGGTTCAGCGGCCGCGGGCGGCGCGCGCCTGCGCGATCAGTGCGGAGGCAATGCGCAGCTGGTCGTCGAAGCTGTTGCCGCGCACCAGGTACTGGCCATTGATGATGATGGCCGGGGTGCCCGGAATCTTGGTGCGCTGGACGAACGCGCGCGCGGCCTCGACCTTCTTCTGCACGGCATCGCCGCGCAGGGCCTGGATGTAGCGGTCCGGGGTCACGCCGTAGGCCTTGTAGAAGGTGGCGAGCTCATCGGCCGAGACGTTCTGCATCGGCAGCGAACCCTGTTCGTGCAGGGCCTTGAACACGGCGGCATGGCTGCGCTTGGCCACGCCGACTTCCTCGGCGGCGTAGTAGGCCAGGGCCCAGGCATCCCAGGCACCGCCGAAGGCCGCCGGGACCGGGGTGAAGCGCACGTCGGCCGGCAACTTGGCCGCCCAGGCTTCCAGCTGCGGTTCGAAATGGGCGCAGTGCGGGCAGGTGTAGCCGAAGACTTCGACCACCTCGATCTTGCCGGCCAGCGGCTGGAACGGGCCCGGCTGGGCGATGCGCTCGTAGTCTTTGCCCTCGACCAGCGGGGCATTGGCGGGGGTGGCGGCGCAGGCTGCCAGCGGCAGCAGCACCAGCACGGACAACAGCAGGCGGGAAATCAACCTCATCGACACGCATCTCCGTTGAAAAAAGCAACGCCGGCGCAGCCGCCGGCGTGAAGGAAACATACCGCAGCCGTGGGCCGACGTCGCGGCCCGGGCCGACCAGTGGTGGTCAGGGGGCGGCAGCCGGTTGTGTTGGCGTGGCCGTGGTGGCCACATCGTCGGCCTTGTTGTGCAGGCCCTGCAGGTAGCTCGACAGCGCCTGCACCTCCTGCTCGCTGAGCTTCTGCGCGACCGTTGCCATGATCTGGAAGTGCGCCTTGTCGGTCTCGTTGGTCTGGCCGGCCTGGTACTCCTGCAGGCGGCGCGCGACATAGCTGGCGTGCTGGCCACCGAGATGCGGATAGGCCGGGCCGGGATTGCCGGCACCGCTGGGGCCATGGCAGGCCATGCAGGCCGGCAGGCCACGCTTGGCATCGCCGCCGCGGTACAGCTGCTGGCCGATCTCGTAGAACTTCATGCCCTTGTAGGGGCCCTCGGTGACCGCCGTGTCATCGGCGATGCCGGCGTTGGCCTTCTGCGTGGCGAAGTAGGCGCCGATATCACGCATGTCCTGTGGGGTGAGGTTCTGCACGAACGGCACCATCGCCACCGCCGCGCCGGAACTGCGCTGGCCATTGGCGATCAGGGCCATCTGCTGGGCCACGTAGCGTTCGCTCTGGCCGGCAATGGACGGATACATCTCCACCGTGGAATTGCCGTCGACGCCATGACAGGCCGCGCAGGCCGAGGCCTTGGCCTGGCCGGCCTTGGCATCGCCCCAGTGGGTCTTGCTGAAATCCACCTCCAGCGAGGCGGTGTTGATCGGCCCATTGTCGGGCAGCGGGGTCAACGTGGTCTGCGCGAACGCAGCAGCGGCAACGACTACAGCAGTGGCAAGGGCGGATACGGCAAGAACGCGAGCGTGGCGCATGCTGAAGCTCCGTATGGACCGGGCCGGGCGGTGGCCGCCGGCATCGCCCGGATTATCAACGCCGTTTCCGCGCACGGTCAACGCAGCAGTGCAGCAAAATGCCCGCAAAGGCCGCCGGCACGGGCGCGCGGCGCCGCAACATGCGATCCTAGGCACATGTCATTGCTCATCGAACGCGCCCGTTACCACCTTTCGGCCCATAACGTGCGGCAGCTGCCGCCCGACGAAGGGGCCGAAGTGGCCTTCGCCGGCCGCTCCAACGCCGGCAAGTCCAGTGCGCTCAACGCGCTGACCCGCCAGAACGCCCTGGCGCGTGTCTCCAAGACCCCCGGCCGTACCCAGCAGCTGGTGTTCTTCCAGGTCACCCCGGAGGCGCATCTGGTCGACCTGCCCGGTTACGGCTACGCCAAGGTGCCGCTGGACCTGCAGGCGCACTGGCAGGCCTTCATCGACAAGTACTTCCGCACCCGCGAGGCCCTGAAGGGGCTGGTGGTGGTGATGGACATCCGTCATCCGCTGAAGGACTACGACCGGCAGATGCTGTCCTATGCCGTGCAGCGCGGCCTGCCGGCGCACGCCCTGCTGACCAAGGCCGACAAGCTCAGCCGCAGCCAGCAGATGCAGTCCTTGCAGAAGGTGCGCAAGGAGCTGCAATCGGCCTACGGTGACAGCGTCAGCGTGCAGGTGTTCTCCGGCGAAGACCGTACCGGCGTGGACGAAGCCCGCGCCGTGATCGGCGGCTGGCTGGGGCTGGAATAAGGGATTTCCGGTCGCCCGGCTGGCAGCCGGGCGCTACCGATCTGCTTCCTGGTGGTGCCGGCCGCTGGCCGGCAGCCTCACCGACCGCGCTCGGCACCTCATTTCAGCGGCGAATACTCCGCCGGCACCCAGGCATAGGCCTGGCCTTCGCTGCGCACATGGCCCAGGCCCGGGAACGGCAGGTGCGCACCGGCCACCCACCAGCCGTTGGCGGTGGCCTGCTGCAGCAGCCCCCGACGGCTGGCGATGGCCGCCTTGCGGTCCGAATCGGCCTCGAACGCGGCCTCCGGGTGCGCGAACTGCACCGCGTGGAAGTGCAGCACGTCGCCCCACACCAGCAATGACTGGCCCTGGCTGTCGAACCGGTAGGAGACGTGGCCGGGGGTGTGGCCATGGGTGTCCATTGCCACCGCACCGCCGGGCAGGGCATCGCCAGGGTTGAACGTGCGCAGGTGGCCGCTGGCCTGGTACGGGGCTACCGCATTGCGCGCCAGCGGGAAGGCGAAGCGCACGCCCTTCGGCGCGGTGGCCTCGCTGGCCGGGTTGAGCCAGTAATCGGCATCGGCCCTGGACAGCCACACCGTGGCATTCGGGTAGGCCGGCTTGCCCTGCGCGTCGAGTACGCCGCACAGGTGGTCCGGATGGGCGTGGGTCAGCAGCACCTCGTCCACCTCGGCCGGATCCACGCCGGAGGCGCGCAGGTTGCCCAGCACCTGGCCCAGGCCGGGGCCGAAGCACTGCGCGGTGCCGGTATCGACCAGGGTCAGGTGGTTGCCCTGCCGGATCAGGAACGCGTTGATCGCGGTCTGCAGGCCCTTCCTGTCTTCGGGCACGTAGCGGCCTTCCAGCAGGCGGCTGACCAGGGTGGGCGGCACGTCCACCACTTCCTGCCGGCCCAGCGCGACCACGCCATCGAACAGGGCGGTGACCTGCAAGGCGCCGACGCGCTGGTGGTAGACGCCCGGTACCTGTCGGGTGGGGGCGGGCGAGGTGGCTTCGGCCAGCGCGGCCAGTGGCAGGGCGGACAGGGCCAGCAGCAGGGCGGTGCGCAGCGGCAGGTGGCGCAGGGTCATGATGGTTCTCGGTGGGCGACGGACGATTCCGTTGCCGCATAGCGTGCCGTGGCCGGCGTGTGCGCGGCGCTCAAACCACTGCGTGGAATGCTCAGGGGGGGGGCTGCAGGGCTGCGCCCTGCACCCGCAGAGGCAACGGCCGCAGCCGAAGCAACAGCAACAGCAACAGCAACAGCAACAGCAACAGCGGGCTATCCGTGGGATGGCGGGGTGGGTCCGGTTGCGGGAGACGCCGTAAACCCATCCCTGGGGGCTTGGCCGCGGCATCCATGCCGCGGACACTCCCGCAACCGGACCCACCCCGCCTTCGACAGTTTTCCGCGATCTGTTGGAAATTCTCTTTGGGTCAGATCCGTTTTCCGGAGGAAAACGGATCTGACCCCAGATCGATTTCGATATCTGACAGATGTGTCGACCAAGGTCGACACCTACCAACAGTCGCGAAGATCTGTCAGAGGTGGGGCGGTGTGGGTGGGCAGGACACGCCGTAAACCCATCCATGGGGGCTCGATGGCGCCATCCATGGCGCCAACGGTCCTGCCCACCCACACCGCCCCGCCATCCCACGGATAGCCCGCTGTTGCTGTTGCTGTTGCTTTCGCTGTTGCCGTTGCCTCTGCAGGTGCAGGGCTGCAAGCCCTGCCGAACCCCCTCAAATATCTGTGGGAGCCAGCCCGTACTGCTCGGCGAAGCGCTTGCTGAAACTGGCCGCAGAGCGGTAGCCCGCGCGTGCGGCCACGGTCTTCAGCGGCAGGTCGGTGGTGTAGAGCAGCTGCATGCCATGCGCCAGCCGGGCCTCGGTGAGCAGCTGGCGCAGGCTGGTGTCCTCGGCGGCGAGCCGACGGCGCAGGGTCGCGCCGCTCAGCGCGAACAGCGCTTCCACATCACGCGATTGCCAGTCGCGAGCCGGTTCGGCGGCGATGCGGTCGCGGATCTGTTCGCCCAGGCTCGGCGCCTGCGGCAGCAGCAGGTTGCCGTGGCCCTGCCGACACAGGGTCAGTACCAACGAGGCCAGGGCCAGCCGCGCTTCGCTGTAACGGCCGTCCTGCAGCGATTGCCGCCACTGGCGCAGCACCGCGCCATGATCGATCAACGGCAGTCGCGCCATCGCATGACCGGCGGCGGGAAGCTCTCCGCTCCACAGCGTGCGTGCGGCCGCCAGCACTTCGGCACACAGCGGCACGATGGCGCTGAGGTAACGGCCACTGCGTGGGTCGGGGGTATTGACCACATCAATGCGGCAGCGCTGGGTCAGCAGCAGGATGTCGCCGGGGATGAACTCCAGCGACTGGTGCGCGGTACGCACCTGCTTGCGGCCTTCCAGCAGGATCGCGAACTGTGGTTGTGGAATCTCCACCGAGCTGGCGCCATGTTCGCGCCGAGCGGTAATGCACGCATAACCTTCGGCGCGTGCGCAGCCGGCCAGGCTGGCCATCTCGGCCAGCAGTGCGGTGGCCGGTGGCAGCATGGCGGTCATGACACGTGGGCACCGAACAGGCGACCGACACCGGCCGCCGCGGCCATCGCCAATGCGCCCCAGAACATCACCCGGATCGCGCCGCGAACCGGCGGTGCGCCGCCGGCCCTGGCCGCCACTGCGCCGGTCAGGCACAGGCCGAGCAGGGTACTGGCCGTGGTCATCAGTGCCACCCTGTCGACCGGCGCGAGCAGGGCGGTCAGCACCGGCAGCGCCGCGCCGCAGGTGAACGCACCGGCCGAGGCCAATGCTGCCTGCAGCGGGCGGGCGCGCAGGGTATCGGTGATGCCCAGTTCGTCGCGGGCGTGGGCACCCAGCGCATCATGGGCGGTGAGCTGTTCGGCCACCTGCCGTGCCAATGCAGGCTCCAGGCCGCGGTGGCGGTAGATCGCAGCCAGCTCCTCCAGCTCGCTGTGCGGATTATCGCGCAGCTCGCGCTTTTCCATTGCCAGGTCTGCGTCTTCGGTGTCGGCCTGGGTCTGTACCGAGACGTACTCGCCGGCAGCCATCGACATTGCGCCGGCCACGGTGCCGGCCACGCCGGTGGCAAGGATGGTCGCAGCGGAGGCACCGCCGGCAGCCACGCCAACCACCAGGCCGGCCACCGAGACGATGCCATCGTTGGCGCCCAGCACGGCGGCACGCAGCCAGCCGACGCGCTCGGAGCGGTGCAGTTCGGGGTGTCGTGAATGGCGGCTCATGACGTTGAGTGTACGAGGGTCAAGAGGGCGTCGGTAGGATGCTGAAACCCGTCACCGTCGCATGACGCAACGGGGTGCCACGCTATAGTGCGCCCTTGCGATGGAAGGCCGCGAGCCCCACATCCCCCGCCACCGTCCAGCGAGCTTTCCCCTTGTCGAGCCCCAGCCACGTCGCCGATACCCCCATTACCGACCGCTCGCAGCTGGTGGAGGTGATCGCCTCCGGCGAGAAGCCCCGCGCGCAGTGGCGCATCGGCACCGAGCACGAGAAGTTCGGGTTCCGTCTGGATGACCTGCGCCCGCCGACCTTCGAGGGGGAGCGCGGCATCGAAGCACTGCTCAACGGCCTGGTCCGCTTCGGCTGGGAGCCGGTGCAGGAAAACGGCAACACGATCGCGCTGCTGCGCGACGGTGCCTCGGTGACGCTGGAACCGGCTGGCCAGCTGGAACTGTCCGGCGCGGCGCTGGAGACCATCCACCAGACCTGCGTGGAGACTGGCACCCACCTCAACGAAGTGGCGCAGGTGGCCGGCGAACTGCAGCTGGGTTTCCTCGGCATGGGCTTCCAGCCGAAGTGGAAGCGCGATGAAATGCCGTGGATGCCGAAGGGGCGCTACAAGATCATGCGCGCGTACATGCCCAAGGTCGGCTCGCTGGGCCTGGACATGATGACCCGCACCTGCACGGTGCAGGTGAACCTGGACTACGCCACCGAGGCGGACATGGTGAAGAAGTTCCGCGTGTCGCTGGCGCTGCAGCCGATCGCCACCGCACTGTTCGCCGATTCGCCGTTCACCGAAGGCAAGCCGAACGGCTACCTGAGCTATCGCTCGCACATCTGGACCGACACCGACGCCGACCGCACCGGCATGCTCGACTTCGTGTTCGAGGAGGGCTTCGGTTACGAGCGCTATGTCGATTACCTGCTCGACGTACCGATGTATTTCTCCTACCGCGACGGCATCTACCACGACGCCAGCGGGCAGAGCTTCCGCGACTTCATGCAGGGCAAGCTGCCGGTGCTGCCGGGCGCGTTGCCGACCCTGCGCGACTGGTCGGACCACATGACCACCGCGTTCCCGGAAGTGCGCCTGAAGAAGTACCTGGAAATGCGCGGCGCCGATGGTGGCCCGTGGAGCCGCCTATGTGCGCTGCCGGCGTTCTGGGTGGGCCTGCTGTACGACGACACTGCGCTGGATGCTGCCTGGGACCTGGTGCGTGACTTCACCCTGGACGAGCGCCATGCGCTGCGTGACGGCGTGCCGAAGCATGCAATGAACCTGCCGTTCCGCAACGGCACGGTGCGCGACCTGGCCCGGGAAGCGGTCAGGATTTCCGTGGAAGGCCTCAAGCGCCGTGCGGCGCGCAATGCCGACGGCCAGGACGAGAGCAAGTTCCTGGACGTGCTGCAGGAGATCGTCGAATCCGGCCTGACCCCGGCCGAGCGCAAGCTGGCGCTGTTCCATGGCCGCTGGCATGGCGACGTCGATCCGGTGTTCCGCGAGTTCGCGTATTGATCGTCATGCGGGGTTGCCGGCCAGCGGCCGGCACTACCCAAAAGAAAAACCCCGGCATTGCCGGGGTTTTTCATTTCCAGATCCGTCCTGGCTCAGGCCACGTTCTTCAACGTCGCCATGTCGATCACGAAGCGGTAGCGCACATCGTTCTTCGCCATGCGCTCCCAGGCTTCGTTGACGTTCCTGATGTCGATCATCTCCACATCGCTGACGATGCCGTGCTCGGCACAGAAGTCCATCATTTCCTGGGTTTCGGCCATGCCGCCGATCGCCGAGCCGGTCAGGTGCTTGCGGCCGAAGATCACGCTGCCGCCGGTCAGCGGCGGGTCCAGTTCGGTCAGCACGCCCACCAGGCACATGGTGGCTTCGCGCTTGAGCAGGCCCATGTACGGATTGGTGTCATGGCTGACCGGGATGGTATTGAGCAGGAAGTCGAAGCTGCCGGCGTGCGCCTTCATCTGCGCCGCATCGCGCGAGACCAGCACCTCATCGGCGCCCAGGCGCTTGGCATCGGCGCCCTTTTCCGGGGTGGTGGTGATCATCACCACGTGCGCACCGAGCGCCTTGGCGAACTTCACGCCCATGTGGCCCAGGCCGCCGAGGCCGATCACGCCGACCTTCTGGCCCGGGCCGACCTTCCAATGGCGCAGCGGCGACCACGTGGTGATGCCGGCGCACAGCAGCGGTGCGGCCGCCTTCAGGTCGAGGGTGTCGGACACCTTCACCACGAAGCGCTGCTCGACCACCACGTGGTCGGAATAGCCGCCGTAGGTCGGTGCGCCGGTTTCGCGTTCACGGCCGTTGTAGGTCCAGGTCGCGCCCTCGGCGCAGTACTGCTCCAGGTCGTGCTGGCAGGCGTCGCAGTGGCGGCAGGAGTCGACCATGCAACCCACGCCGGCGTGGTCGCCGACCTTGAAGCGGGTGACGTTGCTGCCGACCTCGGTGACGCGGCCGATGATCTCGTGGCCCGGCACCATCGGGTAGATCGAGCCACCCCAGTCATCGCGGGCCTGGTGCAGGTCGGAGTGGCAGATGCCGCTGTAGAGGATCTCGATGCGCACATCGTCGGGACCGACCGCACGGCGTTCGAACTCAAAGGGGACCAGCGGGGCGGTATGGGAATGGGCGGCGTAACCACGGGCGAGGGACATGGGGGAATCCTTGGCAGGGTTTATCGAAAGGCGCTTTACAATACGCCGCGTTCCCAATGGCAAGAAGCGTGGATATCGGCATGATTCATCAAGTAAAACTGCACAATCATGGCCACTGACAACCTTTCCCACCTGGCCGCGTTCGCGGCGGTTGCCCGCCACCGCAGCTTCCGCCGCGCCGGTGCCGAGCTGGCGTTGTCGACCTCGGCGGTGAGCTATGCGATCCGCGCGCTGGAGGAACGGTTGGGCGTGGGCCTGTTCCATCGCACCACCCGCAGCGTGGCCCTGACCGAGGCCGGGCAGCGCCTGCTGGAACGCCTGCAGCCCGCGCTGGGGCAGGTGCATGACGCGCTGGAAGAAATGAACCACTTCCGCGCCGCCCCGGCCGGCCTGCTGCGCATCAACGCCACCCGGGCGGCGGTGGCGACCCAGCTGCGGCCTCGGCTGGCGCGCTTCCTGCATGCCCATCCTGATGTGCGCGTCGAGCTGACCGAAAATGATGGGCTGGTCGATATCGTCGCCGAGGGCTACGACGCGGGCGTGCGCCTGCACGAATTCGTGCCCGAGGACATGGTGGCGGTGCCGATGGGGCCGCCGCTGCGTGGGCTGATCGTCGGCTCGCCGGATTACCTGCGGCGGCATCCGGCGCCCCAGCATCCGCGCGACCTGGCCTCGCATGAGTGCATCCGCTTCCGCTTTGCCAGCGGGCATCTGTACAAATGGCAGTTCGAGCGTAGCGGGCAGGCGCTGGAAATCGACGTGCCGGGCCGGCTCACGTTGAGCGAGCAGGGCACCGTGGTCGGTGCAGTGCTTGATGGCATCGGCCTGGCCTACGTGCTGGAAGACACCGCGCGGCCGTATATCGAATCGGGGCAGATGGTGGCGGTACTGGAAGACTGGAGCGAGCCGTTCGCCGGGTTCGCGCTGTACTACCCGAAGCAGCGGCAGATGCCCGGTGCGCTGCGCGCGTTCGTGGACATGCTGCGGGAGTGAGGTGCGGTGGTTCGCATCCACGCATGGCGTGGATCTACTCCCGAATGACAGCCGCCACGCGTTGCTTGAAGCGGATCAGTAGATCCGCGCCATGCGTGATTGGCGCCCGCAAAGCAGCCGGCAATTCATTCGACCAGCGCGTCGTAGCCTTCGCCACTGAACTGGATCAGGCAGAAGCCGTGCCCGAACGGATCGGCCAGCACGGCGATACGGCCCCAGCGGCGCTCGCGCACCGGTTGCTCGAGCATCGCCCCGGCCGCGACCGCACGCATCAACGCGGCATCAATGTCCTCCACCACCCAGTCCAGGTGCAGCGGGGTCCAGTGGCGCTCGTAGTCACGCACGTCGCCGTCTTCGGTGGCGGCGCTGCCAGCCTCGTTCTGCAACAGGTAGAGCGGTGTTGGCCCGCCGAGCAGTTCCACCGCGCCGGTACCGAGCCGACGACCGATGCGCAATCCAAACGCGGCCAGGTAGAACGTTTCGGCGGCGGCCAGGTCGGGCACGTCGATGTTGACGATGAAGTTGCGGGCAGTGGCGTTCATGGCAGTGATTTCCTGCATCCGGTGATTGCAGTCTAGTCCCGCCACCTGCTGCGGCCGGTTCATCTCCTGCGCGGATTCGGGCAAGCTGGGCGACCTCTATCGACAAGGACTTCCATGAGCGCACTATCCGACATCGAACAGGCCACCGGCCAGGCCTTCCCCCCTTTGTTCAAGCAGCTGCAGGCAGCAGGCCGGTTGAGCTGGGGCAGTCCGCATCCGGAATGGTCCGAGGTGGTGTTCCCGACGCTGCAGGCGGATCCGCCGGTGCTGCTGTACGCGCAGGAATACGAACCACTGGAACACGATGAGCTGCTCGAAGCGTGGCAGGAGCTGACCGCCGAGGATCATTACAATCCCCTGCGTCCCGACCTGCAGCTCCTGCCGTTTGCGCGGACCGGCGGCGGCGACAGCTACTGCTTCTGGAGCAACGCGCCCGGTTCTGCCGAGCCGCCCGTCGTGCTGGTGTGGCATGACGATGATCGTGCCGATGTGCTGGCCGCCAACTACCAGGATTTCCTGTTCCGCAAGATGGTTGAAGCGGTTGCCGACTACCAAGCGCCGTATACGCTGCTGTCGCACGGCGAGCTGGCCAGCAACCTGCAGCGCTGGCTGCAGAGCCACCAGTCGTTCCTGCGCGGCGACCAGTTCGCGGCGTTGCAGCGGCTGTTCGCCCGCGTTGACGATATTGAGGAAGGAAACATCAGCGACGACGACGCACAGGCCATCGTCGCTGAAGTGATCGGTTTCGAGCGTTTGGACGAGTCGTTCGCCTACGTGCGCGAGGATGCCTGAATCCGGTAGGCCGGAGCGCCGCCATCGGTCGTGCTCCAGCTACCTATCATCGAACGACCAGATGGCATGGCGGCAGCTGGGCCAGCTCGCGGCGGATGACGTGCATCTAGGACAGCGCGGTGGCTGCATCTGGTTTCTGCAGGCACCCGGCGTAGAGCTGCCAAGCAGCCTATTGCGCCAACCCTTCTGTTTTTGCATATATACTATCCCCCAGTATAGTTCCGAGCTGGCCCGCCATGCCGCACTCCCCCGAAGAAAAGAAGAAGGTCCTGGCCCGCGTGCGCCGCATCCGCGGCCAGTGCGATGCGTTGGACCGTGCGCTGGAAGCCGGCGCCGACTGCGGGCCGGTGCTGCAGCAGATCGCCGCCATCCGTGGTGCGGTCAACGGCCTGATGTCCGAGGTGATGGAGGCCCATCTGCGCGAGGAATTCGGCCAGCCCGCCGCCTCCGACGAACAACGCGCCGAACGCGTGCGCGACATGAGCGCGTTGATCCGCTCGTACCTGAAATAGACGACGGCGCAACATTGCGCCGCCCATCCTGTCATTGCCCGTCTCTGGAGAAGCCACCATGAAGTCCCGTGCCGCCGTCGCCTTTGGTCCCGGCCAGCCGCTGCAGATCGTCGAGATCGACGTCGCCCCGCCGAAGAAGGGCGAAGTGCTGGTGAAGATCACCCACACCGGTGTCTGCCACACCGATGCGTTCACCCTGTCCGGCGATGATCCGGAAGGCCTGTTCCCGGTGGTGCTGGGCCATGAAGGCGCGGGCATCGTGGTGGAAGTGGGCGAGGGCGTGACCAGCGTCAAGCCGGGCGACCACGTGATTCCGCTGTACACCGCCGAGTGCGGCGAATGCCTGTTCTGCAAGAGCGGCAAGACCAACCTGTGCGTGTCGGTGCGCGCCACCCAGGGCAAGGGCGTGATGCCCGATGGCACCAGCCGCTTCAGCTACAACGGCGAGCCGCTGTATCACTACATGGGCTGCTCGACCTTCAGCGAGTACACCGTTGTGGCCGAAGTCTCGCTGGCGAAGATCAATCCGGACGCCAACCCGGAACACGTCTGCCTGCTCGGCTGCGGCGTCACCACCGGCATCGGCGCGGTGCACAACACCGCCAAGGTGCAGGAGGGCGACAGCGTGGCGGTGTTCGGCCTTGGTGGCATCGGCCTGGCGGTGATCCAGGGTGCGCGCCAGGCCAAGGCCGGCCGCATCATCGCGGTGGACACCAATCCGTCCAAGTTCGAACTGGCGCGCGAATTCGGCGCCACCGACTGCGTCAACCCGAAGGACTTCGACACGCCGATCCAGCAGGTCATCGTCGAGATGACCACCTGGGGCGTGGACCACAGCTTCGAGTGCATCGGCAACGTCAACGTGATGCGCGCGGCGCTGGAATGCGCGCACCGTGGCTGGGGCCAGAGCGTGGTGATCGGCGTGGCCGGTGCCGGGCAGGAGATCTCCACCCGCCCGTTCCAGCTGGTGACCGGGCGCAAGTGGATGGGCACCGCCTTCGGTGGCGTGAAGGGCCGCAGCCAGCTGCCGGGCATGGTGGAAGACGCGATGAAGGGCGATATCGAACTGGCCCCGTTCGTCACCCATACCATGGACCTGGACAGGATCAACGACGCCTTCGACCTGATGCATGAAGGCAAGTCGATCCGTTCGGTGGTCCACTACTGAGCGGCGGCGTGGGCTGGTTCGACGCCCTTCGCAGGCCGCGTGCGGAAGACCCGCGCGCGGCCCTGGTCGACCCGATCGAGCAGGCGTTGCGTGCGCTGGGCTGGGTCGACGGCGAGGTGGGGCCACCGCGTGCGGTGACTTCAGCCTTCGGCAGCGACGATGGCATGCCGTTCGAGCAGTGGCTTGCGCAGGTATTCCTGCCGCGCCTGCACGAAGCCCGCGCCGACGGCCAATGGCCACCGCGCAGCGACGTGGCGGTGGCGGCGTACCGCAATCTGGGTGGCCAGCCTGGCGTCGAATCGCTTCTGCGCCTGCTGTCGCAGCTGGATGAGTTGATCAACACACGTGACGGCTGACGCCGGCACGCAGGAGAGCACCATGGAACGCATTGAACACCGCGCCTGTTTCGGCGGCTGGCAGGACGTCTACCGCCATCGTTCGACCACGCTGGGCTGCGACATGCAGTTCGCCGTGTACCTGCCGCCGCAGGCGGAAGTGCAGCCACTGCCAGTGCTGTACTGGCTGAGCGGCCTGACCTGCACCGAGCAGAATTTCATCACCAAGGCCGGTGCGCAGCGCTATGCAGCCGAGCACGGCGTAATCATCGTCGCGCCGGATACCAGCCCGCGCGGCGATGATGTGGCCGATGCCGAAGGCTACGACCTCGGCAAGGGCGCAGGGTTCTACCTCAACGCCACCCGTGCACCGTGGGCGAAGCACTACCGCATGCACGACTATGTGGCGCAGGAGCTGCCGGCGCTGATCGAAGCGAATTTTCCGGTCACCGGCGCGCGTGCTGTCAGCGGCCATTCAATGGGCGGCCACGGTGCGCTGGTGATCGCGCTGCGCAACCCGGGGCGCTACCGCAGTGTGTCGGCGTTCTCGCCGATCGTCGCGCCCAGCCACGTACCGTGGGGGCAGAAGGCGTTCACGGCTTATCTGGGCGACAATCCGGCCGACTGGGCGCAGTGGGATACGTGCGCGCTGCTGGAGGCGGCCAGCGAGCGCCTGCCATTGCTGGTCGACCAGGGCGAGGCGGACGAGTTCCTGCAGACCCAGCTGCAGCCGCAGCGCCTGCAGGAGGCCTGCGCGGCCGCCGGTCATCCACTGACCCTGCGCCTGCAGCCCGGCTACGACCACAGCTACTACTTCATCGCCAGCTTCATCGGTGAGCACATCGCCCACCACGCCCGCGCCCTGCACGCCTGAGAGCGTTCCGGTAGTGCCGGCCGCTGGCCGGCAACCGCAGCCCTGCGATTCCCTGGGATTGCCGGCTAGCGGCCGGCACTACCATGGCGATGCATGCAGACTGTCGTTTTGCCGCAACGAATCACGCCGCTGCGGCGTGCTGGCCCACCACGCCCGCGCCCTGCACGCTTGAGGGCTTTCCGGTAGTGCCGGCCGCTGGCCGGCAATGGCGACGCACGCGGAGTGTCGTTTTGCCGCAGTGGATCACGCCGCTGTGGCGTGCCGGCGCGCTATCGTGCGCTCAGACGGCCTTGCGGATCGGGGGGATGCATGCCGGTAGTGCTGGCGCTGCTGTATGTGCTGTGCCATGGGCTGGTGCTGGCCCTGTGGCCCGGTCCCGCCGGGGCGGGCTCCTTCGTCTTTCTGACCGGCGCCCCGTTGCTGGCTGCGGTGGCCTGCCTGTGGCGGGCCCGCCGCGACCGCGCGGCGCTGGGGTGGCGGGCCATGGCATTGGCGCTGCTGCTGTGGGCCGGCGGCATGGCGTTCAACATGATCGACGCGCTGGGCGCCGGGCGGGCCGATTTCACTCCCCACGCCAGCCTGCTGTTGTACGTACTGTACGGCGTGCCACTGGTGTTCATCCTGGCGCGCGCACGCCGCGAGCGGTCGGGCATCAGCCTGATCGATGCGGCAATGGCCGCGCTGCTGGGCGTGCTGTTCTTCGTGCATACCGAATCGTTTGCCGCCCGCATCGATGTCGATGCCCATGCGATGTCGAACATGCAGCGTATGTTCGACATCCAGAACCTGTGCATCGCTGGCTTTGCGGTGGTGCGCTGGCTGGCCGGTGACGTCCCCGAGCG
Organism: Stenotrophomonas sp. YJH_SMC_122; assembly: GCF_059369535.1. Classification (NCBI taxonomy): domain Bacteria; kingdom Pseudomonadati; phylum Pseudomonadota; class Gammaproteobacteria; order Lysobacterales; family Lysobacteraceae; genus Stenotrophomonas; species Stenotrophomonas sp. YJH_SMC_122. The sequence goes on along the minus strand of NZ_JCAFST010000008.1, from coordinate 56,441 downwards.
GCGCGGTTTCTTCCGGGTGCTGGCGCTGTACGCACTGGCTTATCTGCTGGTGGCTTACTACATCAACCATTACACCTCGGAAGATGCATTCGGAGCCTTCAATGATCTGTTGATCGACCTGCCGTTCCTGCTGGTGGCGGTGCTGGCGTTGGACCGGGCGCCCGTCACGGGCGCAGTGCCGCATCCGCGGCTGTCGCGCACGGTGCAGGCTGCCGGGCCGATGATCCTGCCCTTGCTGCTGCTGGTGGTGGGTACTCTGGTGGTCGACCATGCCCGACCGCTGGCAGTGGCGGGTTTCGTGGTGGCCACGCTCGGCTTCGGCCTGCGCAGCGTCCTGCTGCAGACCGATCTTCTGGAACGCCAGGCAGCATTGGATCAACTGGCGCGGCAGGATGGCCTCACCGGCGTGGCCAATCGCCGCGAGTTCGACGCGCGGCTGACCTCCGAATGGAATCGCGCGCGGCGCAGCGGCACCGAGCTGGGCCTGCTGCTGGTGGATATCGACCACTTCAAGGCCTTCAACGACCAGCACGGCCATCCGGCCGGTGATCGTTGCCTGCAGGCGGTGGCCGGGGTGCTGAAGGCCATAGCCGGTCGCGGTGGTGACAGCGTTGCGCGTTATGGCGGTGAAGAATTCGCCGTCATTGTGCCTGGAAGCCCGTTGTCGGGGGTGCTGGCGCTGGCCGAACGGCTGCGCGAAGCGGTCGAAGCGCTGCCATTGCCGGAAGGCCCGGTCAGCATCAGCGTCGGCGTGGGTTACCTGCATCCGCCGGCGCTGGCCAGTGCCGATCAGTTGCTGGCAGACGCCGATGCCGGCCTCTATGCCGCCAAGCGTGCCGGCCGCAACCAGGTGATCCTGCATGCGCACGTGCTGGACGACGAGGGCAGCACGCACGGAACGATGGACTGCTGAGCAGACCCGCCCGTCACGCGCTGCTGCCCATTGCCGCAAAACCGCCTCATCCTGTTCGGCCACGCCAATCCGGCTCGCCGCTGGTCGTACAGGACCAGCCTGTTGGGGGTGCCGCCCATCCGCTGGGCAGCGGCCGGCAGGATATCGCTGGATGGTATCGGCGGTTCGGTAATTGCCAACCTTGGTTGGCAGTCGTTTGTGCAAGCCCCAACCAAGGTTGGCGTCTACCCGAGCATGGTCATCCGCACCGGGTCGATCACGACACGGGCACGTTAGCGCCGCGCCGTGCCCGGCGGGGTAGAGGGCCTCAACGCACGTCGCGCAGTTCCCAATGGCTGCCGGCCAGCAGGCGCAGGCGCTGCTTGAACACGTCACTGTCGATGCGGGTGGTGGCGACCAGGTTGATGCGCAGGTCCTTCTGCTCGCCGGTCACGGTGGCCTCCGGATCGGTCACGCCCCACTGCGGTTCCACCGCATCCGGGTCGGGCTGCTTGGCCTTCCAGCGCTCGAACAGCGTGCCGCTGCGCAGGGCGTCCTGCAGCTCTTCGGCGAAACCGGCCGCGCCCTGCGAATGGAAGGACAGGTCAGGGTCGTTGCCGCGGGCCTTGGACGGATCGGGCAGGCTGATGTGGTACTGCGCAGGCATGGTGTTCTCCTTGAAGTGCGGCAAGACTGGCACAATCGCGGTGGAATCGATGTGCAGATTCGCGCCGCGTGGGGGGCATCACTCGAACCGATGTGGCCCATCGGCGAAACCCACGGTGACCGCACCCTTGCCGACATTGACCATGCCGGTCAGGCTCATCACCGATTCGTACACGGTCACGCCATGGCCGGCGCAGACCTCCTTCATCTGTGCATAGCCGGGCAGGCTGCGCAGCTCGTCGAGCTCACCGCCGTAGCTGACGCACACCGTCGGCGTCATCAGCCCGGCACGTACGCGCTGGCCGACCACCGCGAACAGCTTCTGCACGGCACTGTCGAAGCCCTTGATCTTGGCTACCGGCCCGGTCTGGCCACGGTAGCCGTGCAGCACCGGCTTGATGTCCAGCGCGCTGCCCAGGGCGGCGCTGAGCAGGCCGACGCTGCGGTCGCCCTTGTGTCGTGCACGCGCGCGCATGTAGTACAGGTCGCGGGTAATCATGTAGCCGTGCACGTTGCCGGCCAGTTCTTCCAGCCGTTCGCGGATCTGCTGCACGCTGGCACCAGTGTCACGCAGGCGAACCGCCTCCACTGCGGTCACGGCCTGCGCAGCGAACAGGTTCTGGGTGTCGAGCACGCGCAGCGCGAACGGCGAGTTGTAGCCCGCTGCCTGCCGCACTGGCTTGTAATCGTTGAGGATGGCGAAGCTGGCCTGCAGCGCGTTGTCGTGGATCGGGCTGCGGGTCTTGGTGATGGTCATGCAGAACACGTGGTCGTAATCGATCACCAGCTGCTGCAGGAACAGGTCGCGGATCTGGTTGACGCTGAAGGGGATGGTCTCCGCCTCGGCACCGTGCTCGGCCACATGCGCGTGCAGGAAACTCAGGGTGGCCTGCTCATCGCGATGATCGGCCAGCACGGCTTCGCCGATGCGGACGGTGATCGGCAGCAGCACGATGTTGTGCTCGGCGATGAAGTCCTGCGGCAGGTCGCAGGCCGAGTCGACGACGATTCCGATGCGCATCCGCGGCTCCCCCTCCAGGGCGGTTGTAGTTCGGAAACGTGAAATCTATCTCAAATTTTGGCGTGGCGCGCGAGGGAAACGCGTCACCCCTGTTCAGCGACTGCGCTGCACGGCCACCGGGAGTTCGGCCAGGCGCTGCCATTCGGGCTGCCGCAGCAGGTCGGGGTCGTCCAGCACTGCCGCCATCAACGGATGGGCGTCGTTGCCCCAGAACAGTTCGTCATCGATGGCCAGGGTCGGTACGCCGAACACGCCAGCGGCGATGGCGGCCTCGGTGTTGCGCCGCAGCTGTTCCTTGACTGCCGGGTCGGCGATGGCGCTGGCGACATCGTCGATACCGAGCCGGGCGGCCGGTTCGCGCAGGGCCTCGGCGCTATCGGCGGCATTGCCGTCGCGCCAGATCCAGTCGAACAGCACGTCCACCGCCTGCACGCTGGCACCGGCAGCCAGGCACAGGCGCAGCGCCGACAACGGGTTGAACGGGTGGCCCGGCGGGAACCGCAGCGGTGTGCCCTCGGCCTGGGCGGTCCACAGCAGCTGGCGGTACATGAAGCGGCGCTTGGCCGGAATCTCGGCCGGCCCGAGGTTGCCAAGGTGATGCAGCACGGCACCGAAAGCAATCGGCACCGTCTGGATCTGGGCAAACCGGGACAGCTGCTTCAACTTCTGCCAGTGCAGGTAGGAATAGGGCGAGACGAAGTCGAAGTACCAGCGCAGGGTGGCCATGCAGGTTTCCTTGGATAACTGGAGGTCAGGGCTGCGCGTTGCGCTGCAGGTAGCGGTCGCGCAGTTCGGTCTGGCGCGAGCGCATCGGCATCGCCCGGCCGCCCAGCCAGACCTGCTCGGCATAGTGCGCCACGTCCAGCGGGTCGCCCTCCCACAGCACCAGGTCGGCACGCTTGCCCGGCTCGATGCTGCCGATCTGGTCGGCCACGCCGAACGCCTGCGCCGGTACCCGGGTCAGGCCGGCCAGGCCGTCGGCCCAGGGCAGGCCATTGGCCACGGCATTGCCGGCCAGCTGGCGCATCTTGCGGGCGTTGTGCGAGGCGTCGCCACGCTGCAGGAACGAGACCGCCACGCCGGAACGTTGCAGGCGTGCCGCATTTTCCAGCGTGGCGCCGATCTGGTCGAAGCTGGCCGGCAGGTTGGACAACACATCGACGAACACCGGTACCTGTGCGGCGGCCAGCTCCGGCGCCAGCTGCCAGGCTTCGCTGCCACCGGCGATGGCGATCTTCACCTTTTCGCGGGCGGCCCAGCGCAGCAGCTGGCGAATGTCCGCCGCGCGGTCCACCTCCACCACGATGCGGCCGTGCCCGGCCAGGTAGCGGCTGAGCGTGCGGCGCCCGGCCGGCGTCAGCAGCGCGTGCGGTGAGTCCGCGGCAACCTGGCCACGCGCCTCGTCCACCATCTGCTGCAGCAGCATCCATTGCGCTGCACGCGACTGCCCGGTCAGCTCCACTGCGGCCGACCCCAGGCGCAGGAACAGCGCGCGCGGCCCGAGGGGATCGGCGCTGCCGTCCAGCCGCATCACGCCACCCTGGCCTGCAACGAAGCCGCCGCCGGTGGCCGCCCCCAGGGCGGTGAAGCCGATGCCGTCCAGGCGTGCCACCGGGATCAGCACCGAGGCCGGGTTGTACGCCAGGGTGACATCGAACTCGGGGCGCAACGGTTGTTCGCCGATCTTCAACGTGCTGTCGACCGTGCTCGCTTCACCGGAGACCTCTTCGATGCCGATCTCGGTGATGCCCCCGAACAGCGCCGGTGTCAGCGGGCGGCCATCGGCCTCGACCACGCTGGCCCCGGCCGGGGCGGACAGCCCGCTGCCGACTGCGCGGATGATCCCGCCCTGCACCAGCACATCGGCGTGCTTCAGGCTGCCGCGCGTGCTGGCGGTATGCACGGTCGCGTTGCGCACCAGCAGGTCCTGCGCCTGCGCGGATGCGGAGAGGCAGGCCAGCACCATGACCGTAGCGCCGAGCCATGCCCGGCGACGCTTGTTCAACGCGCCCATCAGTGCACCTCCTGGCCAAGCTGGAAGTCGGAACGTGGCGTGGCCGCAGGTGCGCTGCGGTCGTACAGGCGGCGGCCGTCGATGAAGACCTGCTCGGCCAGCGCGTACGAGCTGAAGGGGTTGCCGTTCCACACCACCACGTCGGCCATCTTGCCCGCCTCCAGAGTGCCGGTCTGGCGTTCGATGCCCAGCGCCTTGGCGGCGTTGGCAGTCATCCAGGTGATGGCGTGCTCGGGGGGGATCTCCGGCATGTGGGCGCGGCGCGCGGCGGCGATCACCTTGGCCGCTTCCTGGTTCAGGCGCTGGATGCCTTCGGGTGAATCGGAATGGACGATGGCGCAGCTGTTCTTCGGCCGGTCGACCAGCGCGATGTTCTCCGGAATACCGTCGAAGGCTTCCATTTTGAAGCCCCACCAATCGGCCCAGAGTGCACCGCAGACGCCGTCGGCGGCCAGCCGGTCGGCCAGCTTGTAGGCCTCCACGCCGTGGTGGAAGGCGGCCACCTTGAAGCCGAATTCCTTGGCCAGGTCGAGCATGGTGGCCATCTCGTCGGCGCGGTAGCAATGGATATGCACGCGGATGTCGCCCTCGATCGCACCGGCCAGCGTGTCCAGCTTGAGATCGCGCTTGCCGCCAGCATCACCGGCGCTGTCGCCCTTGTCGCTGCCGAACCAGCTCCTGCGCTTGGCCGGCTTCGGTTTGTTCTTGGCGATGTAGTCGGCGGCATCGATGAAGGCGGCGCGGTAACCGGCAACGTTGCCCATCCGCGTGGCCGGAGCGACGCCCTTGCCTCCGCCGTACACCCGCTTCGGGTTCTCGCCGCAGGCCATCTTCAGTCCCCACGGTGCGCCGGGAAACTTCATCGCCTGGTAGGTGATGGCGGGGACGTTCTTCAGGGTCACACCACGACCACCGACCAGGTTGGCCGAGCCCGGCAGCACCTGCATGCTGGTCACGCCGCCGGCCAGTGCGGTGGCGAAACCCGGGTCCTGCGGCCACACCGAGTGCTCGGCCCAGACGTTGGCGGTGACCGGCGCGGTCATCTCGTTGCCGTCGCTGTGCGCGCCGACGCCCGGGCTGGGGTACACGCCCAGGTGCGAGTGCACGTCGATCAGGCCGGGTGTGACCCACTTGCGCTGCGCATCGATGCGGGTGACACCGGCATCGGCCTGCAGCTGGCGGCCGACGGCAACGATGCGGCCCTCGCGCAGCAGCACGTCGGCGTTGTCCAGGCGCTGGCCGGTGCCGGTCAGCACGGTGGCGTTCTGGATCAGCACCGGTGCATCGGGGTGTGCCTGGTAGGTGCTGGGGTAGGGATCGGCGACGAAGCGCGAGGCGCCCACCGCCGGTGCCGTGCTCAATGAAACCAGCGCCAGTGCCACCCCGGTGCGCAACAACGTCGATGCCATGCAGTTCCCCTCGCCAGAAACATGAATCCACCGACGCTAGCCGGGGCCGGTGTGGCTTGCCAAGTGACCTTGGACAGGGGCGTGGGGGGTAGGAATTTTCTGATGGAGGATTTGTGAAGGAAATATTAACGTTGGATGAAGCAATGGGCTGATTACGTCTTGCGCTGACCTGTGTCACCAGCTTACGCACCTGCTCCAACGAGGGAGCCGGGCCCGTACCTCTCATGGAATCAAGGACGCAACCGATGACTGCTGCAAAGCTCCGCCGTTCGACCGTTTCGCGCCGTTCCTTCCTCCCCTCGCCGCTGGCGTCGGCCATTGTCGGTTCGTTGCTGGTGGCCACCGCACTGCCGGTACTGGCCCAGGACAGTGACGACGCCCTGGCCGGTTACCAGCTGCAGCGCAGCCTGCAGTCGGCGTTCGCCGCGCAAAGCGGGGTGAGCGCCTCCGCTCCCGCGATGATCGCTCCCTCGGTAGCGATTCCGGTGGCGGCGCTGGCTCCCAGCGCCGGTGCTTCCGCGGAGCCGGTCATGGGCAAGCCCGGCGACGCTGCGAGCTGGCGTACCAGTGAATTCGAACTCGACTGGGGCCTGGCTGCGATCAATGCCGACGTGGCCTATGCGCGCGGGCTGACCGGTGCGGGCATCCGCCTGGGCGTATTCGACAGTGGCACGGGTCTGGACCATCCGGAATTCGCCGGCAAGGACAACCGCAGCATCCGCATCGCCGATCTGATGGCTGACGGCACGCGCTGCACCAACACCACCGCAGTGCGTGGGCCGGCGGCCTGCTTCGCCAGTGATGGCGATGACGTCCAGATCAGCTATGTCGGGTACAACGCCAACGTGCCCGACAACATCCGCAGGATCATCGAGTCGGGCCCCTATGTGCAGCCGGGGATGCAGTTCGAGATCCATGGCACGCACGTTGCCGGCACCATCGCGGCGAACCGGGACGGAAGCGGCATGCACGGTGTGTCCTTCGGTTCGGACCTGACCGTTGGCCGGCTGTTCTCCGACAGCATCCGCGAGTGGCAGCGCACGGCGACCGGCTACTCGGTCGTGACGCTGGGCGCGATCGGCCCGAAAGTCAGCGCCTTCCAGGACCTCTATGCCCAGATGAACGCGCAGGGCGTGCGTGCCATCAACCATAGCTGGGGCCTGGTCACGGAACCGACGACAGCGACGGACATGGACGCGATCTACAACGACCCGGACGACCGCCAGTACCTGAACACCTTTGCCGACGGATCGCGTGCGCGCGGGATGATCCAGGTGTGGGCGGCCGGCAATACCAGTTCGGTCATTCCGACGCCTGCGCAGAGCCCCATCGCCGGCCTCTACGCCACGCTGCCGCGCGCATTCGCCGACATCGAGCCGTACTGGTTGAGCGTGGTCAACGTCGGTACCAATCTGACCCTGAGCAATCGCTCCAACAGGTGCGGCCTGAGTGCCAACTGGTGCCTTGCCGCACCGGGTTCGGACATCGTATCGACCGCCTATGGTGATGATTCCAGCCTGGCCGGCAGCGTCGGCATCGACGCCAACGGCAATGTCAGCCTGGACATCCAGCAGCGCGTGCCTACCTATGGCTATGCACTGCTGAGTGGAACGTCCATGGCCGCGCCCCACGTCACCGGCGCGCTGGGCCTGCTGTTTGAACGCTTCCCCTATCTGGACAGCGCTCAGGTGCGCGATGTGCTGCTGACCACGACCACGGATCTGGGCGCGCCCGGCATCGACGACGTCTACGGTTGGGGCCTGTTGAACCTGGCCAAGGCCATCGAGGGTTACGGTTCGCTGCGCGTGGACACCAACGTGGTGATGAACCAGCGTGCCGGTGGCCTGAAAGTGTGGGAAGGCGATGCCTGGGACAACTGGACCAACGACATCGGCGGCCCCGGCAAGCTGACCAAGAGCGGCATCGGCTGGCTGCGCTTGAGCGGCGACAACAGCTTCAACGGTGCGCTGGTGCGCGAGGGCGTGCTGGAACTGGATGGCGTCAATACGCTCACCGGAGCGGTGGACGTGGCCGGCGGCAGCTTCCTGCTCAATGGCACGTTGAAGAACACTGCGCTGAACAGTCAGGGGGGCGCCAGCCATATCAACGCACGCGGTGTGCTGGATGGCTCCGACCTGAACGTCGACGGTGGCGTGGTCATCTTCGACGGTGTGCAGCGCGGCGCCCATACCTCGGTTGCCGCGCAGGGGACGTTCGAATTGAACGGAAGGCTGGAAAACAGCGCGTGGACCAGCCTGGGCAACAGCCGTGTGAATGCAGGCGGGGTACTCGCAGGCTCCGACCTGACCGTCAACGGCGGCGTGCTGTCGTTCAACGGCACGCAGACCGGTGGTCACACCCTCGTTGGCCCGAACGGCACGCTGAAGGGCATCGGCCAGCTGGGCGATACCACCGTGGCCGGTATCGTTGCACCGGGCAACTCGATCGGCACGCTGACCATCAACGGCGACTATGTGCAGACCGCCACCGGTGTGTACCAGGCCGAGCTGGCCCCGGGCGGGCACAGTGACCAGTTGCGCGTCACCGGTACCGCCACCCTGGGCGGCACCCTGATCGCCCTGCCGGAGGCGGGCACCTATTACCTGGGTGAGCAGTTCAACTTCATCCGTGCCGACGGCGGAATCCGTGGCCAGTTCGCCACCACCGACTTCAGTGCGTTCTCGCCGTTCCTGAAATTCGGGCTGTCCTATGGCACCGGTGGCGCGCGCATTGAAGTTACCCGTGGCAATCCGCTCGCCAGTGCCGCCAGTACCGACAACCAGCGCGCGGTGGCCACTGTGGCCGACCGGCTGGCGGTCAACCAGGGCCTGCCGCGCCCACTGACCCTGCTGTTCCCTCAACAGGTAGGCGCTGCACTGGACGGCCTCAGCGGCGAGCTGCATGCGGCCACCGCGATGGCCCTGGTCGAGGGCAGCCGTTACGTGCGTGATGCCGCACTGACGCGCCGTGTCGGCGTACGCGCGCCGGGAGCAGACGGCGACGCCGCCACGGGGGTCTGGGTACAGGCCATCGGTGGCAGCACCACGCTGGACGGCAATGGCAATACCGCACGCACCGAAGCCAACAGCAGCGGCCTGCTGGTAGGCGTGGACCGCGAGATCAACGGCTGGCAGGTGGGCGTGCTGGCCGGTACCGGCCGTACCGATGCCAAGCAGCAGGAAGGACGCCGTGCGCGTGCCAAGGTCGACAATACGCACCTGGGGGCCTATGCCAGTCACGACTGGGGCGCCTTCGGCCTGCGTGGTGGCCTGGCCTGGAGCGAGCATGAGGTAAAGAGCACCCGCGAGCTGGCCTTCTCCGGTTACAGCGATACGCTGGCGGCACGCTATGACGGCCGCACCCGCCAGGCGTTCGTCGAGGCGAGCTATCGCTTCGGCGGCCGCGAGGCGGGGCTTGAGCCTTACCTGCAGCTCGCACGTGTGGAAGTGGACATGAAGCGCGTCAACGAACGCGGCGGTGCGGCTGCACTGCAGGGTGAGGTGGACGATCTGCGTACCACCGTGGCCACGGCTGGCCTGCGTTTTGACAAGGGCCTGAAGGCTTCGTTCCAGCAGGACAGCTGGCTGCACCTGCGCGGTGGCGTGGGGTACCGCCATGCCAGCGGGGATCACGACCCGGCGGCCCGCTTCGCCTTTGCCACCGGCAGCGACAGCTTCGTGGTCAGCGGTGCCCCGATGGCTGACAGGACGGTGGTGGCCGAACTGGGGCTGTCGGCATGGTTGACCGCACGCCAGCAGCTGGAGCTGGGCTATAGCGGCCAGTATGGCGACGAAAGCCGTGACCACAGTGCCAACCTGCGCTGGTCGGTGCGCTTCTAAGCCAGCGGTGACCGCAGGGAAACCAGGAGGGCGGCCGCAGGGCCGCCCTTCTTCGTTGCTGGACCAGGTGTGAGTCGGCCTGTGCACGCCTACAATGGCGGCCCCCACGCCGTACCGGACCGCCCATGAAGAGCAAGCAGGAAATCGTCGACAACTGGCTGCCGCGCTACACCGGCGTGCCGCTGGACCAGTTCGGCCAGCACATCCTGCTGACCAACTTCGGCGGCTACCTGCACACCTTTTCCGAGCTGACCGGTGCGCCCATCATCGGCCTTGACCGGCCGATGGCCAGCGCCACCATCGATGGCATCACCATGATCAACTTCGGCATGGGCAGCCCCAATGCCGCCATCATCATGGACCTGCTGTCGGCGGTGATGCCCAAGGCGGTGCTGTTCCTGGGCAAGTGCGGTGGCCTCAAGCGCAAGAACCAGCTGGGTGACCTGGTGCTGCCGATCGCGGCGATCCGCGGCGAGGGTACGTCGGGCGACTACCTGCCGCCGGAAGTGCCAGCCTTGCCGGCGTTTGCGCTGCAGCGTGCAGTCTCGACCATGATCCGCGACCTCGGCCACGACTACTGGACCGGTACCGTCTACACCACCAACCGCCGGGTCTGGGAGCACGACGAGGCCTTCAAGGAGCGGCTGCGGGCGATGCGCTGCATGGCCATCGACATGGAAACCGCCACCGTGTTCGCGGCCGGTTTCGCCAACCACATTCCCAGTGGCGCGCTGCTGCTGGTCTCGGACCAGCCGATGATCCCCGACGGGGTCAAGACCGAGGCCTCCGATGCCAAGGTCAGCTCCCAGTTCGTGGAAAACCATATCCAGATCGGTATCGAGGCGCTTAAGCTTATCCGGCGCAACGGCAAGTCGGTCCGCCACCTGCGCTTCGACGAATGATGATGATGGCCTGGCGCGGCGCGCCGGCCCTGGGGAGTAGGTGATGGACGTTGCCGCGCAAGTGGTGGAATTCTGGAAAGAGGCGGGCCCTGCGAAGTGGTTCGCCCGCGATGATGCGTTCGACGCGCAGTTCCGCCAGTTGTTCCTGGATGAGCATTTCGCCGCCGCTTCGCGCGGGCGTGAACACTGGCTGGGCAGTGCCGAGGGCGCACTGGCGCTGATGCTGCTGCTGGACCAGTTCCCGCGCAACTGCTTCCGCGGTACTGCCCATTCCTATGCCACCGATGGCCTGGCCCGGCACTACGCCATGCGCGCCATCGAGGAAGGCCTGGACCTGCAGCTGGTGCCGAAGCTGCGCGCCTTCATCTACCTGCCGTTCGAGCACTCCGAGGACCCGTTGGACCAGGACCGTTCGGTGGCGATGTTCGATGTGCTGGGCGACAAGGAATACCTGCAGTACGCCGAGCTGCACCGCGACATCATCCGCCGCTTCGGCCGTTTCCCGCACCGCAACGCCGTGCTGGGGCGCATTCCCTCGCCGGAGGAACTGGACTACCTGGCCGAAGGCGGATTCGCCGGCTGAGAAAAGGGGACGGAGGGGATTAAGTCGTTTGTGGCATAAACGACTTAATCCCCTCCGTCCCCTTTTCTCGGGGGTCAGATCCGCTTTCCGCAGGAAAGGGCTCTGACCCCGCGCCGTCAATCAGTACTTCGGCACGCCGTTGTCGACGTCTTCCGACCAGGCGTTGATGCCGCCGGTGACGTTGAACACCTTGGTGAAGCCCAGGGCGCGGAACTGCTCGGCGGCCTGCGCGCTGCGGCCACCGTGGTGGCACATGAAGGCCAGTGCGGTGTCCTTCGGCAGGGCTTCCAGCGCGGCACGGCCGTTGCCGTCGAAGGTCTTGAACGGCACGCCGACGGCGGCGATTTCACGTTCGTCGGCCGGGCGCACGTCGACCAGGGTGATGTTGCCGGCACGCACCAGGTCGTCGGCATCGCGCACGCTGATTTCCTGCACCGGCTTGGGCGCATTCGGGTTGTCGATGGCCAGGCCCTTGCCGCGGATGTCGTCCACCCAGTCGATGGTGATGCCGTTGGCGCGACGGGCGCTGGCCAGGTCGAACTGCACGCGCAGGCCGTTGGACTCGGCGGCGATGGCGCCTTCGTCGTGCGGGGCGAGCTGGAAGTTCGGCTGGAAACCGGCGTCGATGGACAGCTGCAGGGCCGCGCCCGGGGCATCGGCCAGCGCGCCCTTGAGCATTTCCACGGCCGCCGGGGTGACGGTGATGCTCGGCGGGGTACGGTCCGGCGCGGCCAGGCCCAGCACGCTGCTCAGCTCGCCGCTGGCGGCCATCTGCAGCACGATGTCGCTGCCGCCGACCAGTTCGCCGTCGATGTACAGCTGCGGGATGGTCGGCCAGTCGCCATAGGCCTTGATGCCTTCACGGATTTCCTGGTCGGCCAGCACGTTGACGTGGGCGAACTCGACGCCCAGGTCCTGCAGGGCGCCCACGGCCTTGGCCGAGAAACCGCACTGCGGCATCGACGGCTGGCCCTTCATGAACAGCACGACGCGGTTGGCGTTGAGGATGGATTCGATGCGCGAACGCAGGGCGGGATCGAGGGACATGGACGTCGGGGTTCCGGGAATTCGAACCATCGATTCTACCCCTCATGGCATCATGGGGGATGAGCAACGCAGGAACATTGCATCGCATCCCGACCCGGCCCTGGCGCTGGCTGCCCTGGCTGGTGGCGTCGCAGCTGCTGGTGATCCTGGTCTGGGCCCTGGCGGGCTGGCACTGGGGGCTGCCGCTGATGGTGGCCAGCCACGCACTGTTCATGGTGCCGGTGTTCCTGCCCAACAGCCGCTTCTATGCGCCGGTGCTGAGCCGGATGCCTGATCCCGGCAACAGCGTCTGGTTGACCATTGATGACGGTCCTGGCCCGGAAACCCGTGCCGTGCTCGATCTGCTGGACCGCCACCAGGCCCATGCCACCTTTTTCCTGGTGGGCGAGCGCGCGCTGGCGCAGCCGGAACTGGTGCAGGAGATCCTGCGCCGCGGCCACGACCTGGGCAACCACAGCCACAGCCATCCGCAGGCGCGCTTCTGGCGGCTGGGCCCGGCGGCGATGCGTGCCGAGATCGAGGGCTGCCAGCACGCGCTGCAGGCGGTAGGCGGTCGCCCGGTGCGCTGGTACCGCTCGGTGGTGGGCATGACCAATCCGTTCGTGGCGCCGGTGCTGCAGCGGCTGGGCCTGGTCCGGGTCGGCTGGAGCGCGCGCGGCTTCGACGGTATCGGTTGCACGGCGCAGGGGGTGCTCGACCGCCTGCTGCCGGATCTGCGCCCGGGGGCCATCGTGCTGCTGCATGAGGGGGCCGCCCACGGCCACAATCTGGTGATCATCGAGGGCGTGCTGCAGGCACTGGACGAGCGCGGGCTGAAAGCGCGGCTGCCGGCCCCATAACGCCGGCCCTGGTGATGTAGAGCAGCCGAGCATGGGCTCGGCTCTACAAGGGGCGCGCTACTGTAGCGCCCGAGCCGATGCTCGGGCAGTGCGCAGCACCGGAGGGGCCCGCCATCACAGCGCGGGGCGTTCGGCCACCAGCAACCAGCTGTTGAACGGCGTGCGCCCATGCAGGGGACGCGGCGCCGTCACCTGCAATCCGGCCTCGGCCAGTGTCGCTTGCAGCACGTGCGGGTCGGGGTAGTGGCGCGGCCGCGTGCCCATCCAGCCGACCAGCCAGGCCAGTCGGTCCGCCACCCGCGTGGTGCGGTCGCGACCATCGCCGGTGGCCAGCGGCGTGCGCAGCAGCAGGCGGCCGCCGGCGGCCACCCGCGCGCTGGCCGCACGCAGCAATGCCAGTTGTGGGCCCGCGTCCAGGTACTGCAGCACATCCAGCAACAGGACGTGTCCAGGCTGAGCCGGCAGTGGCGCCTGCACGTCCAGGCAGTCGAAGCGCACAGCGTGCAGGCCGGTGGCGGCACGCTGGGCACGGATGATCTTGCCGGCATCCACGTCCACGCCGAGGTAGGGGTGGGTGCCGCCGCGCTGGCGCAGCACATGGGCGAACAGGCCCAGCCCGCAGCCCAGGTCCAGCAGTGGTTGCCCGTCGTCGGGCAGATGCTGCAGCACGCCGTCATACAGCGGGTCGCTGCCGAGCTTGCCGCGGGCGTAGTAGTAGTCGCGACGGCTGCCCCAGGCCCGTGCCGGGCGGAACGCTTCGGCGATCGCGCGGGCCTGCGGGGCGGTCAGCGGTGTGCAGGGCAGGGGCGGGCCGTTCCGTGGCGTACCATCCATCGTGTCAGTCCGTTGCACCGAGCAGGTGTGCGGCGACCGGCAGCGCGCGCGCGCTCCACAGTGCGTACATCTGCGCCGACGGGTGCAGGCCGTCTTCGGCGATCATTGCCGGGTTGCCGCCCTGGTCACGGCTGATGTCGGTGATGTCGACGAAGACCACGCCCTGCTGGGCGCTGATCACCTCGGCAGCTGCGTTGAACTCGTCGGTCTCGATCTCGATGGTGGCCAGGTCGCGGCCGCTGCCGGCACCGAACGGCGTCGCGCCCCAGTCGGGGAAGGACAGCACCAGCACACGCCCGGGGCGGCCACCGGCAAAGCCGATCGCCCGCTGCAGCAGGGCCTGGAACTGTACGCGGTACTCGTCCAGCGGCCGGCCGCGGTACTGGTTGTTGACGCCGATCAGCAGGCTGACGAAATCGAACGGGCCCTGGGGTGCGGCTGCATCAATGCCGGCGTCCAGCTCGTCGGTGGTCCAGCCGGTGGTGGCGATGGTCTGTGGGTCGGCCAGCGCCACATCCTGCGCACGCAGGGCGGCGGCCAGCTGGTGCGGCCAGCGACCGTCGACGGCAACGGCTTCTCCGACGGTGTACGAGTCGCCCAGCGCCAGGTAGGACAGCGCCACCGCTCAGGCCACCGAACGGCGCGGCTTCAGCGGCACGACCTTGGTCGCGTCCTCGGCACGCCGGGCCAGCACGCGGTCGATGCGGGCGAACACATCGCGCATCGCCGAGGCTTCCGGCAACAGGGTCACGCGGAAATGATGGCGGTAGGGCACGTTGAAGCTGGAACCCGGTACCACCAGCACGCCTTCGTTGTTCATCAGGTCCAGCGCGAAGTCGTGGTCGTCAAAGCCCTTGGCAGCGGCACCGACCACGGCCGGGAACGCATACAGCGCACCGGCCGGCGCGACCAGCGACAGGTGCTCGCTGGCTTCGCAGGCGTCGATCACCGCGCGGCGGGTTTCATACAGGCGGCCGCCCGGGGTGCACAGTTCGGAGATGGTGTCCGGGCCGTTCACTGCGGCCTCGATGGCGTACTGGCCCGGCACGTTGGCGCACAGGCGCAGCGCGCCCAGCAGGTCCAGCGCGGCGCGGAAGTCGCCCAGGCGCGCGTCGTCGCCGCTGAGGTGGGCCCAGCCCACGCGCCAGCCGCAGGCACGGTGCACCTTGCTCAGGCCGCTGAAGGTCAGGCACGGATGGTCGCCGGCCAGCGGCGCGACCGGCTGGAACACCGCATCGTCGTACAGGATCTGGTCGTAGATCTCATCGACCAGCAACAGCAGGTTGTGGCGTCGTGCGATCTCGACCACGCGCTCCAGCAGTTCGCGCGGGTAGCTGGCGCCGCTGGGATTGTTCGGGTTGATCAGCACGATGGCGCGGGTGCGTGACGACACCAGTGTCTCGATCTCGCTCGGGTCCGGCTGGAAGCCGTTTTCGGCGGCGCAGCGGTAGTACACCGGTCGGCCATCGTTGAGGATGGTGGAGGCCGACCACAGCGGGTAGTCCGGCGACGGCACCAGCACCTCATCGCCGGGATTGAGCAGTGCGCGCAGCGACAGGTCGATCAGCTCGCTGACACCGTTGCCGACGAACACGCGGTCCGGGTGTGCATCCGGTGCGCCGCGGCGGGCGTAGTAATCGGCGATGGCTTCACGCGCCACCGGCAGGCCCTGCTGGTGGGTGTACGGGTCGGTGCGGCCCATGTCGTCGGCGATCGCGCGCTGCAGGTGCTCGGGTGCGCGGAAACCGAAGTTGCCCGGGTTGCCGATGTTGAGCTTGATCAGCTTGCGGCCCTGCGCCTCCAGCTCCCGCGCTCGCCGGGCCAGTTCTCCGCGGATCTCGTAGCGCACTTCGGAAAGGCGCTCGCGGATGGCCAGGGGCTTGGGCGAGATGGTGGACATGAGGCTGGGCCGTCAAGAGGCATGGGGATTCCATCCTACCGGAATTGCTGCAATGCATGGCAACGGCTCCGGGCTTGCCATTGCTGGGCTGGCCGGGGGCCGTCACAGGTAGAATGGCGGCGATGACCCAGACCCCCGATTTCATCGCCCTGCAGACCATCGGCTGGCCCTGGCCGGGCCCGGCGCAGCAGGCCGACTGGCAGGCCGTGATGGCCGCGCACCCGCAGGCCCGCCCGGCGCGGGTGATCGAACAGCACCGCACCCACTACGTGGTGGCTGATGGCCCGGATGCGGCGATCAAGGCCGAGTCACTGCCGGAATGGCAGCGCCCGCGCTTCCCCAGCCACGAGCGGCCTGCAGTGGGCGACTGGGTGCTGCTGGACGGCATCCGCATTGTCGCGCTGCTGCCACGCCGCACCGCGATCAAGCGTGGCGCCGCCGGCGAGCACTACCACCAGCAGGTGATCGCGGCCAACATCGACACGGTGTTCATCGTCTGTGGCCTGGATGCCGACTTCAATCCGCGCCGCATCGAGCGCTACCTGCTGCTGGTCGGCGGTGGTGGTGCAGAACCGGTGGTGGTGCTGACCAAGGCCGACCAGACCGAGTACAGCGAGGATGCGCTGGCGGTGCTGGAAGAGCTGGAGATGCAGGGCATCGCGCTGCATGCAATCAACGGCCTGGATGCCGACAGCGTGGCGGTGCTGCAACCGTGGCTGGGCCCGGGCCGCACGGTGGTGCTGGTGGGCTCCTCCGGTGCCGGCAAATCCACGCTGACCAACACCCTGCTCGGCGAGCAGCGGATGAAGACCAACGCGGTGCGCGCGAACGATTCGCGCGGCCGCCACACCACCACCCATCGCGCGCTGATGCCGCTGCCGATGGGCGCCTGCCTGATCGACACCCCCGGCATGCGCGAGCTGAAGCCGACCGGCGAAGAAACGCTGTCCGAAGGTGGCTTCGCCGACATCGAAGCGCTGGCCACGCAGTGCCGTTTCAACGACTGCAAGCATCAGCAGGAACCGGGCTGCGCTGTTCGTGCAGCGATCGACGCTGGCGAGATCGAAGAGAGCCGGCTGCTGAACTACTTCAAGCTGAAGGAAGAAGTGGCTGCCGCTGCCGCCAAACTGGCGGTACGCCAGGCCGAGACCGCGCAGGAACGTGGCGGCAGGAAGGGCAAAGGCCAGCAATTCCGCCCGGCCGCCAAGCCGCGTCGGCGCTGACAGTGCAGCCGAGCGTGGGCTCGGCTCTACAACGGTTGTATCCCGGCACACCTTGTAGCGCCCGAGCCAATGCTCGGGCGGCGGCGCACTGCGCCGGATACGGCAGGGCGCTATAGTCCGCGCATGGAACCGACCGCGACGCTGGACCGTGAGGTGGCCCACCATGCAGCGCTCGATGCGCGCCTGGTCGAGGCCGTGGGAGGCATCCGCCTGCTGGGGCTGACCAGCTGGCCGGCCACGCTGCAGGCACCGTTCCTGGACAGCGTGGCACGTGGCCAGCCGGTGCTGCCGAAGGTGGATTACCCTCGGCTCGACTTCAGCGAAGAGCGCCGCGCCCTGGCCGCGATCGCTGCCGACTGCGATGACAGCCATCCGCTGGGCCACTACGTGCGGCAGTCGGCACAGAGCTGGGACCTGGCCGCGCAGCTGCTTGAGGGGCTGGGCACCGCCGCCGTCGATACCTGTTCGGTGCAGCTGTTCGGCGCGCCCGAGCAGCCACTGCCGGGCAATGGCCCGAGCACGCGCGACGCGGCGCGCCACTTCATCCAGATTGCCGCCGAACTGGACCACGAACTGCTGGCACCGGAAGAGCAGGTGCCGGTCTCGGCCATTGCCCTGCAACTGCAGTTGCAGAACGACCTGGATGCTTTCTTCGAATCGCGCATCATCCAGGTACAGCTGGACCCGGAGCTGGTGTCCAAGGCGGCTGCCGGCCCGACCCGCATCCGTCTGCGTACCAGTGCGCGCTTCAGCGCCTATGACCGCGCGCAGCTGTTCCACCATGAAGCGCTGGTGCACTCGCTGACCGCATTGAACGGCCGCGAACAACCGGTGTTGCCCAGCCTGGCGTTGTCCTCGCCACGGGTGACGGCAACCCAGGAAGGGCTGGCGACGTTTGCCGAGCAGATCACCGGCAGCATCGACATCGAGCGCCTCAAGCGCATCAGCCTGCGTACCGAAGCGATCGCGATGGCACGCGAAGGCGCCGACTTCATCGAAGTGTTCCGCTATTTCTGCGATGCCGGGCAGAACCCGGAAGAGAGCTTCGCCTCGGCGCAGCGCGTGTTCCGCGGCGTGCCACCGAGCGGCGGCCTGGCCTTCACCAAGGACACGGTGTACCTGCGCGGCCTGGTGTCGGTGCATACGTTCTTCCGGCACATGCTGGCCGAGGACCGCCTGCAGGTCTGCCGCTGGTTGTTTGCCGGCAAGATGAGCCTGACCGATGCGATTGCGTTCGCGCCACTGTTCGAAGCGGGTGTGCTGAAGCCGCCGCGCTGGCTGCCGCATTGGGTGAGCCGGGCGAACGGCCTGGCCGGCATGCTGGCGTTCTCGCTGTTTGCCAACCGGATACGGATGGACCAGCTGGCGCCGGAATGAAAGGCGTTGGCGGATCCTCCAGCGCCTGCCTGCTATCGGTGGGGAGGAGGCGGGGCACCCTGGCCAGGACACGCAAAAGCCCATCCATGGTGCTCGATGGCGCCATTCATGGCGCCAACGGTCCTGGCCAGGGTGCCCCGCCTCCTCCAGACAGATTCCTGCGGGCGCGGTAGCAGGTCCACCAGAGGGATTGCGCTTGAAAAGCAAAGAGCCGGGCATTGCCCGGCTCTTTGATTTTGCTCTTGCTTTCCATTGCTCCGCGCCGGCGCGGGGAAGTGTCCAGCGGGGGTAGGCAGGCCCATGCAGGACCGTGAGGCGCATGGATGCGCCGATCGAGCCCCCATGGATGGGTTTACGGCGTGTCCTGCATGGGCCTGCCTACCCGCGCCATGCAGGAACAATCAACGCGCCGCAGCGCCCGCTTCTGACTTAGAACTCCGCCGCCACCGTCATGAACAGCTGCCGCGGCGCGCTCGCATGGATCGCATAGCGCGTGCCCTTCGGATCGGTCGGTGCGAACGAACTCAGCTGGCCGGCGTAGCGCTTGTTGGTCAGGTTGGTCGCGTTCAACGACACCCGCACGTTGCGCAGGCCCAGGCCGGGGCCGAAGTCGTAGCCTGCACCAGCGTCGAAGGTGGTCACGCCCGGCACCGACTGGTCGTTGGTGTAGGTGTAGTAGCGCTTGCCGGTGTACTTGGCACGCAGGCTGGCGAAGAAGCCATCGCGGTTCCAGCTGATTTCGCTGGAGGCCATGCGCTGCGGCGTATCCACCGTGATCTTGCCCGCCACCGGCACGATCGCGCCGCCCGAGGTGTAGTCATCCTCGTAGGTGGTCTTGTTCCAGGACAGCGCGTTGTACCACTGCAGGCCGTCGATCGGCTTGAGGATGAAGGTCAGCTCCGCACCATGGCTCTTCACCGAACCGACGTTGATGAAGCGCGTCACGCACTCCGGACGCGTGCCGACCTCGATGCTCGAGCACGGGTTCAGCGACAGCAGGCGGTTGTCGAATTTCACGTTGTAGGCCGCGATCGACGCCTGGTACTTCTCGCCGAAGGTACGGAAGCCGGCTTCCAGGCTCTTGGACTTCTCCGGCTCCAGCCCGGCGCTGGCCGCGAACGATTCCGGCGACACCTGCAACGGGCCACCGCTGCCGCCACCGACGAAGGCGGCGATGTTCTCGGCGTACGAGGCGAACAGCTCATTGTTGGCGTTGAGCTTGAAGCCCAGGCCCACCTGCGGCAGCACCGACTTCTTGGCGGTCAGCGTGCCCGAGGCGATGCTGGTTTCCACGCCCGGCTGGGCGGTGGCGCGCATGCGGGTGTTCGGGCTCTTGATGCCCACGTCGACGGTCAGGCGCTGGTCGAGGAAGCGCATGCGGTCCTGCACGTAGAACTGGCGCGTGCGGATGTCGAAGTCCTGGTTGAACAGCAGGCGGTCCGGGTTCTTCAGGTACAGGTCGTCCAGGAACGGGCCGCTGATGTAGTAGAAGTTGCGCGACACGTTATGGTCGTTCTGCTCGTACCACAGGCCGGCCTCCAGTTCGTGGATACCCACCGTCCACGACAGCGCGGCGGTCAGACCATCGCGGTTGATCGTGTAGTTGGTGCTGCGGATCGAGATCGGCAGCATCCTGTCGGTACCCGGGTAGGACGGCTGGCCCGGTGCCCACCAGTGGCCCTGGCCACGGTTGTCGTGGTGGTAGGCCAGCAGCTTCAGGCGGCCCCGCTCGCCCAGGCGCAGGTCGGCATCGACCGAATAGAGGTTGTCGTCGCGCAGCGCGCGGCTCTGGTAGTAGGCATCGTCGATGCTGTTGACGCCGCCGCTGAACTTGCAGCGTGCCTTGTTGTAGGTGCCCGGTGCGCAGTACGCGGCAGCGACAGCGCGATCCCAGTCCGGCGCATAGATGTTCCAGTCGTAGCCCAGGCCACGTGCCAGCATGTCCTTGGACAGGTAGGCGTAGTTGGCCTGGCTGGCGCGCGAGGTCGCCACGAACGCACCGAAGCGGTGGTCGCCGACGTTCCACACGGCCTTGGCGTTGAACTGGCGGGTGGTCTGGTTCTGGTACGGCGCGGCCCACATGTCCTGGTCCTGGTGCACGCCGGACACGTAGGCCGAGAAACCATTGATGTCGCCGGTATCCACGCGCAGGTAGCCGCGGCGCTGGTTGTTGTCACCCACGGTGACGCTGGCGCGGCCGCCGAATTCGGTGGACGGATCCATCGAGAAGTACTGGAGGGTGCCGCCCAGGTTGCTGGTCGAAGCCACGCCCAGCGAACCGATGCCCTGCGACAGCTCAGCGCCGGCCAGGTTCTCGGCGATGATCGCGCGGGCAATGCTCAGGCCGTTGTAGTTGCCGTAGCTGTTGTCGCCCAGCGGGATGCCGTCCAACGTATAGCCGAGGCGGCTCTTGTCGAAGCCGCGCAGGCTGATGGTCTGCGATTCTTCGTTGGCACCGAAGGCGTCGTTGGACTGCACCGACACGCCCGGCAGGCGGTCGAGGATCTTCTGGCCGCTGGTGCCCGGCGGCAGCACCTGCTTGTCGACGGTGGTGATGCGCTGCACCTGGCGGGTCTCGCCCTGGCCGATCACGGAGACGGTATCCAGCGTCTGCGCGCTCAGCGCGGCATCGGTGCTGGCGCCAGTATCGGCGGCCGTGGCGGCATGGGCGCTGGAGGCGGCGGAGAGCGCGATCGCCACGGCGATCGTCAGGTGTCGGGTCTGCATGGTGGTCCGT
This sequence comes from Stenotrophomonas sp. YJH_SMC_122, assembly GCF_059369535.1. NCBI lineage: Bacteria > Pseudomonadati > Pseudomonadota > Gammaproteobacteria > Lysobacterales > Lysobacteraceae > Stenotrophomonas > Stenotrophomonas sp. YJH_SMC_122. Next base: position 35,158 of record NZ_JCAFST010000008.1, on the reverse strand, counting down.
TGCATGGGGAGTGATCACCGGCACGCGTGCGCGGTGCAGGTTCACTATGCGAACGGAACATGAAACCTTCTTTACGAAAAACCAACGAACGATGCAGGCCCCCGTGCGCGTCCTGCAACCAGGTAAAAAAGGGGCCGGATCCTCCTCGCGAGCGAAGGTTCACCGGCCCCGCGCACTCCGTGGGGGAGGGCTCAACCCATGTACAGGCCACCGTTGACCGGATAGTCGGCACCGGTCACGTACGAGGCTTCATCCGAGGCCAGCCACGCGCACAGGCCGGCCACTTCCTCGGGGCGACCCAGGCGGCGCACCGGCACCGAAGCCGCCAGTCGATCCAGTACATCCGGCGGGAAACTGCTGATCGCCTGGCTGGCGATGTAGCCCGGCGACAGCGTGTTGACGGTGACGCCGCGCGAAGCCACTTCAGCGGCCAGCGCACGGCTGAAACCGTGCATCGCGGCCTTGGCGGTGGCGTAGTTCACCTGGCCGATCTGGCCCTTGTGGGCGCTGACCGAGCCGATATTGATGATGCGGCCCCAGCCCCGCGTGGCCATGCCGTCGACCACCTGCTTGGTCAGGTTGAACAGCGCATTGAGATTGGAGGCGATCACCGCGTTCCAGTCTTCCACCGTCATCTGCCGGAACAGCAGGTCGCGGCTGCCACCGGAGTTGTTGACCAGCACGTCCACCTCGCCGACTTCTGCACGGACCTTGGCGAACGCGGCGCTGGTCGAGGCCCAGTCGGTGGCGTTGCCTTCGGAGGCGATGAAGTCGAAGCCCTGTTCGCGCTGCTCGCGCAGCCAGTTGGCCTTGCGCGGCGAATTGGGCGCGCAGCCGGCGACCACGGTGTGGCCGCTGCGGGCCAGGCTCTGGCAGATGGCAGTACCGACACTGCCCATTCCACTGGTGACGTAAGCGATTCGAAGCGTCATTGCAGAAGGCTCCTAGGCAAAGGGTCAGGCGGCGAGGGGGTACAGGCCGAACAGCAGGCTGCCGATCATCAGCAGCATCGAGATGGCGATGGCCCACTTCAGGGTGAACTTCTGGTGGTCGGCGAATTCGACCTTGGCCAGGCCCACCAGCAGGTAGGTCGACGGCACCAGCGGGCTGAGCAGGTGCACCGGCTGGCCGGCCAGCGAGGCGCGCGCCATTTCAACCGGGGTGATGCCGTAGTTGCCGGCGGCCTCGGACAGGATCGGCAGCACGCCGAAGTAGAACGCGTCGTTGGACATGAAGAAGGTGAACGGCATCGACGCCACCGCGGTGATCACCGCCAGGTACGGGCCCCACGACTCCGGAATCACCGCCAGGAAGCTGTGCGACATCGCTTCGACCATGCCGGTGTTGTTGAGGATGCCGGTGAAGATGCCCGCGGCGAAGATCAGCGACACCACCGACAGCACGTTGCCGGCATGGTTGACCACGCGGCGGCGCTGCTCGGCCAGGTTCGGGTAGTTGATCACCAGGGCGATGGCGAAGCCGACCATGAACAGCACCGGCATCGGCAGCACGCCGATGATCAGCGCGGTCATCAGCGCCACGGTCAGGGCCAGGTTGACCCACAGCAGCTTCGGACGCTTGATGTCCTCGGCGTCTTCCACGGTCGGCAGCGGGTTGCTGTCGTCGGACACGCTGTTGTCCATCCAGCTGCCGCCCTTGGGCAGGGTCACCACGCCGAGGCGACGGCGTTCCTTCAGGCCCAGGTACCAGGCCAGCAGCAGCACGCCGGCACAGGCGATCACCATCGACGGGATCAGCGGCACGAACACATCGGCCGGGTCCACGTGCAGCGCGGTGGCCGCGCGTGCGGTCGGGCCGCCCCACGGGGTCAGGTTCATCACGCCGCCGGCCAAGATGGTCACGCAGGTCATGTTCAGCGCGTTCATGCCGAGGCGCTGGTACAGCGGCAGCATCGCCGAGACGGTGATCATGTAGGTGGTCGAGCCGTCGCCATCGAGCGAGATCAGCATCGCCAGCACCGCAGTGCCAAGCACGATCTTCATCGGGTCGCCCTTGACGAAGCGCAGGATCACCCGTACCAGCGGATCGAACAGGCCGGCGTCGATCATCACCCCGAAGTAGAGGATGGCGAACATCAGCATCACGCCGGTCGGCGCGATCTTCTTGATGCCCTCCAGCATCATCTCGTCGATGCCGGCGCCGAAGCCGCCGATCAGCGCGAACAGGATGGGGATGGTGATCAGGGCCACCAGCGGCGACAACCGCTTGCTCATGATCAAGTACATGAACGTAATGACCATGCCAAAGCCGAGGATGCTCAGCATCATCTGCGGACTCCTTGCGAAAACAGGATGTGGGGGAGTGGAAGGGGGTCGGGCGGTTTGCCCGGGACAGCTGGCTTAGAAGTCGTACTGCAGGCGGCCGGTGACCGCGCGCGTGCGGTCCACCGTGACCCCGGCCAGGCGGTCGCGATTGCGGCTTTCGATCACGTTGAGCATGAAGCGCAGGTTGTCGCGCAGGTACCAGTTGCCACCCAGCGTCCACGCTTCAGTGCTGCCACGGCGCAGGTCCGGCGCGCCATCGAGGTGCTGCGCGCCCCACATCTGGTCGTAGCGCAGCGCCACTTCGAAGGCCCCAGCCTTGTGGCGGATGTCCTTGACCCGTGCGAAGCGGCCGGTCTTGCGGTCGTAGGCACGGCTTTCGCCGGTGACGAACCAGCTGAGCATGCCGTAGGCCGCCATCACGTCGCCGCGTTGGGCGCCATCATCGAAGGTGGCGCCACTGAACTCGCCCTGCCATGACAGCGGGCCGCGCACCTGCGCGTATTCCAGCGACCACTTGTTGACGTCGGTATCGCGGCCGGCGGAGAAGTCGACCAGGGTCAGGCGGCTGTTGTCGGACAGATGGCCGGCCGGGCGCGGGCGGATGCGCAGGCCGGGCACGCCGTTGGCACCCGGGTTGTCGTAGGCCTCGCGGGCCAGCGACAGGCCCAGGTGCAGCACGTCACCGTCGCTGGGCGAGGGCGCCCAGGTGACGCGCCCCCCCGCTGCGCGGCCCTTCACCTGCCAGGCGTCGATGCTCTCCAGGCTGTAGATGCTGGCCGCCCAGGTAAAGTCACCCGGATTGGCCTGCCAGGACGCACCCAGGCGATACAGCGGCGCCAGCGTGGTGCCGGCGTTGCCGCGCTCCAGGAAGCTGCCGTAGTTGGAGCTGGTACGGTCATCCAGCGAGAAGTACTGCTTGAACTGGCCCACGGTCAGCTTGCCGGCCTTGCCGAAGCTGCGTGCCAGGTACACGTCCTTGGCCTCGACGCGGTCGCCGGAGAAGTCGGCTTCCAGCTTGTAGTCGACCACGAAGAACTTGCCCGACACATCAAGCCACGCGCGGCGGATCTCGGTGTCGTCCTTGTTCGGGGTACCGCGGTTGTCGTTGTCGAAGGTGGCGAAATCCAGGTGCAGGCGACCACCGAGGGTGGCGGTGACCGGACGGTCGTCTTCGGCGGCGTAGGCCGGCGCCGACAGGGCAGCCAGCGCCATCATGGCGGCAGGACGCCGCCAGGCAAACGTGAATTCCACAAACCCTCCCAGGTGCGCGCCAGGCGCGCGGCAATCGTGGGCACCGGACGGTGCGCGGCCGCAGTCTGGGTTGCCGTAGCTGTCATCGTCCTGTCAGCGGTTTGTGCGGTGCAGCGAAAAGCGTGCCGGCGATCTCGCCGCGCCGTGCCCGGCGAGCTCGGCGGCGGCATGCGGTAGCATTCGGTTCCCCTCCCACCCGTGTGCCCATGCGCCTGCTGCTGGTCGAAGACAACCCGGATCTGGCCGATGCGATCATCCGCCGGATGCGCCGTAGCGGGCACGCCGTGGACTGGCAGGCTGATGGCCTGGCCGCCGCCAGCGTGCTGCGCTACCAGAGCTTCGACCTGGTGGTGCTGGACATCGGCCTGCCCAAGCTCGATGGCCTGCGCGTGCTGGCCGGCATGCGCGAGCGCGGCGACAGCACGCCGGTGCTGATGCTGACCGCGCGTGATGGCATTGAAGATCGCGTGCAGGCGCTGGACGTCGGCGCCGACGACTACCTCGGCAAGCCGTTCGATTTCCGCGAGTTCGAAGCGCGCTGCCGCGTGCTGCTGCGGCGTGCACGCGGGCAGGCCAGCGAAGTAGTGCAGATCGGCGGCTTCCAGTTCGACAACGCTGCGCACCGGGTCAGCCTCGACGGCGAACCGATCGAACTGCCCAACCGTGAGTACCGCCTGCTGGAGATCCTGGTCGGGCGCCTCGGCCACGTCGTCGGCAAGGATGAGATCGGCAACGGCCTGTTCGGTTTCGATGACGAAGCGGGCCCGAATGCCATTGAGTTGTATGTTGGCCGCCTGAGAAAGAAGCTGGCGGGCGCGCCGCTGCGCATCACTACGGTGCGCGGCGTTGGCTATCTGCTGGAAGCCAGCGATACCGATGCCGACGCCGATGGCTGACGTGCGCGCTGCGACTGCGGCGCCGGGTTCGCTGCGGCGCACGCTGCTGCTCTATCTCGGCGTGCTGCTGGCAGTGTTCGCGGTGGCCCTGCTGTTCGCCGCACGCGATTACGGCCAGCGTGCCGCCAACCGTTCCTACGATCACCTGCTGGTGTCCTCGGCGCTGTCCATCGCCGATTCGGTGGCGCTGGTCGATGGACAGTGGCAGGTGGATCTGCCGTATGCGGCGCTGGACCTGCTGGCGATGGCGCCCGAGGACCGCGTGTTCTATCGCGTGGCCGACAGCCGCGGCACCCTGATCACCGGCTACGGTGACCTGCCGGCACCGCCGCGCCGGCCCGGTACCCAGCCGCAGCTGTTCGATGCCACCTACAGCGGCGAGACCGTGCGCTTCGTGGTGGTCAGCCGCAGCTTCGCCGCCGCCTCGGCGCAGGGCGAGGTGCAGGTCCAGGTCGGTCAGACCCGGCGTGCGCGTGAAGCGGTCGCGCAGGACATGGTCAACCGCGCGTTGCTGGCGATCGGCGTGCTGTCCGGGCTGCTGCTGGCGCTGGTGGCGTTCGGCGTGCATCGCGCATTCCGGCCGCTGGTGCGGGTGGAGCGCGAGCTGTCGCGACGGGAACCGTCCGACCTGAAGCCGCTGGATGCCCGCGTGCCGCGCGAGATGGACCAGATGGTGGCTGCGCTGAACCGCTTCATGGAACGCCTGTCCAGCAGCAACGAGACACTACGCGCGTTCATGGCCGAGGCCGCACACCAGATGCGCACGCCGCTGGCCGCGCTGCGCGCGCAGGCGCAGCTGGCGCTGGATGACGATGATCCAGAGGACATGCGGCGCAGCCTGCAGGCGATCGAGCGCAACGCCACGCACATGAGCCGGCTGCTCAACCAGCTGCTCAGCGATGCCAGCGTGATCCATCGTTCGCACCTGCAGCGCTTTGCGGCGGTGGACCTGGCCGAGACGGTGCACCAGGCGTTGCATGAAGCACTGCCGCAGGCTGGCCCGGCACCGCGCGTGCAGTTGGCGATGACCGCCGAGCCGGTGCAGGTGCATGGCGACGCGCTGCTGCTGCGCGAGGCGATCAAGAACCTGGTGGACAACGCAATGAAGTATGGCGGTGATGGCCCGTTGCAGATCGCGTTGACCGTGGAGGGCGGGCAGGCCGTGCTGACCATCGCCGACCATGGCGCTGGCATCGCTGCGGCCGATGCCGAGCGCGTGTTCGAGCGCTTCGCGCGTGGCGAGGGCGCGCCATCTGGCGGTGCCGGGCTGGGCCTGGCCATCGTCAAGCGCGTGGTCGACAGCCATGGCGGCCGCATCGACCTCAGCAACCGCCCGCAGGGCGGGCTTATCGCCACCATCCGCTTGCCACGGAGCAGTCCATGATCCGCCTGTTTGCCACGGCCGTTGCCCTGCTGCTGGCCCTGCCGGTGCTGGCCGCGCCGGGCGACGTGCGCCGCTTCCCTGCGAAGGGGGCGGCCACGGCGCAGCTGCGCATCCACGGCACTACCGACATCGAAGTGTTCGCGGTGGTGATCGCCGACTACCAGCGCCTGCACCCCGGCACCGAAGTGGTGTACGAGGACATCATCACCCAGGACCTGTACGCGCGGTACCTGCACGACCGCGGCGGGCCGGCATCACCGGACCTGCTGATCTCCAGCGGCATGGACCTGCAGACCAAGCTGGTCAACGATGGCCACGCACTGCCGCACCGCTCGGCGCAGACTGCCGCGCTGCCGGCGTGGGCGCAATGGCGCAACGAAGCATTCGGCATCAGCTACGAGCCGGTGGTGATGGTCTACAACACCCGCGCACTACCGGTGGCGAAGGTGCCGCACACGCGGCGCCAGCTGCTCGACCGGCTGCGTGCGGAAGGTGCACCGCTGCGCGGCAGGGTCGGCACCTATGACATCGAGCGCAGCAGTGTCGGCTACCTGCTGGCGACCCAGGACGCGCAGCGCGGCAGCATCGCCGGTGCGCTGCTGGGCGCGCTCGGCGACAACGACGTGGTGCGCGAGGAGCGTACTGGCGTGCTGCTGGACCAGGTGGCCAGTGGCCAACTGTCGCTGGTCTACAACGTGCTCGGCTCCTACGCGCAGGCACGTGTCGATGCCGGCGCGCCACTGGCCATCATCGAGCCTGAGGACTACACGCTGGTGGTGCTGCGCACCGCGGTGATCCCGCGCACCGGCCTGCACCCCGAAGAAGCGCGGCGCTTCCTCGACTACCTGCTGTCGCCACGCGGCCAGCAGGTGCTGTCGCGCGAGGCGCGGCTGATGCCGATCGTGACCGGCAACGCACGGGGCGACGATGCACCCGGCCGCAGCCGCCGCCCGATCCAGCTCGGCCCGGGCCTGCTGGTGTACCTGGACGCGCTCAAGCGTCGCCAGTTCCTCGATGCCTGGCGCAGCAGCGTCGAGCCGGCCGGGCGCTGAGGCGGCGACCTGCCCGTACAATGGCGGCATGAGCGAATACACCATCCTGATCGCCGATGACCACCCGCTGCTGCGTTCGGCGGTGGTGCAGTCCTTGCGGCAGAGCCTGCCGCTGGCGCAGGTGCGCGAGGTGGCCAGTGCCGAGGCATTGGCTGAGGCGCTCGACGCACAGCCGGACGTGGACCTGGTGCTGCTCGACCTGACCATGCCAGGCGCCCACGGTTTTTCCGCGCTGCTGCACGTGCGCGGTTCGCATCCGGACATCCCGGTGGTGATCCTCTCGTCCAACGACCATCCGCGGGTGATCCGCCGCGCCCAGCAGTTCGGCGCGGCCGGTTTCATCCCGAAGTCGGCCCCGGCCGAGACCATCGGCGAGGCCGTGCAGGCAGTGCTCGACGGCGGCCTGTGGTTCCCGGCGATGGCCGCCGAGCGCTCGGAGGCCGATGCGCTGCTGGCCAGCCGCCTGGCCCAGCTGACCCCGCAGCAGTTCCGCGTGCTGCTGTGCCTGGCCGATGGCCTGCTCAACAAGCAGATCGCCTACACGCTGGGGCTGGCGGAGAACACGGTGAAGGTGCATGTCACCGCCATCCTGAAAAAACTCGAGTGCCATAGCCGCACCCAGGCCGCGGTGCTGGTGAAGGCGCTGGAGCCTGAAGGCGACGCCGGCATCGGGTTGTAGTTTCCAGCCAACGGCGCAGCCCCTCGTGGGTGGTGTCTGGTTGGTCGTGGAAAGCCGGATTGCTGAGGGCTGGCCGGGTGGGTGGGTAGTGCGGGGACGCCGTAAACCCGTCCTTGGGGGCTTGGCCGCGGCATCCATGCCGCGGACACCCCGCACTACCCACCCACCCGGCCGCTGACAGATTCCGGGTGTTCCTCACCCACGGAAGAGAAAAGAAGATCAAAAGCAAAGGCAGCCTGGCAGGCGGCCTGTTGTAGAGCCGAGCCCACGCTCGGCTGCTTTGCGGCCGGTCCGCGAGGCCGAGCACGGACTCGGCTCTACACGAGCAAGCGCAGCGCGCGACCCGCTTTTGATCTTTTTTCTTCTCCGGGGTGGACGTGCACGGAACGTGTCCGTGGCCGGGTAGATGGGCTGCGCAGGGGCGTGAGCCGCATGGTTGCGGCGACCGAGCTTACAGGGACGTACTTGCAGCGTCCCCTGTGCAGCCCATCTACCCGGCCCCACCGCTGAACTGCTTTGCGTAGCCACCCACGAGGGGCTGCGCCGTTGGCTGGAAACTACCCGCGATGCCGGATCAGCAACTGACTCATCAGCGCCCGCAGCGCCGGCGGCTTCACCGGCTTGGCCATCATTCCCCAGCCGCGCTCGGCGGCCATCTCACGCAATCCCGCATCGCGCTCGGCAGTGACCAGTACCACCGGCGGGCGGGTCTGCCACCGTTCGGCCAAGGTCTCGTACAGCACCGGCCCGTGGTGATCGCCCATGCGCACGTCCAGCAGCACCAGCTCCGGTACCGCGCCTGTTGCCGCCATCAGCAGCGCCGCTGGTGGGCCGTCGGCCAGCGCCACCTCGCAGCCCCAGCGCTCCAGCAGCGCGCGGCTGGCCGCGCACACGTGCGGATCGTCGTCGATCACCCACACCCGGCGACCGCGAAGCGGGTTGTCCGCCGCCGGTTCCTGCACCAGCACCGGCACAGGAGCAGTAGCGGGAATCGCGCTGGCTTCGCCGAACGGCACGCCCACCGCGAACACGCTGCCCTGGCCCAGCTGCGAGCGCAGCCGGATCGGATGCCCAAGCAGGCGGCCTATGCGATCGACGATGGCCAGGCCAAGGCCGGCGCCGCGCTGCTGGCCGTCGTGCAGGCGGCGGAACTCCTCGAAGATCTCGCCCTGCAACGCGTCGGGAATGCCGGGGCCCTGGTCGTGCACCTCGATCCACAGCATGCCTTCACGGCGACGGCAGCCGAGCAGCACGCGGCCGCGTTCGCTGTAGCGCAGCGCGTTGGACAGGAAGTTCTGCAGGATCCGGCGCAGCAGGGCTTCATCGCTGACCACCACCGCATTGGTATCGACCCAATCGACCACCAGGCCACGCGACTGTGCGGCGATGCCGAATTCGCGCGCCAGCGTCTGCAGCAAAGGCCCGAGCCGGAACGCCTGCACTCGGGTCGGCAGGCTGCCGGATTCCAGGCGCGCGATATCCAGCAGACTATTGAGGATCGCATCCTGCGCGGCCAGTGCAGCATCGATGTGGTCCGCAGTCTGCTGCTGCGCCGGGTCGCCCAGCTTGCCGCGCAGCACCGAGACGAACATGCGCGCCGCGTTGAGCGGCTGCAGCAGGTCGTGCACGGCCGAGGCGACGAATCGCGTCTTGTAGCGGTTGGCCTGCTCGGCTTCGCGGCGTGCTTCGTCCAGGTCGCGGGTGCGCTCGGCGATGCGGTGTTCCAGCGCATCGGCCAGCGAGCGCAGTTCGCGCGCCGCGTTCTTGTAGCTGGTGATGTCGGCATAGCTGGTGACGAAGCCGCCGTCGGGCAGCGGGTTGCCGCGGATCTCCAGCACCGTGCCGTCGTCCTTCTCGCTCTCGCGCATATGCGGGCGGCCACTGCGCAGGTGGTTCAGGCGGCGCTCGATGGCCTCGTCCACCGGGCCGGGACCGAGCAGGCCACGGCGCGCGTTGAAGCGGAACAGTTCCTCGATCGGCCGGCCAACGCGCACCAGGTCCACGGGGAAGCGGAACAGCTCCAGGTAGCGCGAATTCCACGCGACCAGGCGCAGTTCCCGGTCGATCACCACCACACCCTGTGGCAGGTGTTCGAGGCTGCGGCTGAGGCCGCTGTCGGCATCGGTGGCGGCCTGCAGCAGGCCATCCTGTGCGGTGCGCAGTTCCTGTGCGTGCTGCTTGAGCAGGGTTTCCAGTTCGCGGCGGCTGCGCAGGCGATGCTTGGCCAGGCGCCTGCGCTGCTGCACGAACAGCACCAGGAAGCCCAGGGCCAGCCACGCGGCACCGCCGGTCAGTGCCGCCGCGCGACCGGCAGCAGTAGCGGCGCTGGCGTCGTGCAGCAGGTGCAGGTTCCAGCCCTCGGCGGGCAGCGGCAGGCTTTGCCACAGCATCGGCTGCGGCAGCGCAGGATCCAGCAGCCGCACCATGCGGCCGCCATCGGACAGCACGTCTTCGGTACGTGCACGCAAGGGCTGCAGGGCACGGTCGGCGTACTGACGAGCATCGAGCATTTCGCGGCGCTCACCGGCACGCAGCGGACGCAGCAGCCGGTAGCGCCAGCTGTCCCGGTTGGCCAGGAACACGACGTCATGGTCGTCGCTGGCCAGCACCACGTCCGGGCTGCTCAACCACTCCTGTTCCAGCGCGGACAGCTCGACCTTGATCACCACCACGCCGAGCCGCTTGCCGTCATCCTCAATGGCCTGCGAAAGGTAATAGCCGGGCACGCCGGTGGTCATGCCGATGCCGTAGAAGCGGCCACGGCCCTGGGCGAGGGCTTGGCGGTAATAAGGACGGTAGCTGTAGTTCTCGCCGACGTTGCTGGTCGGCTGGTCCCAGTTGCTGGCTGCCACCGCCACACCATCGTGGCCGACCAGCGTCAGGGTCGAGGCCCGGGTGACTTCATTGGCACGTTGCAGCTTGAGGTTCAGTCGCTGCCGTTCGCCGGGCGAGGGCGGCACACGCAGTGCGTGCAGCAGATCCGGATCCAGCGCCATGACCTGCGGCAAGGTGCCGAAGCGGTCGATGCGCTGTTGCAGGCCCTGGCCATACAGCTGCAGCTGGCGTTGCACCTGGCTGCTTTCGTCGCCGAGCGCGCGCCGCCAGGCGTAATGGCCAGCGGCGACCGCGCACAGCACGGTGCCACCGACCATCACCAGGATCGTCAGCAACAGCATCCGGTGGCGGCTGAGCCAGTACATGGCGGCAGTCTACGCAGGGCCGGCGGGCGTGGCGTGCACGCCCGCCGGGGTCTGACGTGGAAGGGGTCAGAAGTGCATCTGCGCGCGCAGTTCGAAGATCTCCGGCGTGCTGTGCACGCCACGACGGCTGGCGTCGACCTTCACGTAGTTGGCCTGGAACTTGAAGTGGCTGGTCAGGTACCAGTTCGCGCCCAACGTCAGGTCGTGCTGGCGGCCACCGAGGATGTCGCCATCGTCGAGGTCCAGGCGGCTGTAGCGCGCCACCAGTTCCACTGCACCGTAGTTGTGCGCCGGCTTGATGTTGGCCACCGCGCCAGCGTTGTACGGGCGCGATTCGCCGGTCAGCACCCAGCTGGCCATCGCGTACTGGCCGCTGCCGGTGAAGTCGGGCTTGCCGTCATGGCGGGTGACCGTCGCGCGCAGCGCTTCGGCCTGCAGCGAGAACGGGCCGTGGATCCAGATGCCTTCCAGGCCGGTGCGGCGGATCTGGTCGGCGGTGACCAGCGCGCCGGAATCGACGTAGCGGATGTCGGTCAGGCCGGCTTCCGGGCGCGCGCGCAGGCGGGCGCTGGCCTCGTGGTGCACGTCGCGGCCATCGCTGTAGCCGCGTGGGTTCTCCTGCGAGTAGGCCAGGCCCAGGTGGATAACGTCACCCGGTGCCTTCACCGGCGTCCACACCGCACGCACCGCCTGGGTGGTGCCGGGGTTGTCGCCCTGCAGGTCCTTGCCGCCATAGGCGCCGGCCTGCAGCAGGTACTGCGGGCGCTCCAGCACCCATTCCACACCGGTACGGCGACCTTCGTAGAAGGCCTGCACCGGCAGCGAGGTTTCCAGGAAGCTGCCGGCACGCGAGGACGTGTTCGCGTCCAGGCCGACCGGGGTCTTCATGTAGCCGAAGCGGAAGCGGCCGATGTCGCGGCCGAAGAAGGCCTTGCTCTCGAAGCGCACGAACACGTCCAGCCAGGTATCGGCCTGGAAGTCGTAGTAGACCATCGCGTCGTACACGCCCTTCTTCTTCAGCGTCGCACCGAATTCCTTGCGGCGCACGGCGTCGTCGTCCTCGAGGCCACTGGCCGAGGAAAAGTCGTTGTAGTCGTAGGCGATGTTGGCGGTGGCCGCCAGTTCGGTGCCATCCCCGAAGGTGTACCTGGTCGGCCAGTTGTCGAAATCCGCAGCCGAAGCGAAGGCGGGTAGGGCGGCCAGCGACAGGGCCAGCAAGGTGGGATTCGGGCGCATGTTGGGTGCGGCTCTCTCAGATTGCGTGTGGACAGGACATCAACGGCCGCAGGGGCCGAAACTTTCGCAGGGACATGCCCAGCCGTTCAGCCCGGGCCACCGGCCTTCCCGTTTCTGGGCGGTGCGGCGCCAGTGTAGGCACCTGTGCCACCTGAACCGGGGGGCTAGTACCAATAGGTTATCTGCGCCGGCGTGCCTGGCGCGTACAAAGGCGTCCATTGGTCGCACCCCTGTGCGTGCTGTACAGGACCTGCGATCAGTTTCCACGGTAACGGTTCCCGTGCAGTCCCGGGACCGTACGTGCCTGAAAACGCCCCTTCCGGAGTCCGCCATGCACATCCCGACCGCAGCAGCGGTGCCTGCAAAGCCGTTGCCGATCTATCGCCAGCTGTACTTCCAGGTGATCGTGGCGATCGTCCTGGGTGCCATCCTCGGCCACTACGAACCGCTGGTTGGCGAGAAGATGAAGCCGCTCGGCGATGCCTTCATCAACCTGGTGAAGATGATCATCGCGCCGGTGATCTTCCTCACCATCGTCACCGGCATCGCCAGCATGACCCACCTGCGCACGGTGGGCCGCGTGTTCGCCAAGGCGATGGCGTACTTCCTGTTCTTCTCCACGCTGGCGCTGATCGTCGGCATGATCGTGGCGCACGTGGTGCAGCCCGGCGCGGGCATGAACATCAACCCGGCCGAGCTGGACCAGACTGCAGTGCACAGCTACGTCGAGAAGTCGCATGACCTGACCCTGGTCGGCTTCCTGATGGACATTATTCCGAAGACGCTGCTCAGTGCCTTTGTCGATGGCAACATCCTGCAGGTGCTGTTCGTGGCCGTGCTGTTCGGCATCGCGCTGGCGATGGTGGGCGAGAAGGGCAAGCCGGTGCTGAATTTCCTGGAGGCGCTGGTCGCCCCGGTGTTCAAGCTGGTGCATATCCTGATGAAGGCCGCCCCGATCGGCGCCTTTGGTGCGATCGCCTTCACCATCGGCAAGTACGGCGTCGGTTCGCTGATCAACCTGGCCTGGCTGGTCGGCTCGTTCTACCTCACCGCCTTCCTGTTCGTGGCGGTGATCCTCGGTGTGGTCTGCCGCCTGTGCGGCTTCTCGGTGTTCAAGCTGGCGCGCTACCTGAAGGCCGAACTGCTGCTGGTGCTTGGCACGTCCTCGTCGGAGTCGGCGCTGCCGTCGCTGATGGAGAAGATGGAACGCGCCGGCTGCAGCAAGTCGGTGGTGGGCCTGGTGGTCCCGACCGGCTACTCGTTCAACCTGGACGGCACCAACATCTACATGACCCTGGCGGCGCTGTTCATCGCCCAGGCCACCAACACCGAACTGACCCTGGGCCACCAGATCGCGCTGCTGCTGGTCGCCATGCTCAGCTCCAAGGGCGCGGCCGGCGTCACCGGCGCCGGCTTCATCACCCTGGCCGCCACCCTGGCGGTGGTGCCGGAGGTGCCGGTGGCTGGCATGGCGCTGATCCTGGGCGTGGACCGCTTCATGAGCGAATGCCGCTCGCTGACCAATTTCATCGGCAATGCGGTGGCCACCGTGGTGGTCTCGCGCTGGGAAGGCGCGCTGGACCGCAACCGCCTGCAGCTGGCGCTGGATGGCCGCGAGAGCGAACTGCCGCCGCCGGTCGATGCGCTGCCCGAGGCGCTGCCGGCCAAGGGCTGATCCAGGTGTGTGGTACCGCGGGGCCGGTCACGTCAGTGGTACGGCCCCGCGGCGTTTCAGGGCGTCCCATGGCTGTCATGGGCAGCGCCGATGCTGGTCTGGGCTCCCGTCGCATACGGTACGGAATTGTGCGGTCGCAGCATGGTTGCGACAGGATAGCGACAGGTCCAGACGCTCCAACGGGGGTATGATCCCCTGTCCCTTCTGCCCATTCATGTAACCCACATCGATGTCCAACGAAGATTTCAAACAGGCCGCCCTCGATTACCACCGGATGTCCCCGCCGGGAAAGATCAAGGTTTCCGCTACCAAGCCCATGCTGACCCAGCGCGACCTGTCGCTGGCGTATTCGCCGGGCGTGGCGTATGCCTGTGAAGCGATCAAGGCCGACCCGCAGCAGGCCAGCGAGCTGACCGCCCGCGGCAACCTGGTGGCGGTGATCTCCAACGGCACCGCGGTGCTGGGCCTGGGCAACATCGGCGCGCTGGCCGGCAAGCCGGTGATGGAAGGCAAGGGCGTGCTGTTCCAGAAGTTCGCCGGCATCGATGTGTTCGACATCGAGGTGGATGAAACCGACCCGGACAAGCTGGTCGACATCATCGCCTCGCTGGAACCGACCTTCGGCGGCATCAACCTGGAAGACATCAAGGCGCCGGAGTGCTTCGTGGTCGAGCGCAAGCTGCGCGAGCGCATGAAGATCCCGGTGTTCCATGACGACCAGCACGGCACGGCGATCATCGTCGGCGCGGCCGTGCTCAACGCGATGGCGATCACCGGCAAGAAGATCGAGGAAGTGAAGCTGGCGACCACGGGCATGGGCGCGGCCGGCATTTCCTGCGTGAACATGCTGGTCCAGCTGGGCCTGAAGCCGGAGAACATCCTGGCCTTCGACCGCGAGGGCGTGATCCACACCGGTCGTACCGACCTGGACCCGGAAAAGCAGCGCTATGCGCGCGACACCGACAAGCGCACCCTGGCCGAGATCGTCGACGGCGCGGACATCTTCCTGGGCCTGTCGGCACCGGGCATCCTGACCGCCGACATGGTCAAGACCATGGCGCCGGACCCGGTGATCTTCGCGCTGGCCAACCCGACCCCGGAAATCATGCCGGAGGTGGCGCGCGCCGCGCGTCCGGACGCGATCATCGGCACCGGCCGTTCGGACTACCCGAACCAGGTCAACAACGTGCTGTGCTTCCCGTACCTGTTCCGTGGTGCGCTGGACGTGGGCGCCACCGCGATCAACGAGGAAATGAAGATCGCCTGCGTGCGCGCCATCGCCGCGCTGGCGCGCCGCGCGGCCACCGACATGGGCTCGGCCTACGGCGGTGAGACCCCGAGCTTCGGCCGTGAATACCTGATCCCGCGCCCGTTCGACCGCCGCCTGCTGGTGGAACTGTCGGCCGCCGTGGCCCAGGCCGCGATGGATTCGGGCGTGGCTTCGCGCCCGATCGAGGACATGGGCGCCTACCGCGACAAGCTGGCCCAGTTCGTCTACCGCACCAGCCTGATGATGAAGCCGGTGTACGACCGCGCCCGCAGCGACAAGCAGCGCGTGGTGTACGCCGAGGGCGAAGAGGAAGTGGTGCTACAGGCGGTGCAGAACGTGGTCGATGACGGCCTGGCGCATCCGATCCTGATCGGCCGCCCGGAAGTGATCGAGTCGCGCATCGAGCGCCTCGGCCTGCGCCTGAAGATCGGCGAGAACGTTGAAGTCACCAACATCAACGACGACCCGCGCTTCAACGAATACTGGCAGTACTACCACGGCCTGACCGGGCGCCGTGGCGTGACCGTGGCTGCGGCGAAGAACCTGATGCGTTCGCGCCCGACCCTGATCGCAGCGGTGATGGTCGCCCGTGGCGAAGCCGATGCGATGCTGACCGGCATCGTCGGCCGCTTCCACAAGAAGCTGGGCTACGTGCGCAGCGTGCTGCCGCTGGAGCCGAAGGTCACCTCGACCTCGGCGATGACCGGCGTGATCAACCAGCAGGGCGTGTTCTTCTTCGTCGATACCCACGTGCAGGAAGATCCGACCGCCGAGCAGCTGTGCGAGGCGACCCTGCAGGCGGCCTATCGCATGAAGCTGTTCGGCATCGAGCCGAAGGTGGCGCTGCTGTCGCACTCCAACTTCGGCAGCCATGATTCGAAGGATGCGCTGAAGATGCGCCAGGTGCGCGAGCTGCTGCTCAAGCGCAACCCGCGCCTGAACGTGGATGGCGAAATGCAGGGCGACACCGCATGGGATGAAGCGCTGCGCCAGAAGCTGCTGCCGGGCTCGACCCTGCAGGGCCGCGCCAACCTGTTCGTGCTGCCGAACCTGGAAGCGGCCAACATCGCCTACAACCTGGTGCGCGTGTTCACCGACGGCGTGGCGATCGGCCCGATCCTGATGGGCGTGAACAAGCCGGTGCACATCCTGACCACCAGCGCGACCTCGCGCCGGATCCTGAACATGACCGCCATTGCGGCGGTCGATGCGCAGATCAGGAAGCAGCTGGAAGCGGAAAAGAAGGCATAAGCCTTCTTTCCAGCGACAGCTGCGGAAACGCGCCCCACGGGGCGCGTTTTTGTTTCCGCGCAGCGGAAACGGGTAGTGCCGGCCGCTGGCCGGCAACCCCAATCGTGTTCAGATACACGACGGCAGCCGGCCAGCGGCCGGTCCTACTCCGGTCTGTGCCACACGCGCTACGCCGCCCGGTCATTTCCCTGCAACGCCGCTGCGGCCCAATACGCCCACGCGGCCCGGCCGTGGGAAGGGACCGGACCGGCCTTCCCACCCTGGGCCCGACCAACTTCCCATCGGCGAGGGTGTCATGCGCAGTCGAGTGGCGCGGCGGTACTTCCAGCAGCTGTTCGCGCTGTACGCCGGTTTCGTGCAGTCGCGCTGAGGCGCCGGCGACAGCGGGGGCGTCAGCGCCGCTTGCCGCGGCGTGCAGGGGCCGGCGGCGGAGCGTCGGAACGCGGCTTGGCGTACTGCGCCCACAGCGCCGGCAGTGCCTTGCCGGTGTGCTTCTGCCACAGCGCCGGTGCATAGCGGCCGTCGCGCAGGGCCTTGTCCAGTGCCAGCACCAGGCCCGGATGTTCGGCGTCGGCCCATTTCAGGAACGCACCGGTGACACGGTAGCCGCTGTCGAAGTTCTGCCCCTTCTCGACCTTGCCCGGCAGTGCCCAGCCCGCAGCGGCATTGTCCATGCCGTAGCGGTCGCGTGCGTAGTCGGCGATGCCCTCCACCAGCCAACCCGGCACCCGTGCGTCGCCATAGCCCGGATAGCCCTGCACGATGTGCATGGCCTCATGGGTGACCAGGTCGATGTCGTTGGGGTGCTGCGCCAGCCAACCCGGGTTGATGGTGATCGTTGCGGCCTGGTCCTTGTCACCGACGAAGGCGATCCCGGTGTAGTCCGGGTCGATCACGATGCGCACCATCGACGGCGCGGCCGGGTGGAAGTCCGCACGTTCGCGCAGGTAGGCGAAGTAGAACGTATCGATGATCCGCTTGCGCTGCGGCGCGGCCAGGGCGCCACGGGCGTCCTGGTAGTTCAGCGTCACGCCGTCGCGGGTCAGCTGCGCATCAAAGGCCTGGGTCTGGCCGAAGCTGGAGAAGGAAAGGGCAACAAGGGCCAGAGGCAGCAGACGGTAGCGCATGGGGCTCATTGTACGGCGCTGGGCGCCAACAGTTCGATCTCCGCCAGCGGCAGCCGGCCCGGTGCGGCCAGGCGCAGCCGATACTCGCTGTAACGACCGGGTTTGGCGATGCGGAACGGTCGGGTCTGGCGGGCAGACTCGAACGCTTCGCCGCTGCGCTGGTCGATCACCATCCAGCGGCCGTTGCCACTGCGCGCTTCCAGCGTCCATTCGCCGCCCTGGATGCGGCCGTCACCGCTGGTGAGCGTATACATGGTCGGCGCGCCGTCGCCCAGGCCGGTCAGTGCGATGGTTGCGCCGCCGCCCAGGCCGACGGTGGTGGCCGCATCGTCATCGACCAGCGCCGGCAGGGCGCGGCCATCGGCCAGCGTCGCCTTGGCGCCACTGCCGAGCAGGTCGTGCAGCAGCTGCGGGCGCTGGCCCCGCGCGGTCAGCGAGCGCGGCACGTCATCCACGCCGCTGCCCCAGCGCGACGGCTGCGGCCCCATCACGAAGTCCAGCGTCGCGCCCTTGGCGATCAGCTCGTGCGGCACCCAGGTCTTCGTCCACGGCTTGCCATTGATCTTCAGCGACTGCACGTAGACGTTCTCGCGTGAGTTGTTGGCCGCGTTCACGGCCAGCACCGCGCCGCCCTGCAGTTCCACCCTCGCATGTTCGAATGCCGGTGAACCGATCACGTACTCCGGGGCGCCCATGCGCAGCGGGTACAGGCCCAGCGAGGCCAGCACGTACCACGCGGAGGTCTCGCCGTTGTCCTCGTCGCCCGGATAGCCCTGGCCGATCTCGCTGCCGACGTACAGCCGCGACAGGATCTCGCGCACGTGCTGCTGGGTCTTCCACGGCTGCCCGGCGTACAGGTACATCCATGGGATGTGGTGCGCCGGCTGGTTGCTGTGCGCGTACATGCCCATGCGCACATCGCGCGCTTCGGTCATCTCGTGGATGGTGCCGCCGTAGGATCCGGCAAACGCGGGGTCGGCGGTTTCCGGCGTGGAGAAGAAGGTATCCAGCTTCGCTGCCAGCTTGTCACGGCCACCATAGAGCGCGGCGAGTCCTTCGCCATCGTGGACGGCGGTGAAGGCGAAGGTCCAGCCATTGGATTCGGTGTAGTCGTGGCCCCACACGCGCGGGTCGTAGGCCCTGGCGTCCACGCGCCACTGGCCATCGGCCTTGCGGCCCTGGAAGAAGCCGGCGGCCGGATCGAACATCGTCGCGTAGCTGGCGGCGCGATGGCGGAAGTAGTCGGCCTCGGTGCTGTAGCGCTCGCGTGCGGCCGGCGTGGTCGCGCGCCTGGCCAGGGCCTCGGCCATGTTGGCGATGCCGAAGTCATTCAGTGCGCCTTCCATCGTCCACGACATGCCTTCGTGCACGTCCGCGCTGGCGTAGCCACGGAAGGTCGAACGGTCCATGCCCTTGCGGCCGACATGGCGGTCGGGGGGGACCACGGTCGCGTTCTTCAGCGCGGCGGCGTAGGCCTCGGCCGGATCGAAGCCGCCGATGCCCTTCAGCCACGCATCGGCGAAGGCCACGTCCGAACTGGTGCCGACCATCAGGTCGGCGTAGCCCGGCGACGACCAGCGTGCGATCCAGCCACCGGCTCGGTACTGCTCGATGAAGCCCTGCACCATCTGCCCGGCATCGTCCGGCGTGAACAGTGCATAGGCCGGCCAAGTGGTGCGGAAGGTGTCCCAGAAGCCGTTGTTGACGAACACCTTGCCATCGCGCACGCCAGTGAAGCTGCGGTTCGCGCTGCCCTCGGTGTTGTCGTCGCTGGCGCTGGCCTGGTTGGCGTAGCGCCAGTCAGGCGCGGCCGCGCTGCCGGCATTCTCGTGGCCGGAGTTGGGGTACAGGTACAGCCGGTACAGGCTGGAGTACAGCGTGGTCTTCTGGTCGTCACTGGCATCGCCGATGTCGAAGCGGGCCAGGCGCGCGTCCCATGCATCCTGCGCACGGCCGGCCACGCTTTCCAGCGTGTCGGCGGCGGAGATTTCCAGCGCCAGGTTGTGACGCGCCTGTTCCAGCGAGATCAGCGAGGTGGCGATGCGCATCGTCACCTGCCGGTCGCTGCCGGCATCGAACTTGATGTAACCGGTCGGGCGGCCGGTCTCGAGGCGGCCGCTGCTGCGCCACGGCTTGTCGAAGCTGGCCACCACGTACATGCGGCTGGCGCCGTTGGACAGGCCGCTGCGCGTATCGGTATAGCCGCTGAGGGTCTGCGTGGCCGTGTCCAGGGTCAGGCCGCCACGCGCATCGACATTGTCGAACAGCAGGTTGGCGTCACCGCCCTCGGGGAACTCGAAGCGGAACAGCGCGGCATGGTCGGTCGGTGCGATGGCAGCAGCGATGCCATTGTCGAAGCGCACGTCGTAGCGGTACGGGCGCGCGCTTTCATGACGGCGGTCGAACGACAGCGCGCGCTTGCTGCGGTCGGCCTCCGGCACGCCACGGCTGGCCGAGGGCATCACCTGGAAGGTCTGGCGGTCGCCCATCCACGGGCTGGGCTGGTGGCTGAGTGCCAGCGCCTGCAGCTGTGGGCGGTTCTGCGCATCGTTCTGTTCGTTCCAGCGGTACAGCCAGTTCAGTGCGCCGGCGTCGGTCACCGGGGTCCAGAAGTTGAACCCGTGCGGCACCGCCGTGGCCGGGAAATTGTTGCCGCGCGAGAAGGTGCCGTTGGCCTGGGTGCCGCGGGTGGTCAGCACCCAGTCGGAGACGCGCTGCGGCCGCTGCCGCGGTTGGGTATCCAGGCGCACGTCATCAATCCAGCCAGAGACCGGCGCGCCCTCGGCACTGGCCACCTCCAGCTCGATCGCCACCACGCGGCGGCCCTTCAGCGTGGGCACGTCGCCCAGCCGCACCGCCTTGCGGGCCCACTGCTGCGGGTACAGCGTCTTCGATTCGCCCTGCGCGCGCGCGCCGATCGCCACGCCATGCTGGTCGCGTGCCGCACCGGCCGAAACGCGGCTGCCATCATCCAGCAGCAGGTCCAGCGATACATAGGTCGAGGCGACGGTGTCCTTGCCGACGATTTCCGGCAGCACCAGCCACGACAGCGTGGTATCGGCCTCGATGGGCAGGTCGGCCTTGAACAGTTCGCGCCGCGCGCTGCCGCCTTCGCTGCTGTAGCGCAGCGCATGCAGGCCGCTGTAGCCGGCGTTGCGCTTGGCGGCGTAGGGCGCGGCCGGTCCATTGCCGATCGTGACCTGAAGCGCACCGGTGGCCTGCGCCGGGGCAGGTTCGCCCGGTTCGAACGAGGTCTGCAGCCCCTGCGCCAGCACCGGCATCGCAGGGGTCGCACAGGCCAGGGCCAGGGCGAGCGGAAGCAGGGCGCGGCGCGGATCGGACAGGGTCATGCAAGGGTCTCCCGGAAGGGCTGGCGGCGGGCGAACCCGCATCGGCGGATACCACGGACAGCATCGCTCCGCCCGCCAGGCTGGCAGTGGAAGAGGCGATGCCGGTCCGGTGGGGGCGGGCCATGCGATCGGGTTGGATTGGGTGGGTCGGGGTGCGACCTGGCCCGATCCTGCAACAGCCGCCGCGCGCTGGCAAGTGCCATTTAGTTCGATCCAAATGCGGGAAATATCGCTGGAGCCGATTCTGGCGAGCCCACCTGCCGGAACAGCCGCAGAATTCCCGTGGCGGCCATCGCGCCGCGTGCCGCGCGCAGCTACGCGACCTTCGCAGGAGCGCGTAGAGGCCCGTTGCGGCGCAATGTCGTTGCGGCCCAGATGCTAGAATCACGGGCCTCGCAACCCGTTCACCGAATCCGCCATGAGCCATACCGCCACCGCGCCCGCCAACGCCGAGAAGCGCTACACCGTGCACCGCAGCGATCTGCCGTTGAGCTGCCCGACCCCGGAAATGGCGCTGTGGAACTCGCATCCGCGCGTGTACCTGCCGATCGAAGACGAGCCCAACGGCGAAGCGCAGTGCCCGTACTGCGGTTCCGTGTTCGTGCTGGCCGACTAAACGGCGGCCCCTTCGATGCGCCGATTGACCGTGGTGCAGTTGCTGCCGGCGCTGCACTCCGGTGGTGTCGAGCGCTCGACCCTGGAAATCGCTGCGGCCCTGGTTGCCGCCGGCCATCGCGCGCTGGTGGTGTCTGCCGGTGGCCGCCTGGTGCAGCCGCTGCTGGACAGCGGTGCCGAGCACCTCTCCCTGGACATCGGCCGGAAGTCGGTGCTGACCCTGCGCCATCTGCCGACCCTGCGTCGGCTGTTTGCCGAAGTGGGCGCGGACATCGTGCATGCCCGTTCGCGGCTGCCGGCCTGGTTGGGCCTGTACGCGATCCGCGCCATGCCCGCCGCACAGCGCCCGCATTGGGTGACCACCGTGCACGGGTTGAACTCGCCCAGCCGCTACAGCGCGGTGATGACCAGTGGCGAACGCGTGATCTGCGTCTCCAACACCGTGCGCGCCTACGTGCAGCGCCATTACCCGACGGTGCCGGAAGACAACCTGCAGGTCATACCGCGGGGTGTGGATGTCGGCCAGTTCCCGCGCGTGGCGCGCGCC
Source organism: Stenotrophomonas sp. YJH_SMC_122 (assembly GCF_059369535.1). NCBI lineage: Bacteria > Pseudomonadati > Pseudomonadota > Gammaproteobacteria > Lysobacterales > Lysobacteraceae > Stenotrophomonas > Stenotrophomonas sp. YJH_SMC_122. The sequence goes on along the minus strand of NZ_JCAFST010000008.1, from coordinate 13,340 downwards.
GACCGCCGCCCGCGGCTGGCCCTGGCGGCCGACTACCCGTGGCTGGCCCAGGTCGAAGGCCCGCTGCTGCTGCTGCCGGGGCGCGGCACCCGGCTGAAGGGGCACGCCCACGCGCTGCAGCTGCTGGCCGACGTGCGTGCCGCCGGCGTGCCTGCCCAGCTGTGGATGCTGGGCACCGACGAACCCGGGCGCGAGGCCTACGTGGCTGACCTGCGCCGCCAGGCCGCGGTACTGGGCGTGGCCGAGGCCGTACAGATCAGCACGCCTACCGTCCGCATCGCCCAGGCCTACGCCGCCAGCGATCTGGTGCTGCAGCTGTCGGACAAGCCGGAAGCCTTTGGCCGCACCGTGGTCGAGGCGCTGTCGGTCGGCCGCCCGGTGCTGGGTTGGGACCATGGTGGCGTCGGCGAACTGCTGCAGCAGCTGCAGCCCAACGGTGCGGTGCCGCTCGGCGACGCGCGCGCGCTGGGTGAACGTGCGCTGGCCCTGCTGGCGCAGCCGCCGTCCCTGCCGACCCGCATCCCGTTTACCCTGCAGGCCATGCAGCGCGATACCCTCCGCCTCTATGCCGATCTCGCCGGCTGACCCCGCTGCCATCGTGCGCGACGACCGTGCCGGGCGCTGGGCGCCCTGGTGGGTGCTGGCGTACGTGGCGATGTGGCCGCTGCCGGGCATTGCCGAAACCGTGCTGGGCCTTGGCGCGCTCTATGCTGCCGCGCGCATGGTGATGCGCCGGCTGCAGCGCCGCCCGCACCTGTTGAGCACGGCGGCGTGGGCGCTGACCTCGATCCTGTTCCTCGGCTACTGGCTGCCGCAGGCGTTTTCGGCCATCGATGCGATCGACCCTTCGGCCTCGTGGACCAAGGCGGCCGCCGGACTGCGCTACCTGCCCTTCATGTGGCTGGTGGCGATCGCGGTGGCCACGCCGGAACGGCGGCGCCTGACCTTCGGTGGCCTGGCGCTGATCACCGGCGCGTGGACGCTGGATGCGCTGGTGCAGGCGCTGGCTGGCACCAGCCCGTGGTTCTGGTCGCTGGAACACCTGAAGCTGGCCGTGAGTGGCCACGCGTTGTGCCCGGCCGACGAAGCCGCACTGGCCGACCGCCTCAGTGGCGCGCTTGGGCCCTGCAATCTGAAATTCGGCCAGGTGCTGGCCAGCCTGTCACCGTTCCTGCTGCTGCCGATGGCACGGCGTTTCGGCAATGCAGGGTGGTTGCTGGCCGCTGCCGCACTGGGATGCGTGCTGCTGCTGGCAGGCTCGCGCGCCTCGTGGATCACCTTTGTGCTGGTGCTGGCCTACAGCGGCGTGCGCCAGTTCGGCTGGAAGCGGCTGCTGCTGCTGGCCCTGGTGGCAGCGCTGGGCACGGCCGCACTGACAGCGGGCGTGCCGCAGCTGCGCGAGCGTGTTGCGCGCACGGCACAGGCATGGAACGAAGACGGGCAGGGCGTTGACGAGGCGCTTTCGGGCCGCGCGCGCATCTGGACCGCGGCGGTGTGCATGATCGAGGGGCATCCGGTCAACGGTGTCGGTGCGCGCGGCTTCCGCGATGCGTATCCGGCCTGCGTGTCAGATGAGGGCCCCGCCGTGTGGGGCAACCAACCGGCGTTGCACGCCCACCAGATCGTGCTGGAAATCCTTGCCGAGACCGGCGTTCTGGGCCTGCTGCTGTGGTTGGCGGCGGTGGCGCAGGCCTGGCGGGCCTGGCGCTATGCTCCGGCGGCTGCGCGTGATCGGGCCCGACCGGCGATGCTGGCGCTGGCGGTCACGGTGTTCCCGCTCAATACGCACCTGGCGTTCTATTCCGCGTTCTGGGGCGGCCTGACCGTGCTGCTGGCGGCCCTGTTCGCCGGCAGTCTGCTGGCCCGCGAATCGGACGAATCTCCGCCGATGCAGTAGTTGCCAACCTTGGTGGGCTCCCCGGGACCGGCCTCGGTTCATCCGGCGCCAACCAAGGTTGGCGACTACCGCGAGGACGCCGGCCCTTCCACCGCATCCGGCTATTTGTAGAAATCGCTCCGGCCGCCCGGCTGGCGCTTGAAGCGGCGGTGGATCCACAGGTACTGGTCGGGAGCCTCTCGCACCATCGCTTCGATGGCCTGGTTGACCCGGGTGGTATCGGCTTCCACATCCTCGCTGGGGAAGTTCTCCAGCGGCGCGCCGATCTTCAGGAAGTACTTTCCGCCTTCGCGACGGTGGAAGTACGGAATCACCGCACAGCCGGTCATGCGTGCCAACTGATGGGTGGCGGTGATGGTCGAAGCGGTGTGGCCGAAGAACGGCACGAACACGGTGTCCTTGCCCCGCATGTCCTGGTCTGGCGCGTACCAGAGGAAGCCGCCCTTCTTCAGGTGGCGCACGGTCGCGCGGATGTCCTCGTTGGCGAACATCGCCTTGGCATAGCGCAGGCGGCCGAACTTCACCGCCCACTCGTACACCGGGTTCTTGTGCTTGCGGTACATGCCTGAAAGATCGACGTAGTCGCACAGCAGGCGGCCGCACATTTCCAGGGTCATGAAGTGGCCGGAGACCAGCAGGACGCCGCGGCCTTCGGCCTGCATCTGCCGCAGGTGTTCCAGGCCTTCGATCCGTACCTGCGGGCGGATGCTGTCGATGCTGCCCCACCAGGCGCGGATGCACTCGAACACGCCGACGCCCAGCGCATCGAAACTGTCGCGCACCAGGCGCTGCCGCCACGCTTCGTCCTTCTCGGGGAAGCACAGCTGCAGGTTGACCTCGGCGGCGCGGCGGCGGCTGCCGAGCAGGCGCCAGGTGATCCAGCCGACGCCCCGGCCCAGCGCGCGCTGCAGCATCCACGGCAGGCGGGCGATGGCGAAGGCGCCGAGCATGGCGGCGAACATCGGCCAGTTGCGCGGATCGCGCAGCGACGGGCGGACGGCGGTGGAGGCATCTGACATGGGGCCATTCTACCAAGGCGGCCGCGTGTCTTTCCCGGGGGGCTCCCGTATCCTTGCCGCATGCGTAAAGACCCTGTCGAATGGATCCTGCGCGGCCTGTACTCGGTCGTGCTCTACATCCTGCTGCCGATCACCGTGTACCACCTGGTCTGGCGCGGCTTCCGGGTCCGTGAGTACTTCCGGCGCTGGGACGAACGCTACGCCTCCTATCCGCAGCCGACCGGCCAGCCGCGGGTGTGGCTGCACGCGGTCTCGGTGGGCGAGGTCAATGCCGCCGCGCCGCTGGTCAATGCCCTTCGCCAGCAGCGCCCGGACATCCGCTGGGTCATCACCACCATCACTCCGACCGGCTCCGAGCGCGTGCGTGCGCTCTGGGGCGACGCGCTGGACCATGTCTACCTGCCGTACGACGTGCCGGGCAGCGTCAACCGCTTCCTCGGCCATTTCCAGCCCAGCCTGGCGCTGATCCTGGAAACCGAGTTGTGGCCGAACATGCTGTTCGGCTGCCGTGACCGTGGTGTTCCGGTCTACATCCTCAATGCCCGGTTGTCGGCGCGTTCGCTGCGCGGCTACCGGCTGCTGGCCGCATTGATCCGCCGCGCCCTGCGCACCGTCACCTGCGTGGCCGCGCAGTCGCAGGACGATGCCGAGCGCTTCGTGCAGCTGGGGGCGGAGCCCGGCCAGGTGCAGGCACTGGGCAACCTGAAGTTCGACATCACCACGCCGGACGTGCAGGGCTTCGTCGAACAGTTCCATGCACGGGTGCCGGGCGCGCGCCCGGTATGGATCGCCGCCAGTACCCATGATGGCGAAGAACAGGCGGTGATCGACCTGCACCGGCGCCTGCGCCAGCAGCATCCGGATCTGCTGCTGCTGTGGGCACCGCGCCATCCCGAACGTTTCGCGAAGGTGGAAGCGCTGGCGCGCGAACAGGGCTGGAGCGTGGCGACCCGCCGCGTGGACCAGTGGCCGCACGCCGCCACAGACGTGTTCGTCATCGATACCCTCGGCGAGCTGATGCCGTTCTACGCCTGCGCCCAGGTCGCCTTCGTCGGCGGCAGCCTGCAGGCCATCGGTGGCCACAACCTGCTGGAGCCCGCTGCGATGGGAACCGCGGCGGTGACCGGCCCGCACCTGCACAACTTCGCGGAAATCTCCCGGCGCATGCGCGAGGCCGGTGCGCTGCTGATCGGCGAAGATGCGCAGGCGGTGGGCGACCTGCTGCAGCATCTGCTTGAAGATGCGCAGGCCCGCGAAGACATGGCGCGTGCGGGTTGCACGTTGGTCAGCAATGGCCGTGGCGCGCTGCAGCGCACGCTTGCGCTGGTCGCACCGCATCTGCCACCACCGCGCGAGTGATCCCGGCGTTGCTGCGTCGGCGGCGCTGCGCAGCGTTGTCGTGATCAACTTCATCAATTCTGCTTAGCGACGATTTTTCTGTCGTTGCTGGACCGACCCTGCCGATGGCAGCGTGCCTGCCATCACATCGTGGCGCACGCAGCACCGATTCCGATTCCGCAGGACGACGCAGGCTGCCAGCCTGCTGTCGACCGCGCTTGGGCGGATATCAAGGGAACTTGCGATGGACGGCGACAGGGGCAGGGACGGCACCGGTGGGGCGCGCTTGGGGATGGACCACCTGGCTGTGGTGGCACTGACGCTGCTGGTGGGCGGCAGTGTGATCGCGCTGGTGGGCCAGCACACGGCGGCACAGGCGGGCCCCGCCATCGTGCTGAGCCTGTTGCTGGCCGCACTGGGGGCTGGCCTGGTGCTGTGCTGCCTGCAGGATCTGGTGCTGCGACTGCCGGTGGCCAATGGCCTGTACGGGCTGCTGGCCGCCAGCTGGGGGCCACGGGTGGCCGTCGTTCTGGGCGCGATCCTGTTGCTTGAGCTGATGGCGACCACGGCGGGCGCGGCACAGTCCATGGCCCGCCATGTACATGCCGTGCTGGCTACCGGAGGCCTCCATGCCAACGACTGGCTGCCCGTGCAGGTAGCGGCGGCCGTGGGTCTGCTGATGTTGACCGCGCTCGCGTTGCTGCCGCCGCGGGGTGTGGCCCTGGCGGCTTGTGCGCTGCTGACGGTGAAGATCGGTGTGGGGGTGCTGCTGCTGGCGCTGGCGGCGCGTCACGTGCACTACGGGCATTGGGTTCCCTGGCTGCCTCCGGCGACGGCGCCATATCGCTTCGGGCTGGGGGGGGTGCTGGCGGCTGCGGTGCCGCTGCTGGGCATATTTGCCAGCGTGGGCCTGGCACTGGGCTTTCCTGCGCTGCGCCGCCAGGGCGCGATGTGGCAGCCGGCGGTGCTGGCGCTGGTCTCGTTGCTGGCGATGCTGCTGCTGATCGTGCTGGCAGCATTGCAGGCCGGGCTGGTCGAGTTCTCCGCGCTCGCCAGTACCCGGCCACTGGCCGTGGCGCTGCAGGTGCATCCCCAGCTGCAGTGGATGCTGCCATTGTTGCCCCTGGCCGGTGCAGCGGGCCTGGCCGCCCTGCAGTTGGTACTGCTGATGCTGGCCGTCCGGTTGGCCACATCGTTGTGGCTCCGCGCAGCTGACGCGGCGGGACGATCCCGCACGCGCCTGAGCGCAATGGTGGTTGGGCTGCCGGCGGTGATGCTGGTGCTGTGGCTGCCGCAGGGCACCTTGCCGGCGCTGCCGGGTCCAGCGACGCTGGTGGTGATGGCGGCGCTGTGCCTGGCGGTGCTGCGGCGTCGGGATGACACCCGGCAAGGCGCAGCCGGCTGCGGGCTGATGATGTCGATGCTGGCCCCCTTGGCAGCCGCGCTGTGCGTGCTTGCGGCGTTGGAACGCCTGCGCGCATGGCCGGGCTGACGGTTCGTGGGGCCACGCCGGGGACGAGCGCGTGGATGCACCACCTGCAAAAAAGCCACCCTCGCGGGTGGCTTTTTCGTTGCAGGGGCGACGACTCAGTGCGTGGTCGTGGCCGGGTTGCCCGCGTCCTGGGTCAGCAGTCGATTGACGTCCTGCAGTTCGGCCACGTCCAGCGCACCCAGCGACTGGCTCAGCAGCAGGCGGTTCTGCAGGAAGGTGTAGCGGGCCTGGGCATAGTCCAGCTGCGCCGAGAACAGGATGCGCTGGTTCTGGATCACATCCAGCACGGTACGGGTACCGACTTCCAGGCCGACCTGCGAAGCGTCGTACGCGCTCTGCGCCGAGACCACCGCCAGGCGGCGCGCTTCCACCTCGCTGATGCCCTGCACCAGGGTCTGGTAGGCATTGCGGGTATTGCGATCCAGGGCACGCTTCTGCTGCTCGTAGCCGTCCTGGGCGATGTCACGCTGCGCCAGCGCCTGGCGCACGCCGGACTGGGTGGCACCACCGGAGAAGATCGGCACGCTCAAGGTCAGGCCGATGCTGTTGGTGCGCGCATCCGGCGACAGCGATCCGGCACCGGTGCTGTCGCCCCAGGTGGCGCTCTTGCCCCAGCTGCCGCCCAGCGACAGGGTCGGGTAATGACCACCACGGGCAGCCTGCACGCCGGCTTCGGCGGCACTGACCTTCAGCTCCTGCGCCTTCAGCGCCGGATTCTGGGTGGTGGCCTGCTGCACCAGCTCGTCAATGTTGCCGCGGTTGGCCGGCACTTCCGGGCGGAAGTCCGTCGGCAGGCCACGCAGGTTGGTCACCGGCTGGCCGGTCAGTTCGGTCAGGGCCTGGTAGTTATCGGCCAGGGTGTTCTGCGCAATGATGGTGTTGGCGCGCGCCTGGTCGTACTGGGCGCGTGCTTCGTGCACGTCGGTGATCGGCGCCAGGCCCACTTCCAGGCGCTTGTCGGCGAAGTCGAACTGCTTCTTCGCGGCCGCTTCATTGGTCTGTGCGGCGTTCAGCGATTCGATCGCCACCAGCACGTTGAAGTAGGCCGCCGAGGTGCGCACGATCAGGTTGTCGTTGGCCGATTCGAGGGTGAAGTCCGCCGCCTTGCTCAGCTCACGCTGCGAGCGCAGGTTGTTGATCTGGGTCCAGTTGAACAGCGTCTGGCTGCCGTCGATCGTGTAGGTGCGGCGCTTGTTGGTGAACGAGCCGGAGTTGGCGTCGGCGTTCGGCTCGCTGCGCGTGCGGTTCAGCGCGGCCTGGCCGTTGATCTGCGGCAGCAGGGCGGCACGCGCCTGCACGGCGCCTTCCTTGTCGTACAGCCGGGTCGATTCGGCGGCCGACAGCTGCGGATCGCCGTTGCGGGCCATTTCGTAGACCTGCAGCAGGTCGGCGGCATGGGCGGACAACGGCAGCAGGGCAGTGGCCAGCGCAACAGCGAGGGATCGGCGGATCATTGCGGCTTCCTTGGACTCAGAGGTGGAACTGGGGGGCCGGGGCGGCACCACGCAGGTAATCGATATCGGTCTCGAACAGGGACTCGGAGCTGCCGTCGGCCTTGACCAGCAGGGCCTCCATCGCCGGCGAGCGGCCGTGGATCACGAACAGGCGGCCACCCGGACGCAGCCACGAGGCGAACTGTGACGGCACCACGTCGACCGCACCAGTGACACAGATCACGTCAAAGCGGCGTTCGGTCTGCCAGGACAGGGCATCGGCCACTTCCACGCGGACGTTGCTGCCCAGGCCGGAGGCGTCCAGGCGGGCACGCGCAGCGGCGGCCAGCTCCGGGTCGATTTCCAGGCTCAGCACATCGCGCGCCAGCGCGCCGATGCAGGCCGACAGGAAGCCGCTGCCCGTGCCGATTTCCAGTACTTCGTCACCCGGCTGCAGGTCCAGTGCCTGCAGGGTACGGCCCTCGATGACCGGCTTCATCATCTTCTGGCCGTGGCCGATCGGCAGTTCGACATCGGCGTAGGCCAGTGCCCGGTGTGCGTCGGCGACAAAGGCCTCGCGCGGCAGGCGGGCCAGGACGTCGAGCACCTTGATGTCCAGCACGTCCCAGGGACGGATCTGCTGTTCCACCATCAGTTCGCGGGCGTGGGCGTAATCAATCGTCATGAGGTTCAAATCCAGCGCAGTGGGCCGGCCATTTTACCGGTGCCGGAGGCCGGCGGCGCGCCCAGAGCATCAGCTGCCGGGGGCCGGGGTCGCAGTGCCGGAAGTCATCGCGACCTCCGGTTCGTTCAGTTTTGGTTATTCAGCCGGTCCGGCCCCTCGCGGCGCGTAGGCGCGCAGGAAGAAGTCGATGCTGGCGGTCACGTGGGCAAGAGGGTCGCATTCCACGGGTGACAGTGGCATGCCGCACATCATATGCATGTGCACTTCGCCCTTGACCAGGGTCAGGAACTGCTCGCCGGCCAGAGCACAGTCGGGGATATCCAGTTCGCCGCGCTCGGCGCGGGCGCGCAGGAAATCGGCCAGCGCCTCGCAGGTACGCTCGGGGCCGGCTTTCCAGAACAGCGCGCGCAGGCGTTCGTCGGTCTCCGGCGCCATCATCATGCGCTGGATCGAGATCGCCGCGTCGGAGGTGATCAGTTCAAAGAAGGCCAGACCGATGCCGATCAGCTGGTCGCGCAGCGGGCCGTCCGCGTCGGCTACGAACAACGCGTCGGGCAGCATTTCAATGCACTTTGACTGCACCGCCTCGGAGAACAGCGTTTCCTTGTCGCCGAAGTGGCTGTACACAGTCAGCTTCGAGACGCCGGCCTGAGCGGCGATGGTGTCCATGCTCACGCCGGTATACCCCTGTTCGATGAACAGTGCCTTGGCTGCTTCAAGGATCGCCGCGCGCTTGCCGAGGTCCTTGGGGCGCCCGGGTCCGGCGGCCTTGGCAGCGGGCTTGGCCGACGGCTTGCGGGAAGTGGGAGAACTCATCGCGACAATACTAGACCAAGCGGTTCGATATTTATACTATACCGACCGGTTTATTAAATTGGGCCGGCAGTCGCGGCTCCCTCCTTAAGTTGCAACCCTGCGTTTTCAGGACGTTGACCGATGAAGATCGTGCGCTGGATGGGCGGTATGGTGTGGATGGCTGCGCTGGCAGCCTGTTCGGGGCAGGAACAGGCGCCGGCGGCGGCCGTGCCGGTACTGGTGGTTCACCCCGGCGAGCAGGCCGGGCAGGCGCCGGCGGCGTTCCCGGGTACGGTGCGTGCGCGACAGGAAAGTCCGCTGTCGTTCCGCGTTGGCGGCAACCTGGTCAAGCGCCACGTCGATGCCGGGCAACGGGTGAAGAAGGGCGACGTGCTGGCCGAGCTGGACGTGGCCGACTTCGCGCTGCAGGCCCGTGCCTCGCAGGCACAGCTGGCGGCAGCCGAAGCCGATCTGGTGCGCGCCCGCGATGACCTCAAGCGTTACCAGGTGCTGGCCGACCAGCAGCTGGTCAGCCGCTCGCAGCTGGACCAGCAGTCCGCCGCGTTCAAGGCCGCGCAGGGCCAGGCCAATGCCGCTCGCGCCAACCTTGATGTGCTGCGCAACCAGGCCGGCTACGCACAGCTGCGTGCGCCGGCCGACGGTGTGATCGCCAGCCGCGAGGCCGAGGCCGGGCAGGTGGTGTCCGCCGGGCAGACCATTTTCAACCTGGCCGCCGACGGTGGCCGCGAAGTGCTGATCGACCTGCCCGAGGCCACCATCCGCGACTATGCGGTGGGCCAGCCGGTCGAGGTGGAGTTGTGGAACCGCCCCGGCCAGCGCCTGCCGGGCACGATCCGGGAGATCGCCGCCGCTGCCGATCCGCAGGCACGCACCTATGCGACCCGGGTGAGCCTGCCCGCCGATACGCTGGCCGACGTCGAACTGGGCCAGAGTGCCCGCGTCTACAGCAGCGCCGGCCGCCACGGCACCCTGCAGCTGCCGCTCGGCGCGCTGCAGCGCGGTGCCAATGGTGCCGCCAGCGTGTGGGTGGTCGATCCGGCCAACAGCACGCTGAAGGCCGCAACGGTTACCACCGGTGCGTTTGGCAGCGAGACGGTACCGGTACTGTCGGGCGTGAGCGGGGGTGACTGGGTGGTTGCTGCGGGTGGCCACCTGCTGCGGGCCGGTCAGCCGGTGATCGCCGTGGACCGGCAGAACCGTCCCGTGCTGAAGCCGGCTACGCCGGCCGCTGCCGCCAAGGCCAGGGAGTAAGCCGGTGCGCCGCTTCAATCTTTCCGAGTGGGCGTTGTCCAACCGCCCGCTGGTGCTGTTTGCGATGCTGGCCTTCGCGCTGATCGGCGCATGGTCGTACAAGCACCTGGGCCAGTCCGAGGACCCGCCGTTCACCTTCAAGGCGATGGTGGTGCGCACATTGTGGCCGGGGGCGACCGCCGAGCAGGTCTCGCGGCAGGTGACCGAGCCGCTCGAGAAGGCGCTGATGAATACCGGCGAGTACGAGTTCATCCGCTCGTACTCGCGCCCGGGCGAATCGCAGATCATCTTCATGGCGCGCGACAGCCTGCGTTCCAAGCAGATCCCGGACCTGTGGTACCAGGTGCGCAAGCGCGTGGGAGACATCCGCCCGACGCTGCCGCGCGAGATCGTCGGCCCGTTCTTCAACGATGAGTTCGGCGACACCTACGGGAACATCTATGCGTTGACCGGCAAGGGCTTCGACTACGCAGTGATGCGCGACTACGCCGACCGCATCCAGCTGGAACTGCAGCGCGTACCCGATGTCGGCAAGATCGACCTGGTCGGCCTGCAGGACGAGAAGGTGTGGATCGAACTGTCCAACACCCGGCTGGCAACGCTGGGTGTGTCGATGCAGCAGGTGCAGCAGGCGCTGGCCGACCAGAATGCGGTGACCGGCACCAGCTTCTTCGAGACCGCCACCGATCGCGTGCAGCTGCGGGTGACCGGCCAGTTCAACGACATCGAAGCGATCCGCCAGTTCCCGATCCGCGCCGGCGACCGCACCGTGCACCTGGGCGACATCGCCGAGGTCAAGCGCGGCTTCGCCGATCCGGCGTCGCCGAAGATGCGCTTCATGGGCGAAGAGGCGATCGGCTTGGCGGTGGCGATGAAGGATGGCGGTGACATCCTCAAGCTCGGCGCCAACCTCGATGCCGAGTTCGAGCGCCTGCAGAAGACCCTGCCGGCCGGCATGCAGCTGCGCAAGGTGTCCGACCAGCCGCAATCGGTGGAAGAGTCGGTCGGCGAGTTCGTGCAGGTGCTGACCGAGGCGGTGGTGATCGTGCTGCTGGTCAGCTTCTTCTCGCTGGGCCTGCGCACCGGCCTGGTGGTGGGCGTGACCATTCCGCTGGTGCTGGCGATGACCTTCTTCGTCATGCACTACTTCGACATCGGCCTGCACAAGATCTCGCTGGGTGCACTGGTGCTGGCGCTGGGCCTGCTGGTGGACGATGCGATCATCGCGGTGGAGATGATGGCCACCAAGATGGAGCAGGGCTACGACCGCCTGCGCGCCGCCAGTTTCGCCTGGGAGTCGACCGCGTTCCCGATGCTGACCGGCACCCTGATCACCGCGGCCGGCTTCCTGCCCATTGCCACTGCGGCATCGAGTACCGGTGAATACACCCGCTCGCTGTTCCAGGTGGTGACCATCGCGCTGGTGGTGTCGTGGATCGCAGCGGTGCTGTTCATCCCTTACCTGGGCGACAAGATGCTGCCGGACCTGTTCAATCCGCAGCCGCCGAAGCCGGGCAGCCTGTCCGCGCGCTGGCACGCCAAGCGCCAGCAGTGGGCCGACCGCTATCCGGCGCTGGCCAATCTGATCGCGCCGCCGCAGCACGGGCACGACCACGATCCGTACCAGCGCCCGTTCTATCGTAGCTTCCGTCGCTTCCTCGATACCTGCCTGCGGCATCGCTGGTGGGTGATCGCGGCGACCATCGGCCTGTTCGTGTTCTCGCTGATGATGTTCCGCTTCGTGCCGCAGCAGTTCTTCCCGGACTCGACCCGGCCGGAACTGATGGTGGACATCGAGCTGGCCGAGGGCGCCTCGCTGCGCTCGACCCAGGCCCAGGCCGAGAAGCTGGAGAAGCTGCTGTCCAGCCGCGAGGGCATTGCCAACTACGTGTCCTATGTGGGCACCGGTTCGCCGCGCTTCTACCTGCCGCTGGACCAGCAGCTGCCGGCGACCAACTTCGCCCAGTTCGTGGTGCTGGCCAAGGACATCACGTCGCGTGAAAGCACCCGCGACTGGCTGCTGCACGAGGTGATCCCGAAGTTCCCGGACGTGCAGATGCGCGTGACCCGCCTGGAGAACGGCCCGCCGGTCGGCTATCCGGTGCAGATGCGCATCTCCGGCGAGCACATCGAGAAGGTGCAGGCGATCGCGCGCCAGGTCGAGGCCAAGGTGCGGGAGAACCCGCACGTGATGAACGTCAACCTGGACTGGAGCGAGCCGAGCAAGGTGGTGCGCCTGGTGGTCGACCAGGAGCGCGCCCGCGCGCTGGGCGTGAGCAGCGCCCAGGTCAGCCAGTTCCTGTCCAGTTCGTTGGCCGGGCAATCGGTAAGCGTGTATCGCGAGGGCAATCGCCAGATCGAGATGCTGCTGCGCGGGCCGGCCGATGAGCGCAACCAGCTGGAGCTGCTGTCCAGCCTGTCGATGCCCACCGCCAACGGTGGCAGCATCACACTGTCGCAGGTGGCGACGATGGAGTACGGCTTCGAGGACGGCATCATCTGGCACCGCAACCGGTTGCCGACGGTGACCGTGCGCGCCGACATCAGTGATGGCATGCAGGCGCTGGACGTGGTGCATCAGATCCTGCCCACACTGGACGGCATCCGTGCCGAGCTGCCCAGTGGTTACCTGCTGGAAACCGGCGGTACCGTGGAGGATTCGGCGCGTGGCCAGAACTCAATCAAGGCCGGCATGCCGCTGTTCCTGGTGGTGGTGGCCACGCTGCTGATGCTGCAGCTGCGCAGCTTCTCGCGTGCAGCGATGGTGCTGGTGACCGCGCCGCTGGGCATCATCGGCGCGACGCTGTTCCTGCTGCTGTTCCGGGCGCCGTTCGGCTTCGTCGCGCTGCTGGGCACGATCGCACTGGCCGGCATGATCATGCGCAACTCGGTGATCCTGATCGACCAGATCCAGCAGGACATCGATGCCGGGCATGACCGCTGGCATTCGATCATCGATGCCACGGTGCGCCGCTTCCGCCCGATCGTGCTGACCGCACTGGCAGCCGTGCTGGCGATGATTCCGCTGTCGCGCAGCGCATTCTATGGCTCGATGGCGATCTCGATCATGGGTGGCCTGATCGTCGGTACGGTGCTGACCCTGGTGTTCCTGCCGGCGTTGTACGCGGCGTGGTTCCGGGTGAAGCCCGATGAATCCGGGGCGTGATGCCCCGGCGTCCACGGCCACCGCCTCAGGCAGGTGCCAACCTCGGTTGGCACGCATGCATCCACGCATGGCGCGGAGTGATCTGCTCGCGGGACCTGCTTGCTGTAGAGCCGAGATCCTATGTTCGTGGTCAAGCCTGCTGGAAGCAGGTTTGACCCACTTTCAGCATGGCCGGGTCAAAGTCCCGGCCGCTCTTGAAGACGCCCCAAGCGATCCTGGCCAGCTTTCTGGCGAGAATGTTGA
>NZ_JCAFST010000007.1:0-238443 GCF_059369535.1 Stenotrophomonas sp. YJH_SMC_122 | reverse complement strand
TTCCGGCGTGGGCGCCAAGCTACATGGCGATCGTCGAGATCCAGGCTTACACGGCGGCCCACGCCGGCTCTCGACACCTACGCTGCCAGATTCCGATCAGATAAGGCTTGGCAGCCGCATCCATGCGGCTGACACCCCGCAATCCGACACCGCCCCACCCCCGACAGATCCCCGGTGGCCAGTAGATCCACGCCATGCGTGGATGAAATCTGTCGGATCTCGAATTGAATCCGGGGTCAGATCCGTTTTCCTGCGGAGAACGGATCTGACCCCAGGAGCCATTCCGACAACTCGCAGGAAACTGTCGAAGGCGGGGTGGGTCCGGTTGCGGGGGCGTGAGCGCCATGGATGGCGCGACCGAGCCTCCATGGACGGATTTACGGCGTCCCCCGCAACCGGCCCCACCCCCGACATCCCACGGGAAACCCGCTGTTGCTTCGGCTGTTGCTTCTGAGTTGCCGGCCAGCGGCCGGCACTACCCGCAGGTGCAGGGCGCAGCCCTGCCGATACCCCTCCCCCCGGCCGGGCTGGCAGAATAGACGTCTCTGCCGTTATCCGAAGCCGACGATGCGCCTCTCCCAGTTCCACCTGCACACCACCAAGGAAACCCCCAGCGACGCCGAGCTGACCAGCCATCGGCTGATGCTGCGCGCGGGCATGATCCGCAAGCTTGCATCGGGCCTGTACACCTGGTCGCCGCTGGGCCTGCGCGTGCTGCGCAAGGTCGAGCGCATCGTTCGCGAGGAAATGGACCGGGCCGGCGCGGTGGAATTCCAGATCCCGACCATCCAGCCGAAGGAACTGTGGGAGCAGACCGGCCGCTGGCAGAAGTTCGGCCCGCAGCTGCTGAAGATCAAGGACCGCAAGGACCAGGTGTTCTGCTACAGCCCGACCGCCGAAGAAGCCGCCTGCGACTTCGCGCGCAGCGAGCTGTCCAGCTACAAGCAGCTGCCGGTGAACTTCTACCAGATTCAGACCAAGTTCCGCGACGAGATCCGCCCGCGCTTCGGCGTGATGCGCGCGCGCGAGTTCCTGATGAAGGACGCCTATTCGTTCCACCTGCACGATGAGTGCCTGGTGCGCGAGTACGAGAACATGAAGTCGGCCTACAGCCGCATCTTCACCCGCCTCGGCCTGGACTTCCGCATGGTGCAGGCGGACTCCGGCGCGATCGGTGGCGATGCTTCGCAGGAGTTCCACGTGATCGCCGACTCCGGCGAAGACGCACTGGTGTTCTCCACCGGTTCGGACTACGCGGCCAACATGGAGGCGGCGATCGCCGCCGATCCGGCACCGCGTGCGGCCGCCACCGAAACGATGCGCAAGGTGGATACCCCCACCCAGAAGACCTGCGAGGACGTCGCGGCCCTGCTCGGCATCGATCTGCAGCGCACGGTGAAGTCGGTGGCACTGATCGCCGGCGAAGGCGAGGCACAGCAGTTCGTGCTGGTGCTGGTGCGTGGCGACCATGAGGTCAACGAGATCAAGCTGGCCAAGGTGGCCGGGCTGGACGAGCAGCGCTTCGCCAGCGAGGCGGAAATCGCCGAGTACCTGGGCAGCGTGCCGGGCTTCCTCGGCCCGGTCGCCCCGGCCAAGGCCATCCGCGTGGTCGCCGATCGCGAAGTGGCGGCAATGGCCGACTTCGTCGTCGGCGCCAACGAGGCCGGTTTCCACCTGGCCGGCGTCAACTGGGGCCGCGACCTGCCGGAACCGGAAGTGGCCGACATCCGCAACGTGCGTGCCGGTGATCGTGCCGTGGACGGCGGTGAACTGAAGATCGCCCGTGGCATCGAAGTCGGCCACGTGTTCCAGCTGGGCCGCAAGTACGCCGAAGCGCTGGATGCCACCGTGCTGGATGAAAACGGCAAGGCGGCGGTGATGGCGATGGGCTGCTACGGCATCGGCATCTCGCGCGTGGTGGCTGCCGCGATCGAACAGAACCATGACGAGGCCGGCATCATCTGGCCGGACGCGATGGCGCCGTGGCAGGTCGTGGTGTGCGTGATCAACCCGAAGGGCGATGCCGCCGTGGCCGATGCCGCGGCCAGCCTGCTGCAGGAGCTGCGCGACGCGGGCTTGGACGCCGCGCTCGACGATCGCGGCCTGCGCCCGGGCGCGATGTTCGCCGACATGGAACTGATCGGCATCCCGCACCGCGTGGTGGTCAGCGAACGCGGCCTGGCCGCCGGTACCTACGAGTACCGCGCGCGCCGCGCCAGCGAGGCGGAGAGCCTGGACAAGGCCACCCTGCTGCAGCGACTGCAGGGCTGATCAGCAAAAACGACCGGGGCCTGCCCCGGTCTTTTTTTTGCCGCGGCCTTCCCCGATATTGCAGCGGACATAATCCGGTCAAAATCACCGCGACGGCGTCTGCATGCCGCCACGCCATGACCCGCCTGCATTTGTGCTGTGATTAATTCATCTCTATTCTGTCCGCCGACGCCATGGACTGGCTTGTCCCGTCCACACATTAGTTTCCGGAGTAACCGTAAATGAGCATTGACCTGACCGGCCTGTCAGCACGCGAGCTGGGCGCCCTGATCCGTACCGCGAAGAAGCAGCAGACCATCGTCGCCAAGCGCCGGCCGATCACCAAGGTCCGGGCCCAGCTGACCAAGCTGGCCAAGACCGAGGGTTACACCATCGAAGAACTGTTCGGCAGCGCCCCGGCCACGCGTGCCCGCAAGGCCGCCCCGGCCGCCAAGGCGCCGTCGAAGACCGCCGGCCGCAAGCTGGGCAAGGTTGCCCCGAAGTACCGCAACCCGGCCAACCCCAAGGAAACCTGGACCGGCCGTGGCAAGCAGCCGCGCTGGATGGCTGAACTGACCGCCAAGGGCAACAAGAAGCCGGAAGATTTCCTGATCAAGAAGGCCTGAGGCCGGATCGGGGAGCAATGAAAAACGCCGGCGATAGCCGGCGTTTTTTGTTTGTAGAGCCGAGCCCACGCTCGGCTATCCATATCCGAAGCCGAGCGTGGGCTCGGCTCTACAGGGTCTTGCGCGCCGGCATCAGCAGGTTGCCGAACAGCAGGCCCGCCACCAGCGCCATCACCACGTTGAGCACGGTGAGGAACACGCTCTGGCCGGCGCCCACGTCCTGCTGCTGGACCAGGGTCAGCACGCCACGCAGGCTGGTGCTGCCGGGCACCATCATGATGATGCCCGGCAGGCGGATGATCGCGCCCGGACGCCCGACCAGGCGTCCGAACAGGTTGCCGCCGGCGGTCAGCAGCATTGCCGACAGGAAGATACCGGCCGGTGCGCCCCAGGCATGGCCGCCGAACTTGGAGATCGCATAACCGGCCACCGAGGCGGCAATCACCCACGGATAATCGCGGCGATTGGCCTTGAACAGCATCGCGAAGGCAAACGCGGCGGTCAGCAGCGAGCCCCACTCCACCCACGGCCCCTGCGGCCGCGCGGCCCGGATCACCGGATCCAGGCCGAGCACATCGGCCAGGGTCACCGCGATCATCGCGCCGACGCTGAGCTTCATGATGGTGGTCAGCGCGCCGGCAAAGCGCGCGGTACCCGATACCCAGTGCTGGCTGGCCAGCTCATTGACCGCATTGGTCAGCGACATGCCGGGCAGCAGCACCACCAGCGAGGCGATGATCACCGTATTGAGGTTGAGCGCGCCGATGAAGGACGCCACCAGGGTGGCAACCATGCCGGCCAGCAGCGCGGCCAGTGCCTCGGCGGCTTCGCGGGTGGCCGGGCGGCGATCGGTGACCATGCCGAGCAGGCCGATCATCAGGCCGATGACACCGGCGGTGGCGATGTCCAGCCACGGCAGCTTCCACATGCCGGCCACGCCCGCCGCGCCGAGGGTGAACGACAGGATGGTGCGCAGCTTGCCGCGCCGGCCCGGATCCTTGTCCAGCTGGCGCAGCGCAGTGTGGCCCTGGGCGATGCTCATCCGCCCGTTGGACACCTCTTCGGCGATGTGGTCGGCAACGCTGAGCTTGTGCAGGTCGTTCTCACCCGGTGCCAGGCGGATCACGCGGGTGATGTCGCTGGAGCCGATCGCCTGGGCCGGATCGCTGAAGCTGAGAATGATACCGGTGGGATTCGACCACGGTTCACAATCCAGATCGAGCTGGCGGGCCAGTGCGACCACCGCCGTTTCCAGGCGCTGGGCCGTGGTGCCATAGCTGTGCAGGCGTCCGGCGATCTCGGAAACGAAGGCCACGCGCTGTGCGTAGGTGGCCTGGGGCGTGGGGATCGTGTGAGCATCTGCGGACATGCGCCGTAGTATTACCTACGCTGGGGCCCACCGGAGAAATTCATCCAAGTTCGACGCGAAGCCCGATACAGACCGGTTATGCTGCGACCCGAATGGCCCACGTCACCCCGAACCTCGCCCCCCAGCTCGAACAGGATGCCCACGACCCGGGCCTGATCCGCCTGTCCGGCACCTGGACCTTGAAGACCGCGCTGGCCGCGGCCGAAGTCCTGCGCGGCGTTCCCGACGCGCTGACCGGCATCGATGCCACCGGCATCGAGCAGCTCGATTCGGCCGGCGTGCTGCAGGTGCTGCGCGTGGCCCATCGCGCCGATCTCCACGAAGACGCGCTGCAGTTCCGCCCGGACCACCAGGCGCTGGTGTGCACCATCGAGGAAGTGGCCGATGACCGGCCCAAGGCCAAGCGCGATTTCGGCGTGCTGGCCGCGCTGGAGCGGCTGGGCGTCAGCGTCCACGCCACCGGCCACAACATCAAGGCCCTGTGCAGTTTCCTCGGCGAGAACCTGGTCAAGGCGGCGCGGCTGATCAAGGAACCCCGCCGCTTCCGGCTGACCGCCACCGTGCATCAGATGGAGCAGGTCGGGCTGGATGCGGTGCCGCTGGTGGCGTTGCTGTCCTACCTGGTGGGCGCGGTGATCGCGTTCCTCGGCTCGACCATCCTGCGCGACTTCGGCGCCGAGATCTACGTGGTCGAGCTGGTCAACATCGCCTTCCTGCGCGAGTTCGCCGTGCTGCTGACCGCGATCGTGCTGGCCGGCCGTACCGCCAGCGCGTTCACCGCGCAGATCGGTGCGATGAAGGCACGCGAGGAGATCGATGCGATGCGTACGCTGGGCCTGGACCCGGTCGACCTGCTGGTGCTGCCACGCTTGCTGGCGCTGCTGGTCACCCTGCCCTTGCTGACCTTCATTGCGATGATCGCCGGCCTGGCCGGCGGCATCACCGTCGGTGCGTTCGACCTCGACATCCCGCCGCAGATGTACATCGCGCGCATGCACGAGACGATGGAAGTGCGGCACCTGCTGGTGGGCCTGTCGAAGGCGCCGGTATTCGCCCTGGTGATCGGCCTGATCGGCTGCCTGGAGGGCCTGAAGGTCGAGGGCACCGCGCAGTCGGTCGGCGAGCGCACCACCTCCAGCGTGGTGCAGACGATCTCGCTGGTGATCATCATCGACGCCTTCGCGGCGTTGTGGTTCATGCACATGGACTGGTGACATGAGCACATCCGCCCTCCCCGAATCCATCGACATGCGCGACGACCAGGGCCACGAACTGGCCATCCGCGTGCGTGGCCTGGTCAACCGCTTCGGCAGCCAGACCGTGCACGAAGACCTGGATCTGGACGTACGCCGCGGCGAGATCCTGGGCGTGGTCGGTGGCTCGGGCACCGGCAAGTCGGTGCTGATGCGCTCGATCCTGGGCCTGCGTGTGCCGGATGCTGGGCAGATCGAAGTCCTCGGCCGCGATGCGCGTGCCGACGACGCCGAGAGCCGCCTGCACATCGAACGCAACACCGGCGTGCTGTTCCAGGACGGCGCCCTGTTCTCGTCGCTGACCGTGGGCGAGAACGTCCAGGTGCCGCTGAAGGAACACCACCGCGAACTGCCCGAGCGCTGGCACTACGAACTGGCGCTGCTGAAAGTGAAACTGGCCGGCCTGCCCGCCGACGCGATCAACAAGCTGCCCTCGCAGCTGTCCGGCGGCATGCGCAAGCGCGCCGGCCTGGCCCGGGCGCTGGCGCTGGATCCGCCGCTGCTGTTCCTGGACGAACCCACCGCCGGCCTCGACCCGATCGGCGCGGCGGCGTTCGACCGCCTGATCAAGACGCTGCAGGAAGCGCTGGGGCTGACCGTGTTCCTGATCACCCACGACCTGGACACGCTGTATGCGATCTGCGACCGGGTCGCGGTGATCGCCGACCGCAGGGTGGTGGCCAACGCCGCCTTGCCCGACATCGAGAAACTGGATCATCCGTGGATCCAGGAATACTTCCACGGACCCCGCGCGCGCGCCGCGCGTGGCGAACAGATCGAGAGTGCCTGAGCCATGGAAACCAAAGCCAACTACGTGCTGATCGGCGCGTTCACCCTGATCACCGGCCTGGCCCTGCTGGCCTTCGGCCTGTGGGCGGCCAAGTACTCCTCCGACCGCACCTGGCAGGAGTACCGCGTGGTGTTCCGCGAAGCGGTGACCGGCCTGTCGGTGGGCAGCCCGGTGCAGTACAACGGCATCGCGGTGGGCTCGATCACCGAACTGAACCTGGTGCCGGACGACCCGCGCCAGGTGGTTGCGCGCATCCGCCTGAACTCCAACACGCCGGTCAAGACCGATACCCGCGCCAAGCTGGCGATCACCAGCCTGACCGGCCCGTCGATCATCCAGCTCAGCGGCGGCACGCCCCAGTCGCCGGCGCTGACCACGGTCAACAAGGACCCGGCACCGATCATCCCGACCACGCCCTCGGCGCTGCAGAACATCACCGACGTCGCCAACCGCATCGTCGAGCGCATGGACCAGATCCTCAGCGACCGCAACGTGGCGTCGATCAACGCGACGCTGGCCAACCTGGAGACGATCAGCGGCGGCCTGGCCGACCGTGACCAGGGCACGCAGGCGCTGCTGCTCAGCGCGCGCGATGCCGCCCGCAGCCTGGACACCACGCTGAAGACCACCAACGGCACCATCGAGCGCCTGGACAAGAATCTTGTGCAGCAGCTGCCCGGCATCATCGACAAGCTCGACGCGACCCTGGCCAAGCTCGATTCGGCCGCCGGCAACGCCGATTCGATCCTTGGCGAGAACCGCGCCGCGATCAACAGCTTCGCCAACGATGGCCTCGGCCAGTTGGGCCCGACGCTGACCGAACTGCGTGGCCTGATCCGCGACCTGCGCCGGGTCAGCGACCGCCTCGAGAACAACCCCGCGCGCTACCTGCTGGGCCGCGACGCACCGAAGGAGTTCGAACCCAAATGAGCCCGACCACCCTTCCGCGCCTGCTGCTGGCCGCTTCGATGGTCACCCTGCTGGGTGGCTGCTCCATCCTCGGCAGCAGCGAGAAAACCGCGGTGACGCTGTACTCGCCGTCCGTGCAGGTCAAGGCGGACCCGGCGTGGCCGCAGGCCAGCTGGCAGCTGGTGCTGGCCAAGCCCAGCGCCGCGCGCATGGTCGACAGCCCGCGCATCAATGTGCGCCCGACACCATCCCAGCTTGAGATCTACAAGGGGGCCAGCTGGGCGCAGCCGGCCACCGACATGATCGAGGACACTTTGCTGCGTGGCTTCGAGGATTCCGGCCGCATCCGCGGCGTGGCCCGCAGCACCGCCGGCATCCGCGCCGACTACAAGCTGTCCACCGACGTGCGCCGCTTCGAATCGGATTACCAGGGGCAGGCCACGCCGACCGTGGTGATCGAGGTCAACGCCAAGCTGATCCACGTCGCCGACCAGCGCGTGGTGGCCGACCGCACCTTCCGCCAGGCGCAGCCGGTCGGCAGCACCGATGTGCCGGCGGTGACCGCGGCGTTCGAGCGCGGCCTGCAGCAGCTGGCACAGGACGTCGTCGGCTGGACGTTGCAGAGCGGACAGGCCGATCAGCCAACTGTTGCGCACTGATGGCAGCCTCGCCAGGCACGCCCGGCGAGGCCCCAGTGGGTACGTGCGATAATGACGAATCACGGTCTCTTGCCACACTGATGCCCGCATCCGTCTCCATCGCCGTCTGCACGTACAACGGTGAGCGCTTCCTGCAGGAGCAGCTCGACAGTCTGCTGGCACAGACACGCCGCCCCAACCAGATCGTGATCCGGGACGATCTATCAACTGATGGCACCTTGGCGTTGCTGCAGGCCTTTGTGCCACGTGCCGAAGCTGCGGGCATTACCGTGGACCTGCAGGTGAACCCACAGAACGTCGGCTATCGACGGAACTTCGATGGTGCGCTGCGTGCCTGCACTGGCGAGATCATCTTCCTGTGCGACCAGGATGATGTATGGCATGCCAACAAGATAGCGCGCTTCTGCACCGAGTTCGGTGCGCGGCCTGGCTTGCTTGCCCTGCACTGCAATGCTCAGTTGATCGATGAGGCCGGGCAGCCGCTGCAGCAGACATTGTTCGATGCGCTGCGTTACCTGCCCGAGGATCTGGCGCGCATGCATGCCGGCGGCGGCTTCCGTCTGATGCTCAAGCGAAACCTGATGACGGGCGCGGCGATGGCGTTCCGTCATTCGGTGCTGGCCGATGCTCTGCCACTACCGGACAAGGACTGGGTGCACGATGCCTGGATCGGCACGCTGGCAGCCATGCGTGGGGACATCGACAGCCTTCCCGAGGCACTCATCGGCTATCGCCTGCACAGCGGCAACCAGTTGGGCCTGGGCGGCAATGACACGGCGCCACGCGCGGTGCGACGCAAGCGGCAACTGGAGACCGAGTGTGCGCAATCGGGCTTGTTGCTGGCGCGCGGACGCGAACTGAGCCTGCCCCAGCCATTGCTGGCGTGGGTGGAGCGCAAGCAGCATCACGTTTCGGTACGAGCGACGCTGCCCACCTCCCGCATACGGCGTTTGCCGGTCGTGATGGGGCAATTGCTCTCCGGAAACTACAGCAATTTCGGTCGCGGCCTGCTGTCAGCCTGCATCGATCTGGTACGCGCGTGATTTCTTTCAGCTGGGCTGGATCCAGCGGAACGTCAGGTTGATCCGCTCGCCCTGCACCCGCGCCATCTTCGGCAGCGCGTGCTGGTAGAAGCGCTGGGTCTGCCCGGCCATCAGCAGCAGGTCACCGTGGCCCAGCACGAATTCGGCCTTGCGCGCCGTATCGTCGCGTCGGCGCAGCAGGAAACGCCGCGCGGCGCCCAGGCTCAGCGACGCGATCACCGGGGCCGGTCCCAGCTCCGGCTCGTCATCGCTGTGCCAGCCCATGGAGTCACCCCCGCTGCGATAGCGGTTCAGCAGCACGCTGTTGAAGCGGCCGTGGCCTTCGGCCTGCAGGCGCTCGCGCACGGCCTGCAACACGGGCGGCCACGGATGCGGCACGAACTCGGCACCGGAATAGCGGTAGCGGGCCTGCGGATCGCCGATCCAGCAGCTCAGTCGCGGCGAATCCACCCAGTTGCCGAACATCCGGATGCGGTGGACCTCCCACGGCACGTCGGCCTGCAGCGCCCCCATGAGCCGGTCAGCGTCGGCAGCGGCCAGCCAGCCCGGCAGGTGCTGGACGTCGGCGTCGGGCAGGTCGTGGGGGAACAGCATGGCGGCACCTCAAGAAACAGGGCGGCACGCTTGGCCGCCCTTGCAGCCTCAGCCGCGCTGGAACGCGACGCCGGTCTTTTCCTCCAGCTCTTGATCGCTGACACCCGGCGCGGCCTCCACCAGCAGCAGGCCCTTGTCAGTCACGTCGAACACGGCCAGATCGGTGATGATCCGGTCGACCACGCCCACGCCAGTCAACGGCAGCGTGCATTCGGCCAGGATCTTGTGCTCGCCGTTCTTGGCGGTGTGCTCCATCAGTACCACCACGCGCTGCACGCCGGCGACCAGGTCCATCGCGCCGCCCATGCCCTTGACCATCTTGCCGGGCACCATCCAGTTGGCCAGATCGCCCTTGTCGGTGACCTGCATGGCGCCGAGGATGGCCAGATTGACGTGACCACCGCGGATCATCGCGAAGCTGTCGTGGCTGCCGAAGTAGCTGGCGCCCGCACGTGCGGTGACCGTCTGCTTGCCGGCGTTGATCAGGTCGGCGTCGACCTCGGCGTCGGTCGGGAACGGGCCAATGCCGAGCAGGCCGTTCTCCGACTGCAGCCACACATCCACGCCGTCGGGAATGTGGTTGGCGACCAGGGTCGGCAGGCCGATGCCAAGGTTCACGTAGGCACCATCGGTCAGTTCCTGGGCGGCACGGGCCGCCATTTCATCGCGGGTCCACGCCATGTCAGTTGCCCTCCGCGCGGATGGTGCGCTGTTCGATTCGCTTCTCAGGATGCGCGTTGTGCACGATGCGGTGCACATAGATGCCCGGCAGGTGAACCTGGTCCGGATCAATCGCACCGACCGGCACCACGTCCTCCACTTCCACGATGCAGACCTTGCCGGCCATCGCGCAGGCCGGGTTGAAGTTGCGCGCGGTCTTGCGGAACACCAGGTTGCCAGCCTCGTCGGCCTTCCAGGCCTTGACCAGCGCCACGTCGGCGCGCAGCGCGGTCTCCATCACGTAGTGCTTGCCGTCGAACTCGCGGGTTTCCTTGCCCTCGGCCACCACCGTGCCGTAGCCGGTGGCGGTGAAGAACGCCGGAATACCCGCGCCACCGGCACGCAAGCGCTCGGCCAGCGTGCCCTGCGGGTTGAACTCCAGTTCCAGCTCGCCGGCCAAGAACTGCCGCTCGAATTCCTTGTTCTCGCCCACGTAGGACGAAATCATCTTCTTGATCTGCCGCGTTTCCAGCAGCTGGCCCAGCCCGAAGCCATCGACGCCGGCATTGTTGGAGATCACGGTCAGGCCCTTGACGCCACTGTCGCGCAGCGCAGCGATCAGCGCCTCGGGAATGCCGCACAGGCCAAAGCCGCCCACGGCCAGGGTCTGCCCATCGGCGACCACCCCCTGCAGGGCCTCCGCCGCACTGGCGAAGCGCTTGCCGCGCTTTCCGCCGGAAGTCGATTGCTGCATTGCTGTAGTACCCTGCGAATGGATAAGCGCATTCTAGCCGCAGGCCTGCATCCGGCGGGTTTGCGGCGCAGCAAACCGCGCGGATGCAGCGGCCCGGGGCCGGGATGCCGCTTTCTGGCCCACGACCCAACGCGGATACAATGGTCGATCCCGCCGCGTCAGCCCGCGAACGATGCCCCCAGCGCCTCCTGCCCCCTCCCCTGCAGCCCACGACCGCGCCCTGTGCGTGGACCTGGATGGCACGCTGCTGGACACGGACCTCCTGTATGAGTCACTGCTGGTGCTGTTGGCGCGCAATCCGTTGTACCTGTTCCTGCTGCCGTTCTGGCTGCTGCAGGGCAAGGCCGCACTGAAGCGGCAGATCGCTGCACGCGCCACCGTCGATCCATGCCACCTGCCGTACAACCCAAAGGTACTGCAACTGCTGCGCGACACGCCGCAGCGCCCGCGGGTGCTGTGTACCGCCTCGGACCAGCTGCTGGTCGCGCCGATCGCCGCACATCTGGGCCTGTTTGAACAGGTCATCGCCAGCGACGGCCAGCGCAACCTGTCCGGCCCCAACAAGGCGCAGGCCCTGGTGGATGCGTTTGGCGAGCGCGGTTTCGACTACGCCGGCAATGGCACGGTCGACCTGGCAGTCTGGGCACGCGCCGCAGGCGCCTGGGTGGTCAACAACGGCAGCGCACTGGCGGGCGCCGCAGCGCAACGCACGCAGGTACTGGGGCACTGGCCTGCACCGTCCAGGCGGCAGGCGTGGTTGAAGGCGCTGCGTCCGCACCAGTGGCTGAAGAACCTGCTGGTGTTCGTTCCGCTGTTGACCGCCCACCGCTTCCTGGAAGCACCGGCAGTGGCCGATGCGCTGCTGGCCTTTGCGGCCTTCAGCCTGTGCGCCTCCGGCGTCTATGTCCTCAACGACCTGCTCGACCTTGATGCAGATCGCCGCCATCCGCGCAAGCGCCATCGCCCTTTTGCTGCCGGTCGCTTGCCGCTGCTGCACGGCCTGGTTGCGGGCCCGCTGCTGACGCTGTGCGGGCTGGCCGTTGCACTGGCCTGCAGCCCGGCATTCGCCGCAGTGCTGGCGGGCTACTACGCGCTGACCGTCGCCTACTCGTTGCGCCTGAAGCGCATCGTCATGCTCGACGTGGTGCTGCTGGCCAGCCTCTACACCCTGCGCATCATCGGCGGAACCGTGGCCATCGGTGCGGAACTGTCGTTCTGGCTGCTGGCCTTCAGCATGTTCATTTTCCTCTCGCTGGCACTGCTCAAGCGCTATACCGAACTGCACGCGGTGCTGGCACGTGGCAAGACCCGCGCCAACGGCCGTGGCTACGGCGTGGAAGACCTGCCGCTGCTGCAGTCGCTGGGCGCGGCCGCCGGCTACTGCGCCGTCCTGGTGATGGCGCTGTACATCAACAGCCCCGATAGCGTGGAGCTGTACCGCAACCCGAAGCTGCTGTGGTTCATCTGCCCGGTCCTGCTGTACTGGGTCAGCCGCGCCTGGGTGATCGCGCATCGCGGCAACATGCACGATGACCCGATCGTGTTTGCCGCCACGGATCGGCCCAGCCAGGTGGTGGCCGTGCTGTGCGCCGGGTTTGCCCTGGTGGCGATCTGATGCGGGCCGACGCGCATTCCTGGGGGCGATATCCGCGCGCGCCACAGTCGCTGGTCAGGGTGCACGATCGGCTCGCCACGCTGCCAACCTTCGAGGGCACTGCGTTGCCTCATGGTAACGGACGCAGCTATGGCGACAGCTGCCAGAATCCGGGGGCCACCCTGCTGGACTGTCGCGGTCTGGACCGCTTCATCGCCTTTGACCCGGCCAGCGGACGGCTGCACTGCGAAGCTGGCGTCACCCTGGGTGAGATCATCGCGCTCGTTCTGCCGCAAGGCTGGTTCCTGCCGGTTACCCCAGGCACGCGTCACGTCACCGTGGGCGGTGCGATCGGCAATGATGTGCATGGCAAGAATCATCATCTGGCCGGCAGCTTCGGTCACCACGTGCTGTCCTTGGAGCTGCTGCGCAGCGACGGCGAACGCCGCGTGTGCCGGCCTGGCGATGGCGACGGTTGGTTCGAAGCAACCGTCGGTGGGCTTGGCCTGACCGGACTGGTCACCCATGCCGAGTTGCAGCTGCGCCGCGTGCCGGGCAGCAGCCTTGAGGTGGAGAACATCCGTTTCTCCAGCCTGGCCGACTTCTTCGCATTGTCACAGGACAGCAGCGAAAGCCACGAGTACAGTGTTGCGTGGATCGACTGCCTGGCACGTGGCCGCGCCCTCGGCCGCGGGCATTTCACCCGTGCCAACCATGCCGTGCAACCGGTCGACGAACGCCCGGCCACGCCCCGCCGGCAGTGGAAGATGCCGCTGACACCCCCGATATCACTGGTCAACCGGCTCACCCTGCGCCCGTTCAATACGCTCTATTACCGGCGCCAGCCGGCGCAACGCCGACGCCAGGTCTCGCACCTGCTGCCCTTTTTTTATCCGCTTGATGGCATCAGCCAGTGGAACCGGATGTATGGTCCGGCCGGCTTCGTGCAGTACCAGTGCGTGCTGCCACCGCACGCGGCCGCAGATGGAGTTCCCGCCCTGTTGCAGGAAATCGCCCGCAGTGGCCAGGGTTCGTTCCTGGCGGTGCTCAAGCAGTTCGGCACGCGGCCGTCCCTTGGCATGTTGTCCTTCCCGCGCCCGGGTACCACCCTGGCCCTGGACTTCCCCAACACCGGCGAGGCGTTGTGGGCCCTGCTGCAGCGCCTGGACCAGATCGTCGATGCCGCGGGCGGTGCCCAGTACCCGGCCAAGGATGCGCGGATGACCGCCGCCTCGTTCCAGCAGGCGTACCCGCGCTGGCGGGACTTCAGCCGATTCATCGATCCACGTTTCTCGTCCGGCTTCTGGCGCCGGGTCACGGAGTAAGCATGCAGAACGTCCTCATCATCGGCGCCACCTCCGCGATCGCCGAAGCCGTCGCACGGCGTTACGCCGCACGCGGCGCGGCGCTGTTCCTGGTCGCTCGCCGTTCCGAACGGCTCGCCGCCATCGCCGACGACCTGCGCGTGCGCGGTGCACGCGCCACGCACGCTTCTTCGATGGACATCAACGATCTGGCCGCCCACGCCGAGCTGCTGGCGCAGGCCTGGCAGGCGCTGGGACGGGTGGATGTGGTGCTGGTTGCACATGGCACGCTGCCCGACCAGGCAGCGTGTGAGGCCTCGGTGGAAGCCTGCATGGCCGAGTTCGCCACCAATGGCACCTCCACCCTGGCCCTGCTGGGGCCTGTGGCCAATCGGCTGGCCGACGCCGGCAGCGGCGCGCTGGCGGTGATCACTTCGGTGGCCGGTGACCGCGGCCGCCAGAGCAACTACGTCTACGGCGCCGCCAAGGCTGCGGTCAGCACCTACCTCAGTGGCCTGCGCCAACGCCTGGCCAAGCAGGGTGTGGCGGTGGTCGACATCCGCCCCGGCTTCGTCGACACGCCGATGACGGCCCACCTGCGCAAGGGCCCATTGTGGGCAACGCCGGACCAGGTCGCACGCCGCATCGTCGCCGGCATCGGCCGCGGCACCCCGGTGCTGTATGCCCCGGGCTTCTGGCGGTTGATCATGACGGTGATCCGCCTGCTGCCGCAGGCCCTCTTCAACAGGATCTCGCTGTGAGCACTGCAATGGACTCCGTGCTGGAGCAGAAGATCATCATTCCCGGTGGTGCCGGCCTGGTCGGCCAGAACCTGGTCGCCATCCTCAGGCGCCAGGGCTATCGCCGGCTGGTGGTGATCGACAAGCACGCTGCCAATCTCGGGGTGCTCGCGCGTCTGCATCCGGATGTGGTGACCGAACACGCCGACCTCGCCGAACCTGGCGCCTGGGAGCGCCATTTCGCCGGTGCCGACGCCGTGGTGATGCTGCAGGCGCAGATCGGCGGCACCGATCCGCTGCCATTCGTGCGCAACAACATCACTGCCACCGACCTCATCCTGGATGCCATCGAGCGCCACGCCGTGCCCTACACGGTGCACGTCAGCTCCTCGGTGGTCTGTTCGGTGGCCGATGACGATTACACCCGCACCAAGCGTGAGCAGGAGCAACGGGTCGCCGCGCGCGGCATTCCATCGGTCATCCTGCGCCCGACCCTGATGTTCGGCTGGTTCGACCGAAAGCACCTGGGATGGCTGTCGCGCTTCATGCGCAGGGTTCCGGTATTCCCGATTCCCGGCGATGGCCGCTACATGCGCCAGCCACTGTATGCCGGCGATTTCGCCACCATCATCGCCAGCTGCCTGCGTTCGCGCATTGCGGGTCAGCGCTACAACATCACCGGCCTGGAGAAGGTCGACTACATCGACATCATCCGCCAGATCAAGCGCAGCACGCGTGCCCGCACCCTGCTGCTGCACATCCCCTACCGCCTGTTCCGCCTGCTGCTGAGGACCTGGGCGCTGTTCGACCGCGACCCACCATTCACCGCAGCGCAGCTGCAGGCGCTGGTGGCCCATGATGAGTTCGAAGTCATCGACTGGCCTTCGATCTTCAACGTAAGGCCGACGCCCTTCGCGCAGGCCATCGACGCCACCTTCAACGACCCTGAGTACGGCGACATCGCCCTGGAGTTCTGATCATGAGCGAGCGCATCGCCGTTCTCGGCGCCGGCCCCATGGGTCTTGCCGTGGCTTACCAGCTGGCCCGCGACGGCCATCAGCCCGTGGTGTTCGAAGCCGATGACCGCGTTGGCGGAATGACCGCGAGCTTCGACTTCGGCGGCATGCCGATCGAGCGCTACTACCACTTCCATTGCACCTCCGATCACGATTTCCTGGCCGTACTCGACGAGTTGGGGCTGGGCGAACGCATGCGCTGGACCGAGACCCGCATGGGCTACTGGTTCGGCAAGCGCCTGCAGCCGTGGGGCAACCCGATCGCCCTGCTGCGCTTCAGGGGCCTGGGGCTGATGGCCAAGATCCGTTACGGCCTGCATGCTTTCGTGTGCACGCGCCGCAACGACTGGCGCCCGCTGGACCACGTTGAAGCCTCGTCCTGGATCCGGCGCTGGGTTGGCGCCGAAGCCTATGAAACACTGTGGCGCCGGTTGTTCGACTACAAGTTCTACGACTATGCCGGCAACCTGTCCGCGGCCTGGATCTGGAGCCGGATCCGGCGCATCGGGCGCTCCCGTTACAGCCTGATGCGCGAAAAGCTCGGATATCTGGAAGGGGGTTCATCCACCCTGCTCGATGCCCTGCACGCGGACATCCAGCGCCATGGTGGCGAGGTGCGGCTGTCCAGCCCGGTGCAACGCATCGTGATCGAGGAAGGCCGCGTGCGCGGCGTCCAGGTCGGCGGCGAGCATCTGCCCTTCGACAAGGTCATTTCCACGGTACCGCTGCCGTTCGTGCCACGCCTGGCGCCGGACCTGCCGGAGTCCATCCTGGCGAAGTTCCGCGCCTTGAACAACATTGCGGTGGTCTGCGTGATCGCCAAGCTGCGCAGGCCGGTCTCGGCCAACTTCTGGGTCAACACCAACGACCCGGACATGGACATCCCCGGCATCGTCGAGTACACCAACCTGCGCCCGATGGATGCACATATCGTCTACGTGCCGTTCTACATGCCCGGCGAGCACGAGCGTTATGGCGACAGCGACGACGTGTTCGCCGACAAGGTGCGCCGCTACCTGTGCATGATCAATCCGCAGTTGGGCGCGGATGACTTCATCGACGTGCGGGTCAGCCGCTACCGCCACGCGCAGCCGATCTGCGAGCCGGGCTTCCTGGACCGGCTGCCGCCGCGCCGGCTGCCGGTGGAAGGACTGTGGGTGGCCGATACCTCGCACTACTACCCCG
Source organism: Stenotrophomonas sp. YJH_SMC_122 (assembly GCF_059369535.1). Classification (NCBI taxonomy): domain Bacteria; kingdom Pseudomonadati; phylum Pseudomonadota; class Gammaproteobacteria; order Lysobacterales; family Lysobacteraceae; genus Stenotrophomonas; species Stenotrophomonas sp. YJH_SMC_122. Next base: position 221,697 of record NZ_JCAFST010000007.1, on the reverse strand, counting down.
AAGACCGCGGCATCTCCGAGAGCATCGGCTTTGGGCGTGCCATGGCCCGCGAGGCGGTGGCGTGACCCTGTCCCGCCCGTTCCTGCTGTTCCTGCTCGCCGGCGGCACCGCTGCGCTGGCCAACATCCTGTCGCGCATGCTGTACAGCCACTGGATGCCGTTCACCCCGGCGATCATCGCCGCCTACCTCACCGGCATGGTCACCGCCTTCGTGCTGACCCGCTGGTTGGTGTTTTCCGGCAGCACACGCCCCCTGCACCACTCGGCGTTCTACTTCGTGCTGGTCAACCTGTTCGCGGTGGCCCAGACCTGGCTGGTCTCCACCCTGCTGGCCTACCACGTGCTGCCATGGCTGGGCGTGGACCTGCTGCGCCTGGAGATCGCCCACGTGGTAGGTGTGGCGGTGCCGGTGGTGTCCAGCTACTTCGGCCACAAATACCTGTCGTTCCGATGACTGCCCGGGAACGCTGTTTCCAGAAAACGGTTCCCACACATCCGTGGCCGTAAACTACGGCGCTGACCTCATCCAGGATCCCGATCGATGCCCCTGCCCGCCTTCAAGGCCTATGACATCCGCGGCCGCGTGCCGGAAGAACTGAACGAAGATCTGGCCCGCCGCATCGGCGTGGCGCTGGCGGCGCAACTTGCGCCGGGCCCGGTGGTACTGGGCCATGACGTGCGCCTGACCAGCCCCGCGCTGCAGGATGCACTGGCCGCAGGCCTGCGCGGTACCGGGCGCGAGGTGATCGACATCGGCCTGTGTGGCACGGAAGAAGTCTATTTCCAGACCGACCACCTGGGCGCGGCCGGCGGCGTGATGGTCACCGCCAGCCATAATCCGATGGACTACAACGGCATGAAGCTGGTCAAGGAGAACGCACGGCCGATCAGCTCCGATACTGGCCTGTTCGCGATTTCCGATGCGGCTGCCGCCGATACGTCCGCGGCGCAACCGCCGCGTGCCGCGCAGAGCGTCCAGCACGACAAGAGCGCGTACATCCAGCACCTGCTGAGCTATGTCGACACCGGCAAGCTGCGAGCGCTGAAGCTGGTGGTCAACGCCGGCAACGGCGGCGCCGGTGCCATCGTCGATCTGCTGGCACCACACCTGCCGTTCGAGTTCATCCGCATCTGCCACGAGCCGGACGGCAGTTTCCCCAACGGCATTCCCAACCCGCTGCTACCGGAGAACCGCGCCGCCACCGCCGACGCCGTGCGCGAACACGGTGCCGATTTCGGCATTGCCTGGGACGGTGACTTCGACCGCTGCTTCTTCTTCGATCACACCGGCCGCTTCATCGAGGGCTACTACCTGGTCGGCCTGCTGGCCAAGGCGATCCTGGCGCGCAACCCCGGCGGCAAGGTCGTGCACGACCCGCGCCTGGTCTGGAACACCGTGGACATGGTCGAACAGGCCGGCGGCGTACCGGTGCAGTGCAAGAGCGGCCACGCCTTCATCAAGGAAAAGATGCGCGCCGAAGACGCGGTGTACGGTGGCGAGATGAGCGCCCACCACTATTTCCGCGAGTTCGCCTATGCCGACTCCGGCATGATCCCGTGGCTGCTGATCGCCCAACTGGTCTCTGAAAGCGGGCGCTCGCTGGCCGACTGGGTCGAAGACCGCATGGCTGCCTACCCGTGCAGCGGCGAGATCAATTTCAAGGTCAGCGATGCCAAGGCCGCCGTCGCACGCGTGATGGAGCACTTCGCGGCGCAGTCGCCCACGCTGGACCACACCGATGGCATCAGTGCCGACTTCGGCGACTGGCGATTCAACCTGCGCAGCTCCAACACCGAGCCACTGCTGCGCCTGAATGTCGAAGCCCGGGGCGATGCCGCGCTGATGCAGGCACGCACCGACGACATCTCCCGCCTGATCCAGCAGTAACCGAGGAACGCATGAGCAGCATCCAGCCCGTCATCCTGTCCGGTGGATCCGGTACCCGCCTGTGGCCGCTGTCGCGCGAGGCGTATCCGAAGCAGTTCCTGCCCTTGGCGGGTGAACTGACGATGCTGCAGGCCACCTGGAAGCGCGTGGCGCCGATCGCCGCGCGCGGGCCGCTGGTGATCGCCAACGAAGAGCACCGTTTCGTCGCCGCCGAGCAGCTGCAGCAGGTTGGCGCCGAGCCGGCCGCGATCATCCTGGAGCCGGTCGGCCGCAACACGGCCCCGGCGATCGCGGTGGCCGCGCTGGAAGCCACCCGCGACGGTGCCGACGCCCTGCTGCTGGTGCTGCCGTCTGATCACGTGATCACCGACGAGGCCGCGTTCCGCAGTGCGGTGCAGGCGGCGGCCGGCGCTGCCGAGGCCGGCAAGCTGGTGACCTTCGGCATCGTGCCGACCGGCCCGGAAACCGGCTACGGCTACATCAAGGCCGCCGATGGCCAGGGCCTGCGTGCGGTCGAGCGCTTCGTCGAGAAGCCCGACCTGGACACCGCGACCGGCTACGTCAGCAGCGGCCAGTATTACTGGAACAGTGGCATGTTCCTGTTCAAGGCCTCGCGCTACCTGCAGGAACTGGAACGCTTCCAGCCCGCGATGCTGGCTGGCAGCCGCCAGGCCTGGCAGCAGGCGCGCCGAGATGCCGACTTCACCCGCCTGGACAAGGACGCCTTCACTGCCGTTCCGTCCGATTCGATCGACTATGCAGTGATGGAGAAGACCGCCGATGCGGTGGTGATTCCACTGGATGCGGGCTGGAACGATGTCGGTTCGTGGACTGCGCTGCGCGATGTCTCGCAGCAGGACGGCGATGGCAACGCCCACCAGGGCGACGTGATCGCCATCGACTGCCGCAATACCTATGCCTACGGTCAGCGCCTGGTGGCCATGGTCGGCCTCGATGACGTGATCGTGGTCGAGACCGACGATGCGGTGCTGGTGGGCAAGGCCGACCGCATGCAGGAGGTCAAGACGGTGGTGGCACAGCTGAAGGCCGAAGGCCGCAGCGAGGCCACCTGGCATCGCAAGGTCTATCGCCCGTGGGGCGCCTACGATTCGATCGACAACGGCGAGCGCTTCCAGGTCAAGCGGATCACGGTCAAGCCCGGTGGCACGCTGAGCCTGCAGATGCACCACCATCGCGCCGAGCACTGGATCGTGGTCAGCGGCACCGCCGAAGTGACCCGTGGCGATGAAGTGATCCTGCTGAGCGAGAACCAGAGCACCTACATTCCGCTGGGCGTGACCCACCGCCTGCGCAATCCGGGCAAGCTGCCGCTGGAACTGATCGAAGTGCAGTCGGGCAGCTACCTCGGCGAGGATGACATCGTGCGCTTCGAGGATACCTACGGGCGCAGCTGAGGTTTGCCCGGGGTCGGATCCGGTTGCTGCGCAGCGGGCTGTGACCCGTTCCTGATCGGCCCGGCCGCGCTGCGTCGCCGGGCATGGCCCGGCGCTACGGCCATCAGGCCAGCTCCGCCATCACCCGCTTCAGGCCGTCCTGCCAGGTTGGCAGCACGATGCCGAAATCCTGCTGCAGCTTGCGGTTGTCCAGCACCGACCAGGCCGGACGCTTGGCCGGGGTCGGGTACTCGGAGCTGGGAATCGCCTCGACCGTCGGCACCTTGGCCAACACGCCGGTGGCCAACGCTTCGGCGAAGATCGCCTCGGCAAACCCATGCCAGCTGGTCTGGCCGCTGGCGGTCAGGTGCCAGGTCCCGGACAGCTGCCCTGGATGCTGCAACGCCTGCAAGGTGACATCGGCGATCAGCGCGGCCGGCGTCGGCGTACCGACCTGGTCGGCCACCACCCGCAACGCATCGCGCTCGGCGCCCACGCGCAGCATGGTGCGCAGGAAGTTCGCGCCATGCGATGCATACACCCATGCCGTGCGGAAGATCAGGTGGCGCCCGCCTGCGGCACGCACGGCATCCTCGCCGTCGCGCTTGCTGGTGCCATACACGCCCAGCGGTGCAGTCGGCTCGTCCTCGCGGTAGGGCGCGCTGCCCTGGCCATCGAACACGTAGTCGGTCGAATAGTGCACGAACGGCACGCCGTGGGCCGCGCACCAGCGCGCGATCATGCCCGGCGCCTGCGCGTTGGCGGCGAAGGCCGCATCAGCGTCCTGCTCTGCGCGGTCAACGGCGGTGTAAGCGGCCGCATTGACCACCAGCGACGGCCGCACGCGGTCCAGCAAGGCAGGCAGGCTGTCGGGCTGGCCGAAATCGGCGGTTTCGCAGGCGCTGCCGTCGGGCAGCTGGCCGCTACGGGTGGTGGCAACCACTGCCCCCAGCGGGGCCAGCGCGCGCAGCAGCTCCTGGCCGACCTGGCCGTTGCCACCCAACACCAGCACGGTCATGGCACGTAGACCGGCAGGAGGTCTTCCGCGATGTCCTTCAGGAACGGCGCGTTCTCGTCCTTGGCCGACAACGTCGGTGCACTGACCGGCCAGTCCACGGCGATGTCAGCGTCGTTCCAGCGGATACCCGCATCGGCTTCCTTGACGTAGACATCCGTGCACAGATAGCTGAACAGAGCGCGCTCGGACAGCACGGCGAATCCGTGGGCGAAGCCTTCCGGAATCCAGAACTGCCGCCTGTTCTCAGCGCTCAGTACCACCGCTTCCCAACGCCCGAAGGTCGGCGAGCCGCGGCGGATATCCACGGCGACGTCGTAGACCTCGCCCTCCAGCACGGTCACCAGCTTGCCCTGCGGATGCGGCCACTGGTAATGCAGCCCGCGTAGTACGCCGCGCGCGGAGGATGAGACATTGCTCTGTACGAAATTGCCTGGCAATCCCTGTTCCTGGAAGCGCTCCGCATTCCAGGTTTCAAAGAAAAAACCGCGTTCATCGCCGAACACCGCCGGCTCGATGACCCGGCACCCCGGCAGTGACGTCTCGATCACTCTCACGGAACCACTCCGCGCTGGGCCAGCGTGTGCAAATACTGGCCGTAGCCATTCTTGATCAGCGGCGCAGCCAGTGCTTCCAGCTGCTCGGCACTGATCCAGCCCTTGCCGAACGCGATTTCTTCCGGGCAGCAGACCTGCAGGCCCTGGCGAGTCTGGATGGTCTCGATGAAGTTGGACGCCTCCAGCAGCGACTGATGGGTACCGGTGTCCAGCCAGGCGTAGCCACGGCCCAGCGCTTCCAGATGCAGGTTGCCTTCGGCCAGGTAGCGCTTGTTGAGATCGGTGATTTCCAGCTCACCACGCGGCGACGGCTTGAGTTCGGCCGCATGCGCGCTGGCATTGCCGTCGTAGAAGTACAGGCCGGTCACTGCGTAGTTCGAGCGCGGTTTCTCCGGCTTCTCGACCAGGTCGATGACCTTGCCACTCTTGTCGAACTCGGCCACGCCATAGCGCTCCGGGTCATTGACCCAGTAACCGAACACCGTGGAGCCTTCCACGCGCTCATCGGCGCGCTTGAGCACGTCGCGCAGGCCGTGGCCGTGGAAGATGTTGTCGCCCAGCACGAGGCAGCTCGGCTTGCCGGCGACGAAATCACGGCCGATCAGGTAGGCCTGGGCCAGGCCATCGGGGCTCGGCTGCACGGCGTACTGGATGTCCATGCCCCACTGCGAGCCGTCGCCCAGCAGCTGCTGGAACAGCGCCTGCTCGTGCGGGGTGTTGATGATCAGCACTTCGCGGATGCCCGCCAGCATCAGCACGCTGAGCGGGTAGTAGATCATCGGCTTGTCGTACACCGGCAGCAGCTGCTTGCTGACGCCCTTGGTGATCGGATACAGCCGGGTGCCGGAGCCGCCGGCGAGGATGATGCCTTTACGCTGCGTCATGTCGTCTCCAGGGTTCAGGCCGCAGTGCCGATGCGCTGCAGACGGTAGCTGCCGTCCAGCACGCCGTTGACCCAGTCCTGGTTGTCCAGGTACCAGTCGACGGTAAAGGCGATGCCCTGCTCGAAGGTGTAGGCCGGTTCCCAGCCCAGATCGTTCTTCAGCTTGGACGCATCGATCGCATAGCGGCGATCATGGCCGGGGCGGTCGGTGACATAGGTGATCTGGCTGCTGCGCGGCTGGCCATCCGCGCGCGGGCGGCGCTGGTCCAGCAGGGCGCAGATCGCCTGCACCACTTCGATGTTCTGCTTTTCCGAATTGCCGCCGACGTTGTAGGTCTCGCCGACCTTGCCCTTGGCCAGCACGGTGCGGATCGCCTCGCAGTGGTCGGACACGAACAGCCAGTCGCGCACCTGCTTGCCATCGCCGTACACCGGCAGCGGCTCGCCGGCCAGCGCCTTGGCGATCACCAGCGGGATCAGCTTCTCCGGGAAGTGATACGGGCCGTAATTGTTGGAGCAGTTGGTGGTCAGCACCGGCAGCCCGTAGGTGTGGTGGAACGCACGCACCAAGTGGTCCGAAGCGGCCTTCGACGCCGAATACGGAGAATTCGGGGCGTACGGCGTGGTTTCGCTGAACTTGCCGGTCTCGCCCAGGGTGCCATACACCTCATCGGTGGACACGTGCAGGAAGCGGAAGGCCGCGCCCTGCTCGGCCGGCAGCGCCTTCCAGTAATCACGCACGGCTTCCAGCAGGCCCAGGGTGCCCGCCACGTTGGTCTGGATGAAGGCACCCGGGCCATCGATGGAGCGATCGACGTGGCTCTCGGCGGCGAAATTCAGCACCGCGTCCGGCCGGTGTTCGGCCAGCAGGCGGGTCACCAGAGCGCTGTCGCCGATGTCACCCTGCACGAATACGTGGTTCGGGTTGCCGTCCAGGCTGGACAGCGTCTTCAGGTTGCCGGCGTAGGTCAGGGCGTCGAGATTGACGACCTTGATGCCACGGGCGACCGCTTCGAGAACAAAGTTACCGCCAATGAATCCGGCACCGCCGGTGACAAGCCATGTGGGCACTACCTGTTCTCCTGATCTAAATTCATCCAAGGGCGCGCTACCAAGCACCCAGCACAGCAGCACAGGATACATGTGGTTCGTCTTCACGACTGCCTGCGCGACGTGAACGACGCCTCGAATCGGACAAGCCATGCCGCATCGCAACATAACCATACGCATTCGCATGGTCGTCTCAAGCCAGCTAGAATCGGGATCCCACCCCCGAACCGGTCGCTGCGCCAGGACCGGACGTTCTCCCCGTTATTGAAGGACCCCGTACCAGATGAAAATCCTCGTCGCGTACAAGCGCGTGGTGGACTACAACGTCCGCATTCAGGTCAAGCCGGACGGTTCCGGCGTGGTCACCGACGGCGTCAAGCTGTCCCCCAATCCCTTCGATGAAATCGCCCTGGAAGAAGCCCTGCGCCTGCGCGACAAGGGCATCGCCAGCGAGGTCGTGGTCGCCACCATTGCTCCGGCCGACGCCCAAGCGCACCTGCGCAACGGCCTGGCCATGGGTGCAAACCGTGCCATCCACGTCATCACCGACCAGGCCATCCAGCCGCTGACCGCCGCACGCACCCTGCTCAAGCTGATCGAGAAGGAACAGCCGGACCTGGTGATCCTGGGCAAGCAGGCCATCGACGACGACGCGAACCAGACCGGCCAGATGCTGGCCACGCTGTGGGGCCGTCCGCAGGCGACCTTCGCCAGCAAGCTGGACATTGCCGACGGCAAGGCCACGGTGACCCGCGAAGTCGACGCCGGCCTGGAAACGCTGGAAGTGGACCTGCCGGCCGTGGTCACCACCGACCTGCGCCTGAACGAGCCGCGCTTCATCAAGCTGCCGGACATCATGAAGGCCAAGGCCAAGCCGCTGGAGACCCTGCAGCTGGCCGACCTCGGCGTTGAAGCCGCCGATACCTTCAAGACCACCCAATACGCCGCACCGTCCAAGCGCAGCAAGGGTGTGATGGTCAAGGACGCGGCCGAACTGGTGGCCGCACTCAAGCAGAAGGGGCTGCTGTAATGAGCAAGATTCTCGTCATCGCCGAACACCACGACGGCAAGCTCAACGCCGCCACCGCCAAGACTGTCAGCGCCGCCGCCGCCATCAGCGGTGCCAGCGTCGATGTAGTGGTGCTGGCCTCCGATCCGGCCGCCGTCGCCGCCGAGGCCGCGAAGATCAGTGGCGTCGCCAAGGTCCTGACCGTGGCCAACGCTGCCAACGCGCAGGCCATCGCCCAGGTGCTGGCGCCGCAGATCGCGCAGCTGGCCGAGGGCTACACCCACGTGTTCGGCCCGTCGACCACCTTCGGCAAGGACCTGATGCCGTGCGTGGCCGCGCTGCTGGGCGTCAACCAGGTCTCCGACCTGATGACCGTTGAAGGCAGCCATACCTTCAAGCGCCCGATCTACGCCGGCAACGCGATCATCACCGTGGAAGTCCCGGCCGACCAGATCGTGGTCGCCACCGTGCGTGCTGCCTCGTGGCCGGAAGCCGCCCAGGGCGGCAGCGCCGCCATCGAAGCAGCCAGCGTCGATGCTGTCCTGCCGACCCACACCCGCTTCGTCGGCCTCGCCGCAGGTGCCAGCGACCGCCCGGACCTGCAGAGCGCCAAGCGCGTGGTCTCCGGTGGCCGCGGCGTCGGTTCGGAAGAGAACTTCAAGGTGATCTTCCAGCTGGCCGACAAGCTCGGTGCCGCCGTCGGTGCCTCGCGTGCCGCGGTCGATGCCGGCTACGTGCCCAGCGACCTGCAGGTGGGCCAGACCGGCAAGATCATCGCCCCGGAGCTGTATGTGGCGGTGGGCATCAGCGGTGCGATCCAGCATCTGACCGGCATCAAGGACGCCGGCACGATCGTCGCGATCAACAAGGATCCGGATTCGCCGATCTTTGAGATTGCCGATATTGGGTTGGTGGGGGATCTGTTTGCGATCCTGCCGGAGCTGGAAGCGGCGCTTTAACCCTTATCGCATCATTTTCAAACTCTCTTGGACAAAAGTGCACATGGAATCCGGCAGGGATCTCGTCAGCGACACTATTCTCGACGTTTCTGTCGTCGTTCCCGTATATGGCTGCAAGGGATGCCTTGAAGAACTCGTGGACCGAGTAGGTGCGACCCTCGACCGGGAGGGTCGCACCTATGAAATCATCCTTGTTGATGACCAGAGTCCCGATCAAGCCTGGCCTAGAATCGAGGAACTTGCCAATCTTCGCTCGGAAGTGCGCGGATTGCGCCTGTCCAGAAACTTCGGACAACACGCAGCAATCAGCGCAGGCCTGGCCAACGCCGTCGGCCACCACGTCGTAGTAATGGACTGTGACCTTCAGGATATCCCGGAGGAGATTGCCCCGTTGCTGGCCGCGTTGCAGGGTGACGTGGAGGTCGTACTGGGGCAGCGCGCTGAGCGACAGGACGGCTGGCTGAAACGCAAGGGTTCCTTGGCCTTTTATCGCACGCTGGGCTGGTTGACGGATACAGAATACGACCCTAGCACCGCTAACTTTGGAGTTTATAGCCGCAAGGTTGTTGATGCCTTGAACCGCATGCCAGAAGCGGACCGCTTCCTTCCATTGCTGGTTCGCTGGACGGGATTCAACACACGGAAAATCGTCGTTTCCCACGGTCGGAGAACCGAAGGCAAGAGTGGTTATACGTTCGGGGCACTGCTCAAAATGGCGACCAGGATTGCGTTGTCTTTTTCGGACAAGCCACTCAGGCTTGTCATGACCGCAGCGCTGATCATCGCCGCAGGGGCAGCTGCGATTGCCGCATTCAGCGTTTATAGGTACACCGCAGGTGACATCCGGGTCGCTGGCTTTACCAGTGTCGTTGCATCGATCTGGCTGGTAGGGGGCTTGATCATGGCCAGCATTGGCGTGCTTGGCCTTTACCTGGGGAAGGTCCATAGTGAGTCCAAGGGACGTCCTCAATATCTCGTGTGGGAAGACACTCGGAAGCAGAAGAAATGACTCCATCCTCAACATTGACCGAGTCTGCCTTTGACTCGAAGCGCTTCGGCGTGAAAGTGGCGCGAGGATTGTTCGACGCAACCGACGCTGCCGAAGATGTCATCTTTGAGATTGCGCGAAGCGACGCTGACCTCATCATCTTCAGAGTCCCTGCTGGCCAGTCTCTCATCCCCACTTCACTGACGCGCCAAGGGCATGCAGTCATTCACGCCGACACATTGGTCTATTACGGCATCGACGTGCCTGCGCTGACACAGCCGGCGACGACGGCCAACGTCCGGCGAGCACGCGAGGACGATAGCGAGGCGGTTGCCCTGATCGCCAGAAATGGCTTCAACGGCTATCGGTCCCACTATGCCGCAAATCCCCTTCTGCCGGCCGAACTGGTCCATTCCGGATATGTCGAGTGGGCGATGAACCTTCTGGACGGATCGCGCGAAGGCAGCGCTACGTGGGTCGCAGAATCTGAAGGCGTCGTCGCTGGTTTCGCCAGCTGCGATTCGAAGGTGGATGAGATGGAAATCATCCTAAATGCGGTTCGACCGGATTTCGAGCGGCGGGGGCTCTATGGGAATTTGCTGCAGGCCATCATTCGTCATTGTTCTGAAGCCAGTGTCCCGAGGTTGACGGTGTCCACTCAGATCTGGAATTACACCGTGCAACGCCAGTGGATCAAGGCTGGCCTTCAGTTGTTCAAGGCCTACGATACCTACCATGTGGATCGACGCCTCACAGTTTCAGGAATTCAGAAGTGAGCCAGGTCTTTCCATGGCTGATGGTAGCGATGACGGTCATACTGACCAGCTACGGCCAGCTGATCATCAAGTGGCAAGCCGCCCTGTTCCAGCCTGCTTCGAACGGACTACTCGCCAAGCTTCCATCGGTTATCCAGTTGCTGCTGAAGCCTTGGGTTCTATCTGCATTCGTGGCGGCGTTTGGGGCCTCGCTTTGCTGGATGCTGGCAGTGTCCCGACTTGAGCTGAGCAAAGCTTACCCATTCATGGCGCTGAACTTCATACTTGTATGTGTCATGGCCGTCCCTCTTTTTGGCGAATCCTTTGGAATTGCCAAGGCACTGGGCTTGGCTACAGTTGTCGTCGGCCTGCTGATTCTCAGCCAAGGCTAGAAAGCCCATCCACCCAGCTACAAGGTGTTTCCATGATTCGTTTCAATCGACCCTTCATGACGGGCAAGGAACTTGGTGCCATTGAGCAGGCCCATACCAATGGGCACCTGTCCGGCGACGGCCCGTTCACGAAAATCTGTCATGCATGGCTGCGCGAGAAGACTGGAGCGCAGTCGGCGCTTCTGACTCATTCCTGCACTGCAGCCCTCGAAATGGCGGCCCTTCTTCTGCGACTGCGTCCGGGCGACGAAGTCATTCTACCTTCCTTCACTTTCGTTTCGACTGCAAGCGCATTTGCGCTGAGGGGTGCCGTTCCCGTATTCGTGGATATCCGCGCCGACACTTTGAACATTGACGAAAGCCTGATCGAGGCTGCCATCACCCCTCGTACGAAAGCGATCTGCGTCGTCCATTACGCGGGTGTTTCATGCGAGATGGATGAAATCCTGGATATTGCCCAGCGGCACGGACTGGCGGTTGTTGAGGACGCTGCGCAGGCCATCATGTCGATGTACAAGGGCCGCCCGCTTGGCACCATCGGTGACCTCGGCGCATTCAGCTTCCACGAGACAAAGAACATCATTTCGGGCGAAGGCGGCGCGCTGCTTTGTCGCGATGATCGATTCGCTGAAGAGGCAGAGATCATTCGCGAAAAAGGGACAAACCGAAGCCGCTTTTTCCGCGGACAGGTAGACAAATACACATGGGTGGAGGTGGGATCCTCATACCTGCCTGGCGAGATCACTGCGGCATTCCTGGCATGCCAGATGGAGGACGCAACGGAGATCACCCAACGTCGGCTGGCGATCTGGGACACCTACGATCAATGGGCAAAGAAACACGAAGCCTCTGGCCGAGTAAGACGCCCGGTTATTCCTGAGCACTGCACTCACAACGCACATATGTATTACATGCTGCTGCCCAGTCTCCATCACCGCACTCGCTTTATTGATGGATTGCGATCGCGTGGCGTGCAGGCTGTCTTCCACTATATTCCGCTGCACTCCTCTCCAGCCGGCATGGAATGTGGCCGAACCCATGGCACCCTTACGGTAACCGACGAAACTTCAGAGCGGCTTGTACGCATGCCGTTGTGGCTGGGCCTGGAAGACGAGATGGATGATGTACTTGCAGCTGCCAACGGGGCGCTGGATGAGGCATTCTCGTGAGCAGTCAGGTTCCATGGGGGCATTTCGAAGAAGGCACTCGATTTCGCTTGGATCGACGCGCGCTGTTCGTAATTTCGTACGTCGTGGCTTTTGTAGTATCAAAGTACCTGGGGTTTTCACCCGGCTATGCTCTTGACGATTACCACATCATCAGTGCACAGCAAGACGGCGAGAACATTTCATTCTTCATTTCCCAGGGACGCTATGGCTCTGCTTTGATAGAAGCAGCGCTACGTGGAAGTGGCCTGAACATGGCGAGCTTCTCAGTTGTGTCCTTGATCGCGTCCATGGTATTCAGCGGATTGTTTTTCGCCTCCGTTCTGTCACCAGACGCCAGAACCAGCGCCTTCACTACCGCAGCTGCGGCTGCGGTGCTTGGCGCCCACTCGTACTACAGCGAGTACGTGACGTTCCGGCAATCCGCACTGCCGATGGGGATGATGTTTGGATTGATGTGGCTTTCATCAGTCGCTTATCGTCAGTTCAGATGTAGCAATCAGCTCAAGCACGCGGCTATTGCACTTCTCGCTGCCACCGGCGCTATGGGCTTCAACCAGCTGGCAGTGTGCTACTGCGCGTCCGCCATTCTTTACATGCATCTGAAGGAGACAGCAAGCTCTCAGATAGAAGCAGGCGCCTGCCTCAAGGCAGCAGCCTGGGGAACGGTTGCCGCAGCTGGAACTGGAGCACTCCTCCTTGTTGCGAATACTGCATTATCAGCCTTGCTGCGGGAAGCACTGAGCCTCTCGACTGATGCCCGCGCGTCACTACTTGGCATTGCTCAAGTGCCTGAGCGCGGCGCTCAGATCCTTTCGCTGATTCCGCAGATGCTCTATCGTTCGGAGACAGTTGCGTCTCCATTGGCAAAGCTCACGCTGCTTGCAGGAATTGCAGCGCTCGTCATTCCACTCGGGCGCAAGGAACTCCGCAACTCTTTTCTCGCGATTTACTTTTTCTCAATTGGCACTGCAATCACGCTCGTTCCTGTGAGTCTCTCCAGCACGTGGTGGCCCGTTCCCCGTACATTGGTTTCGCTTGCTTTTGTTCTCGTAGGCACTGCCTCGATCATCAGCGCGGACGGCAGAAGGAGGCGTTCAATCCTTGCGGGAGCGCTTTTTACTGTAAGTGCACTTCTTTTCGCCGCACACAGCAATACTGTTTTACTCAATCAACAACGCTTGAACCGATGGGATATGGCGCAGGCCCAGGCCATCGCCCTCCGGTCAACCGCACAGTTCCCGGAGGCATCTGGAAGAATCGCCCTCTCAGGTGCCAATTGGTATCACCCGCTCGCACCTGGTATCGCTCAAGGGGACATGAATACATCCGCCATGGCCGTAGGATGGGCAGTTGACGCTCTGTTTGATGAAGCGACCGGCCTAGATCTTCATGTCCGAAACGCTCCAGACCGCGCTGCGATCTGCGAGAATCGCCAACCGTTCCCGGCAAGGGACTCCATGATTGATATTGACGGTGAGGTTGTCGTATGCCTTTGACCGCTCGAGCAGCCACCTCCATGCAAAAGCGCCAGAATCCATGATCGTCGGAAGCGGACTTCTCGCCAAAGCATTCTCGTCATCTTTTGCCCTTGACGATAGCATCCTTGTATTCGCGTCTGGCGTTTCGAACTCCTCGGAGCATCGGGGGTTCGAGTTTGCAAGGGAGCGCGACATGCTGCGCGCCGCGCTCAATGGCAGCCATCAAACTGTGTACTTCAGCAGTTGCGCAGTTGCCAACCCAAACCAACCAGCTACGCCCTACTTTTCCCACAAGCGAGAGATGGAACGGCTCGTCATCAAGAGCAACGGCATTGTCTTCAGACTTCCCCAAGTGGTGGGAAAATCGACCAATCCCAACACACTGACAAACTTTCTGTTTGATCGCATTCGCACCGGAGAGCCGTTTGACCTTTGGACCGGGGTGGAAAGGAATCTCATCGACATCGACGATGTGGCAATCATTGCCACTACCCTCATTCGTCGTGGCTTGGTAACTCCTGGAGCGACCGAATCAATTGCCGCACCGCGCTCTGTGACAATGCAGGAAATCGTGAACGTGTTTGAGGACGTGCTAGGCAAGAAGGCATCTTACGCCCCAATGGAAAAGCACCTCGCGTTCCCGATCGAAAGCGAACTGTGCCAAGCAGTTGCACGTGAATTGGGCATTCAGTTCAATGACTCCTATCTGCGAAACCTCATCGCAAAATACTATCCATCCGCAGATGCGTAGGGCAACCCGCCCTACGCAACACCCATGTAATTCTTGATTCCATGAAGGCTGGAGGTGAACGCAATCCAGCTTCTGTCCCGCGCAAGACTCATATACTGACTACGCCTCAGCTGAGCTCGCAGCTCTGTCGAAGTTGCCAGTTCCGTCAACTTGCGTGAGAAGGTAGCGACGTCCTCGAAATCCTCGACCAGCCAGGATCGATCGACGAAATCGCGTATCCCCCCGACGTCCGGGGCCACGATTGGCAACCCCGCAGCCGCCACATCGAAGAGGATCGTGGGCACCCCCTCCCATGCCGACGTGTGTAGATATGCCACGTGATCTGGACGAACAACATCTTCCAGTCTTTTGAATGGTCCATGCATGGTGACGTTTGGGAGCTTTCTAAGCTGCTCCTCAGCTGGGTCTCCCGCAGATATGACCGCAACGCCATGCACATCGAAATGGAAACTGGGCAACCTCAATGCAATCGCGGCGAGCACGTCAGGCCTCTTCTGTCGATCCAAACGACCTGCCCATAGAACACGTGGGCGGTCTACCGACTGAAGAGTGGCGCTCGACTCACTCCACTCACGATCATAAGGGAAGGGTAAAACCGTGAAGGAGTTGATTGGCACACCGAGCTCACGCGACCAAATGGACGGATATACGCTGTTGTCACAGAAGACAGTCTCGATGTGCTTGTAGCACTCGCGAAGATACGCTCTCGCGTATCCAACAGGCACCATGCTTGAGTTGTAGTCGTCGCAGAAGAGCGACGCAAACAGCATTGATCGCTGGCGCAACGCCAATCCAGCCAACTTGATCGACTGCCAAGCAACGCGTGAATTGATGTTATGAATAACAGCCGGCTTAAGCTGAATCAGCAATCGAATCATCAACTGGACTTGAACGTCGAAGTTCAACTCTCCCACAAGGCGGCCGAACTCAACCAATCGGACACCGGACGGGAGCTTATCTGCCCAAGGAGAGGGATTTGGCTCGGTGGTGATTACCAGAATCTGCGCGGGAGAAACCGATTCGCTCCACGCCTTGAGATGGTAGAGCGCGCCACGATCCGCCCCTCCCGGCACCAACCAAGGAATTATCATCACATGAGAGTAGGCCTTTCGACCGATCTCCTGCATTACTTCCTTGTAGACCTCGCCCGGCCGGGGGATCACAGGAATGCCGTAGTGCTGATAGTGAAGGGTGTCTCCATGCGGACTCAGCAACTCAGGCTCGATCTGCGCCAACGCCACGGCTTCCTCAACCAACCAGGATGGCATCTGAGGATTTCCATGCGTCGCCACATCGGCCACACGTCCCATGCGACGCGCAAACCAACCGAGAATGCGCCCCAGCTCATAGCGAGGATTGCTCAACAGCTGGCGAAAGCTGACTTTGCCTATCAGCTGGATAAGACGGCGGATCACGACAGCCCCTCGAAATCAAAGAGCTTGCTAGGCGGCATTACGACCTGCAGGGCTTTGCTCGTCTCGTTGACGGAACCGGAGAATTTCCGACGGTAGAAATACGCAGTTCCAGGAACAACCAGATGCTCATAGCCAGCCGCCGTCGTTTCGCAGTTCCAGTACCAATCTTCATAGCCGAAACCGGTGGTACCCGGGTAGCAGGCAAGATAAGGGATCTCACTAAACACATTGCGCCGTGCAAAAACAGCACTAATCCATGGATTGATCAGCAGCAAAGATTCACGCGAGTAATACTGACCACGCTGATCGATCTGCCAATTAAACGCGTTGTACATCCCGAAACTGACAACCATCTCCGGATGCAGGACAGCGTTCTCTGCCATACCAGCGGAGTATTCCACGTGCCGCTGGAAGTAGTCTCGACTAATCAGGTCATCTCCATCCAGAGTGCACACAAAAGCACCGCTGCACCGGTCGACTCCCACGTTGCGCGCCAGTGCAGAGTCTCCGACAGTCGTTTCAATTATCAGTTCATTTCCCGCCAAAGCAGGATGTCCACAGACGATACGCGTCGTTTCGGCGTCCGCATTGTCTAGCACCAGCACAAGCTCCATGTTCACACCAGCCTCGCGCGCCCGCTCTTTGGAGAGCAGGTAGCTGCGCAGCGTGGCGTGAGCCAGGATGCCCTCTCGATGAAACGTAATGATCGCCGACAACTGGCAGCTCACTTGACCGATCTCCTACCGAATACGTACGACAACATACGCAGAGACATCCTCACAATTCTTCTGAACGGAACTTGGTCCAGCGCTGTTGCCAGACGGTTCATTTCCTCTGCAGCGACATCACCAGGAAGGGGCGCCTGATGATTAATGCTCACAAAGAACTGGCCAGCGTTGGTGAGCCGGCGTGCAGCGTCCACAACACGACCGTAAGCAAGATCCAATTGTCTGACCTCGTCCTCAAGCCTCTCGATCCTGTTCAGAAGCTCCATCTTCTCAACTGTGGCACGCCGCGATGCCAACCTGAAGGCCGCTTTTGCTCCTGCAAGATCCTGGCTGTACCTATTGTTCTCTTCGGTAACTCGATCCAGCTCAGAGGTTAGATTGTGATACTGCCCGTCCAGCCAGTCCTTCGCGTCCTGTAGACGCTCTTGCCATTTCTGCCTGCGCTGCTGCTCGGTTCGTAGTTCGACCAACTGCGCACGCCATGACCGATTCGCCCATTGCCAGGCCAGACCAGGTCGAAGCGGTGTCTCCGCGGTCAACCGCAAGGCCGCGGCAAGACAGGCGGCCTCGTCCATGACAGCGGCAAACTCAGGCATGGCGAATGTTTCCGGTGCCTGCGGATCACCGACGACCGCACTCCAGTCTGGCTGCGCAGACAACCTGCGAACTTCGTTCAGCCCATGTGCCCAGGCATTTTTGGCACCGACGAGATCGCCGTGGCCAAAACGAATCCACCCCAGCCTCGTAGCGGCCGCGGTTGTTTTGGTTCCCAGCAAAGGACTGAAAGCCAGCACATCGAAACCGAGCACTCGCTGATAAAGCGCGGCAGCCTGCTCAAGCTCCCCCGCAGCGTGATGCACGGAGGCCGCCGCATATGTGAGCGAAACCTGCCAGCGGAGTACGGTTGGGTTATCCGCCGGGACTTCGATGTAGCGCGCAGCAGCGTCAAGCAAGGGTCTGCGGTCATCGCTCTGAACTGCCACCGGATCGTACAGAAGAACGCACAGCGCGGCTCCATGGTCCGCCGACCCGCTTGGGGCGTCGGCCAGGATCTGTCGGGCTAACTGTCTGCGCAGGGGAGCCGAATGAATGCGTAGACCATCAGCCACGATCAGCCTGACCACACTAGCATCCACGTAGTCACGCTGGAACGCGATGATATTTGGCAACTGGCAGTCCGACCTGCGAGTTACGCCGGGCCCTTTGGTCTTCACCGCCAGCAGCACCAGCGCATCGGCGACCGCCTTGCAGTCGGGATCGATCAGGAGCTGTCCACTGTCATCACGCAGCACCTCCAGAAACTGATTGACGCCTACCGGGCGAGACAGGCTCTGCCACCAAGCACGGTCAATCTGGAGCCCATGCTGGGTCAGCGCCTGCATCAAGGCACGCTCACCAATATGACGTCCGTCTTCCAGCGGCACGGCGATTACGAGACGGCCACTGCGCACGAGTGCTGTCTGCACGTCGTGGAGCTCCTGCGCCCAGTCCGATCCGTCGTGTCCAAGACAAGTGACGACCACGTCCGCTTCTGCAGCTTGAGGCTGCCATGTCGCACGCGGCAGCCAGGCAACGTCTGGCCCGAGGTCCGACGGCTCAGGTTGGTCAGTGACAACGCCAAGCCAGCCGCAGCGCGCCTGCTGATGCAGGATTCGCCAGAGATTGTGGTCTGCCGCGTCTGCGGCAAGCACCCTGTCGCCAGGGCGGACCAAGGCGGAGGCCAGCCCGTGGTAACACGCGCGCAACAGCGTTTGGTCTGATTCTTGATCGACACCGACGCGGGCGAGCAACAGCACGCAGAGCTCTTGGCTGACACTTCGTAACGCAAACTGAGCGGTATGCCGCTGCCAGCCGGAAGCCGCTGCCTCACCCACCCATAACGCGGCTTCATTGAGAAGCTCTCCAGGTGCGACTAGCATCAAAACAGCCGCGTCCAGTGCCAGTGCTTGCTGGCGCTGTTCCAGTGTCTCGCCCCAGGCGATGACGCCGCGTTCTGGACGCTCGAATGCAAGGGCCATGTCCCGGTGCGCGACCGCGCAGCCCGCCGCACGCAGTGGCGGCAGCAGATGCTGTAAGGCTGAGCCGACCAGTGCGCAGTCCGACGGCCCTACTGCCTGCAGGTAGTACTCGGCAAGCTCGCCTGCCAGCAGGGACGGAAGTGCTGGACGCATGACCTCTTGCAAGTCAGTCGTGGTCATCAAGGCCTCACGTAATGCCGTCGACGTCCGGCCCGCGGGCCTGATTCAACCGTTGGATCTCTGCGTTCAGCGCGTGATACTGCCCGTCCAGCCAATGGCGGGCCAGTTCCAACTCTGCCGTATGACTCTCCAACTCGCTGATGCGTTGCATGTGCTCGTGGTACTTGCCGTCCAGCCATGCCTTCGCATCGATCAGCTGACGTACCTCGCGCGCGCCCATGTTGATCTGCTCGGCACCATCAGCAGGTCCAGACACGACCGCGCGATCCTCGCCGTCGCCCAGCATCGTATCGCCTGCGCCCAGCAGGTCGGATAGCACGCTGGCATGTTGGCGCAGCACCAGGTAGGCATGACCAGGCCGGTCACCTCGGCTTCCATCACACTGAGTAGCGGCCAGATGAAGCAATCCGGCAGCCGCCGCCTCCGACCCGGCACACGATAGCGCCTGACGGGCGGCAGCCTGCACGCGTTGCCAGCGCTGCTGGGCACCGTCGCGCTGGCCCTGCAGCATCAGGATGACAGCAGCAAGCGCCTGCTTTCGCGCATCGCGCAGGGAGTCCGATCCATCCAAGTCGGCATCGAGCAGTGCCAGGGCCGCTTCGGGGTGGCCGTCGGCCAGCAATGTCCTGGCCTGCGCAAGCGGATCCGTTGAGGGCTGGTCGGCGGCGCTGGCCTTTCGCGCCAGCACCAGCAGCCACTCGCCGTCGCCGGTCGGCCCCACTGCCGGATCAATCTCCAGCATGGAGCGCGCCGAAAGATGCCGCTTCTGGCCACCGCCTGCATCCTGCAGCCAGGCTTTCTCGATTACAAATCCGTTGCGTTGAAACTGGGCGATCAGACGCGGCCAATCGTAGACATGGAAATGGAACGGATTGGGGTCTTCGCCGGTTTCGTCCGACCAGTCGTTGGGAACGCTTGCGTAGACTCGTCCGTGTGGCGACAGCACGCGGTGCAGTTCGGCCAGCAGGCGGTCGGGTTCGGGAAGATGTTCCAACGTCTCAACAGACACGGCGAAATCAGCTGATGCGTCGGCCATGCCTGACAGGTTCTGCGCATCACCGACGACGAACGTCATCGGCGTCGGTGACACCGGCGCAAAATTCAGATTGGCATACTCCACCGCGTAGTCGCTGGCATCGAGACCCGTAAACGAGGCAGCGTCGCTGTTGTGGGCCAACTGATAGGAACCGTAGCCAAGGCCGCAGGCCACGTCGATGACACGATCACCCGGTCTGATGAACTGGGCCGCCTGTGCGTAGCGGGTCATGTGGGCATCCGATCGCCGGCCCGGCTCGCGCGTCATATCGGTGTGCAGGTCGCGTTCTTCCTCAAGCGCTTTCAGCGGATACACAGCCAGTGCCGGTGCCGGAACACGCTCGAACGACACCATCAACAGTCCGGTAACGCGGTCGAGTTCGCCGTAAGGCGCGACGCGCTCGTTGAGCGGGTGCTTGCGCCACTCCGCCTTGATGAGCACGTGCTCCCAGGTCGCGCGATCAATCTGGGCAGCTGCGTCACCCAGCACTACCAGACAAACCGGTCCGGCAACGCCTGTGAGCAACCGTTGCACCTCCGTAGCCGGGGAAGCGCTTGCGTGCGCCCTCACAAGCACAGTGGCGGCTGCGGCGCTGCCGTCGCCGTCCGTAGTGACGTTGACTCCCGCCCGCCGCAGTGCGCGTGCGAGAGCCGGCACTTCATCCCCCAGCAGCGACACGGGCCGTGACGGCAGCCAGTTGAGCAGACGGGCGACTGTCACGCGCAGGATTGCGGGCGTCATCGCCGCTTGACGCAGGGGGGTGTTCGTTTCCATCACAGGCGCCTCGATCATTGTGCACCCACAACTTCCGCATGCATGCGGAGGTCGCAGACGCCGCCAAAGGTGTATTCCTTCTGACGCATTCCAACTTGGAAGAAAGCAGCTTCGTCGCGCCAATGCAGCATGCGTTGTGCTCCACCAAAGCGCTCAAGTTCTTCCGACACTGAGACCTGCACTTCGTAGAAGTTCACGCCCAGCGAGCAATCGAACTCAAAGCGCACGGTAAACGGCGTATCGGCCCGGAAGGTGGTGCCCCAAACCCCCGGATCCTGCCGACCTTCCTCCGTCCACAGGCGCACGTCTTGGTTGAGTGTTCCCCACGAGTAGAGCTTGACGCCTTCCTTGTTGCGCAAGCGGACATTCACATTGAGCTTGTCCATGTCACGCACCGGGCGTGCGGTCACCTCGATGACCAGCCTCTCGCGCGGCAGGAAGTAGGCGCATTCTTCGCCCTGACCATCCAGCACCCGAACCCGCTCGACCACGCAATCGTAGTCACCGAAAGAAAGCTTGTCGCTGCGCGCCCCCAGAACGGGGGATCCTTCATGCGGCCCTCCCTCGACAGGCGCATCAGCAGCGGCCTGCGCCTCCACGATCTTCTGCGCGTGCTGCAGATGCTGCGCACTGATGGACGCATAGTAATCACGCTCGTCCTCGTGCAACTGCTTGCGATACTCCAGCACGACGTCGGAAGACGGACCAGCGGCGCGCGCGACGCCGTCTCGCAGAAGAATCGCATGATCGGTCAGAGTACGAATGGACTCCTGGTCGTGCGACACCAGCAGTAGCGTGCAGCCATTGGCTCGCAGGGCTTCCATCTGCTGGAAGCAGCGCTTCTGGAACAGTGCATCACCGACCGCCAGAGCCTCATCGACGATGAGAATGTCCGGCTCGACCTGCGTCTGCACGGCAAAGGCCAGACGCAACATCATGCCGCTGGAGTAGGTCCGCACGGGCTGGTCGATGAAGTCTCCGATGTCGGCAAACGCCGCAATGGCATCGAAACGCTGTAGCACCTCGCGCTCGGTCAGGCCCAGGATCATGCCGTTCAGCAGCACATTTTCGCGCCCGGTGAAATCTGGATTGAAACCGCTACCGAGCTCCAGAAGGGCAGCAATGCGTCCGTTGACCTGTGCCCGGCCGGTCGTCGGCGCGAGTGTTCCGGCAATGATCTGCAGCAGGGTCGACTTGCCGGAACCGTTACGCCCGATGATGCCCACGGCGTCACCCCGCTTCACCCTCAGGCTGACATCGCGCAGGGCCCAGAATTCACGTCCGCGCTGCCGCGACGACCATTCGCCCGCGCCAGGCACGATCCGCCCCAACCTGGGCAGCAACATCTGCAGCAACCGATCAGATGGCTTCTCGAAAATGTTGAAGACTTTGCTGACATTTTCGATATCAATGACGAGATCATCAGACGACATCGGCGAAGGCCCTCCGAGTACGCTGGAACCACCAGTATCCAAAGAACAGGATGGCCAGCGACCAGCCCAGGGCCCATGCGTAGCGCCCCCAGTCCGGCAAGGTACCGCTGACGATGAGCGCGCGGATCTGCTCCACGTACACCGCAAGAGGGCTCAGCCGCATCCAGGTGCCGATCTTCTCCGGGAAAATGATCGACGGGTACAGCACTGGCGTAAGGTACTGGAGCACACGAGCCAGCAGGCCTGCAATCTGGTCCACGTCGCGGAAGAACACTCCCAGCGAAGCAAACAGATAGGACACTCCGAGGGTCAGAGCCAGCAGCGGCAGCACGAGCAGCGGCAACAGCACAATCTGCCAGTGCAGGCCAAAACTGCTGAAGATCAGGAACCCGACCAATGCAACACTGGCGACGCCCGCATTGTAAAGCGAGGACAGAACGACCACGGGAGGCAGGACTTCCAGTGGGAATACCACCTTCTTTACCAGATTCGGATTGCTGAGCACCGCACTAGGTGCACGCGTCAACGACTCGGCAAAGAAGTTGTAGACGATCAGTCCGATGAACAGCAGAACGGCATAGTCCACCCTGCTGTGCGTTTCGATGCCTTTCCATTTCGCACTGAAGATGGTGGCAAAGATGATCGTGTAAATGGCCAGCATGATCAGGGGCACAAGCACGCCCCACAGCGCACCCAGCAGTGAATCCTTGTACTTCTTCTTGATGTCGCGCCCGGTCAGGCTGAGCATCAACTCGACGCGCTGCCCCATCATGCCCCGGCGGCCTCCAGCGCCCTTTCCAGATCCACCTGCAGATCCCCCAGCTCCTCCACGCCCACGCTCAGCCGCACCAGCGCATCGCTGATCCCCAGCTGCTCCCGGCGCGCGACCGGGATCGAGGCATGCGTCATCACCGCCGGATGGTTGACCAGGCTTTCCACGCCGCCCAGCGATTCGGCCAGGGTGAACAGTTCGGTCTTCTCGCAGAAGCGCTTGGCGGCTTCGAAACCGCCCTTGAGCACGATCGAGACGATGCCGCCGTAGCCCGCCATCTGCTTCCCGGCCAGCTCATGCTGCGGGTGCGAGGGCAGGCCCGGGTAGATCACTTTCTCCACCGCTGGATGCTTGTCCAGCCACTGCGCCAGCGCCATCGCATTGGCACAATGCGCCTTCATGCGCAGCGGCAGGGTCTTCAGGCCGCGCAGGGCCAGGAAGCTGTCGAACGGGCCCTGCACGCCACCCACCGAGTTCTGCAGGAACGCCATCTGCTCGGCCAGCGGCGCGTTGTCGCCGACCACGACCATGCCACCGACCATGTCCGAGTGGCCATTGAGGTACTTGGTGGCCGAGTGCAGCACAAGATCGGCGCCCAGCAGCAGCGGGCGCTGCAGCATCGGCGAGGCGAAGGTGTTGTCCACCACCACGATCAGGCCATGGCGCTTGGCGATGGCGGCCACCGCGGCGATGTCCACGATCTTCAGCATCGGGTTGGTCGGGGTTTCAATCCAGACCATCTTCGTCTTCGGGGTGATCGAGGCTTCAAAGGCCGCCAGATCGGTCAGGTCGACGAAGCTGAAGTCCAGCCCGGCGGTACGGCGGCGCACGCGCTCGAACAGGCGGAAGCTGCCGCCGTAGATGTCATCCATGGCCACCACGTGGCTGCCGGCGTCCAGCAGCTCGATCACGGTCGAGCTGGCCGCCATGCCCGAGGCGAAGGCGAAGCCGCGGGTACCGCCTTCCAGCGAGGCCACGCAGCGCTCATAGGCGAAGCGGGTCGGGTTGTGGGTACGCGAGTACTCGAAGCCCTGGTGCTCGCCCGGGCTGGACTGGGCATAGGTCGAGGTGGCGTAGATCGGCGGCATCACCGCACCGGTGCTGGGATCGGGCGACTGGCCACCGTGGATGGCCAGCGTGGCCAGGGCCAGCGCGCGGTCGGGCGAAGAGGAGTTGGACATGTCGTTTCCTGAATGGCGCCGACGTGCGGCGCCGTCAAAGGATCGGGAGTCTATCAGCGCAGCCTTAACGAGCTTTGACGCGAATAAACCGGAATTCAGCGGTGAACGGCAGCGATCAGCGGCTTACTGCACGCGACGGCGCAGATAGTTCAGCAGGTCGATGCGGGTGATCAGGCCGAGGAAGGCGTCACCGTCCATCACGATCGCCACCTGCCCGCGGTCGAACACCGGCAGCAGGGCCTCGATCGGCGACTTCACGTCCAGCCGGTCCAGCTTGCTGACCATCGCAGTGGCGACGGTATCGCGGAAGCGCGCTTCGTCGCCGTAGACGTGCAGCAGCACGTCACTTTCATCGACGATGCCGACCAGCTGGTCGCCGTCCATCACCGGCAGCTGCGACACGTCGTACAGCTTCATGCGCTGGTAGGCGGTGGTCAGCAGGTCGTTCGGGCCGATCACCACCGTGTCGCGCTGGCCGTACGGGCGCAGGATCAGGTCGCGCAGGTCGCCATGCTGCGGGCGCTGCAGGAAGCCGTTGTCCAGCATCCAGTAGTCGTTGTACATCTTCTACAGGTACTTGTTGCCGGTATCGCAGACCAGCACCAGCACCTTCTTCGGCGTGGTCTGCTCCTTGCAGTACTTCAGTGCCGCGGCCAGCAGGGTGCCGGTGGACGAACCGCCGAGGATGCCTTCCTTGCCCAGCAGCTCGCGCGCGGTGTGGAAGCTCTCGGCATCGCTGATGGCGTAAGCCTTCTTGACACGGCTGAAGTCGGAGATCGAGGGCAGGAAGTCCTCGCCGATGCCTTCCACCAGCCAGCTGCCCGACTTGTCGTTGAGCACGCCGTCGTTGATGTACTCGGCCAGGATCGAGCCGACCGGATCGGCCAGCACCAGCTCGGTCTTCGGCGACAGCCTGGCGAACGCACGCGACAGGCCGGTCATGGTGCCGGAGCTGCCGCAGCCGAACACGATGGCGTCGAGGTCGCCGCCCATCTGCTCGAGGATCTCCGGGCCGGTGCCGAACTCATGCGCGGCCGGGTTGTCCGGGTTGCCGAACTGGTTGATGAAATAGGCGCCCGGGGTCTGCTCGGCGATGGTCTTGGC
Organism: Stenotrophomonas sp. YJH_SMC_122; assembly: GCF_059369535.1. Classification (NCBI taxonomy): domain Bacteria; kingdom Pseudomonadati; phylum Pseudomonadota; class Gammaproteobacteria; order Lysobacterales; family Lysobacteraceae; genus Stenotrophomonas; species Stenotrophomonas sp. YJH_SMC_122. The sequence continues at coordinate 196,768 of NZ_JCAFST010000007.1, read as the reverse complement.
CAAGTCCTGGTAATACTCGGGATGGCCCTTGGCGACGTCCGAACGGGTCAGGCGCACTTCGGCGCCCATCGCCTTCAGGTTGAAGATCTTTTCGCGGCTCATCTTGTCGGGAACGACCAGGATGAGCTTGTAGCCCTTCTGCTGGGCCACCAGTGCCAGGCCCAGGCCGGTATTGCCAGCGGTACCCTCGACCAGGGTCGCCCCCGGCTTCAGGTCACCCCGCTGCTCCGCTGCCTCGATCATCGACAGGCCGATGCGATCCTTGATCGATCCGCCCGGGTTGGCGCTCTCGAGCTTCAGGTAAAGCTCGCAGACGCCGGTGTCCAGGCGCTGGGCCTTGACGATCGGGGTCTGGCCGATGAGTTCGAGGACGGAAGAATGGATGGGCATTCGGAGGACTTTCGATTCGCGCCACGCAGGGCCGGACCGATGATTATCCGACGGATGGCGCTGAATGTCAGGTCGGTGCGGGCAAGCCGCCCGCCGGCCCGTAGAGGGATGCGGGCGGCCCCGGATCGACGAGGAGACCGGTACCGCCCGCATCGGTGAGTGGTGCCTGCAGGCCAAGGCACCACCGCCTGTGGTGCCTTGGCGCGACCGCCTCATCGGCGGTGCCGCGATGCCGGGGCAGGAGCGCACGGCGGGGCCATCGATGGCCGGGTCACGCCATTCCGGGCGTGACGACATGCGTCAAAGCGTGGGGGACGTCGTTGGGAGCGGTGTTTCGTACATTCGCAGAAGACGTTGCTTGGCCAGCAGCTTCTCACGCTTCATGCGACCCAGGGTGACATCATCGATCGGGAGTACACCCAACTCCGCGTCCATGCACTTCTTGTTCAACTTGCGGTGCTGGTCATGGAGTGCCCTGAACTCCGGATCACGCGCGCGACGGGCGTCGATCTCGCTCTGGGGCTGATCTTCAAACATGATGGACCTCCTTCGACAGATACACGAACGCCCCGGCCGCAAGGCACGGGGCGTTGTTCATGGAGGAGTGCCGGTCGATGGCCACCTGGACGCCTGCAACGACCTGCGGCACTGGCCTGCGCACGTCGATCTGCTGCGGTTCGCGCCCTGCTTGCATCGGCCCGGCCCTCCCATCGTCCGGTCCGCGGCATTGCGTCCCGGACGATTGACCCTACGCCTGCTCAGGGCGGGGTACAAGACCCCTGCGACAAAAAGACCGAACCCCGCCGGGGCGGGGTTCAGGCTGAATGCTCATTGCAACGAAAAACAAACAATATCAATGCATTACGGCGCGATGATGACCTCGGCCGAGCGCGCCCGGGTGGACGCAGCCTTCTTGCCACTGACCTGGATCCGGTTGCTGGCGACACCACCTGCGACCAGGGCGTCGCGCAGCGCTTCGGCACGCTTCTGGCCCACGCCGTTGGCACTGTCGTAGGCCTCGATGCGCAGGCGCCCCTTCTTGCCGATGTTCAAGTACTCGGCGAGCGCTTTGGCCTGGTTGCGGGCGCCGCCAGACAGGCTGGACGCACCTGCAGCGAACGCGTCGCCCCCGAAGGTGAAGACCTCACCGCGCGCATCGAACCTCGAACCCGGCAGCTTCTGCCCAGACACCAGCTCGGCCTCCTCACGGGCCAGCTTGGCGGCGTTCTGCTGGGCAGCGCTCAGACGCTGCTGCTGCTTGCCGGCCACGCTGGTCAGGGCGTTCTCGGCGTCCTGGCGGGCAAGGGTCTCGGCCTCGGCGGCCTGGCGCAGGCGTTCGGCCTCCTCGGCCTGCATCTGCGCCTGCATGCGCAGCTGCTCGGCTTCCTGGCGGGCACGGGCGGCATCGCGGCGGCTGGCCTCGATCAGCAGGTCGCTGCGGGTACGCTCCAGACGGTCGACCTCGCGCGCGGCCAGCGCGGTGCGCACGGCGGTCTCGGCAATCTCCACCCGGCGCTCGGCCAGGTACGTGGCCAGCTCCTGGTCGCGGCGCTTGGCCTTGTCCAGGGTGGCGATCGCCTGCTGCGCCTGCATGCGCTCGAAGGCGCCCAGCTCAGCGGTATCGGGGTTGGCCTGGATGGCCATCAGGCGCTGGCTCAGCTGCGCCACCATCGGGTTGTCGGCGGCCACGGCCAGGGTCGGCAGCGCCAGCAGCGCGGCCAGGGTTGCGGCGGTCATCGGCTTCACCGGCGGTCCTCCCCGGTCGACAGCTGGCGTTGCAGCTGGTTGACCTCGTTGCGGCGCAGCTGCAGCTGCGCGGTGACGGTGGCTTCCTCACTGCGGACGCGGGCCAGGTCGGCATCGGCGGCAGCGCGCAGGGCCATCGCCGGGGCGTTCTTGCGCTCGCGGCGGTCGCCGGCGGCGCGCTGGGCCTGCTCCAGCCCCTGCCGGGCCAGCCCGATCAGGTCCGGGGCGTACTGGTCGGCATCGGCCTGGGTGGCCTTGTCGACCGCCTGCCGGGCCTGCGCCAGTTCCAGGGCGGCGTCCTGCGCCCAGGCGGGGGCAGACAGTGCGAATGCAAACGCCATCACATACAGGCCATGGCGCATTCGTGCGAAGCTAAGTCGTTTCATTGGGGAGGCCGTACCGGTTGTCGGTTCACGGCCATTGTCGTCAAGCCGACACCGTGCTGGCAACGGGCGTCGGCCGTTTCGTTGGGGAAAATTCGCAATGGATATCGGCTACTTCCTGAAGCTGATGACCGAAAAGAACGCTTCGGACATGTTTCTGACCACCGGGGCACCGGTCTACATCAAGATCGAGGGGAAGCTCTATCCGCTGGGCAACACCGGCCTGCCGCCGGGCATGGTCAAGAAGATCGCCTACTCGCTGATGGATGAGGGCCAGGTGCCGCAGTTCGAGCGCGAGCTCGAGCTCAACATGGCCATCGCCCTGCCCGATGCCGGGCGCTTCCGCGTCAACGTGTTCAAGCAGCGGGGCGAGGTCGGCATGGTCATCCGCGCCATCCGCAGCCGCATCCCGAGCATCGAGGAGCTGAACCTGCCGCAGGTGCTGAAGGACGTCATCATGACCCCGCGCGGGCTGGTGCTGGTGGTGGGGTCCACCGGCTCCGGCAAGTCGACCTCGCTGGCGTCGATGATCGACCACCGCAACAGCACCACCACCGGTCACATCCTCACCATCGAGGATCCGATCGAGTACCTGCACAAGCACAAGATGTCGATCGTCAACCAGCGCGAGGTCGGCCTGGACACCCATGCCTTCCACAACGCGCTGAAGAACGCGATGCGTGAAGCGCCGGACGTGATCCTGATCGGCGAGATCCTGGATGCGGAGACGATGGAGGCGGCGATCGCCTTCGCCGAGACCGGCCACCTGTGCCTGGCCACCCTGCACTCCAACAACGCCGACCAGACCATCGAGCGCATCCTCAACTTCTTCCCGGAAAGCGCGCACAAGAACGTGCTGATGAACCTGGCGCTGAACCTGCGCGCGGTGATCAGCCAGCGCCTGGTGAAGAACAAGGAGGGCCGACGCCTGCCGGCCACCGAGGTGCTGATCAACACGCCGATGATCCGCGACCTGCTGCGTCGCGGCCAGGTGCACGAGATCAAGGCGGCGATGGAAGCCTCGCTGGAAGAAGGCATGGAGAGCTTCGACCAGTGCCTGTTCCGGCTGGCCAAGGCCGGCACCATCGAGCAGGAGGAAGCGCTGCGCGCAGCCGACTCGCGCGATGGCCTGGCCCTGAAGTTCCGCCTTTCCGAGGGCAGCAGCGGCGAGCACGACCCGTACGCGGACTTCTCGGCAGGCGCACCCAGCATCACCCACGGCTTCTGATCCCACGAAAAAGGGGACGGAGGGGATTAAGTCGTTTGTGCACTTGCGACTTGATCCCCTCCAATCCCCATTTTCTGAAGAATTCAGGGGCGGTCTCATCCAATGAGACCCCTCATCCGTAGGTTTCCTCAATGGAAACCATACGCAAGCTGGCCATTCTGGCTGATGCCGCCAAGTACGATGCCTCCTGCGCCTCCAGCGGCTCGGGAAAGCGCGATTCGCGCGCCAGTGGCGGTATCGGCAGCACCGAGGGCATGGGCATCTGCCACAGCTACACGCCCGATGGCCGCTGTGTTTCGTTGCTGAAGATCCTGCTGACCAACTTCTGCATTTACGACTGCGCCTATTGCGTGAACCGGGTCTCCAGCAACGTGCCCCGTGCGCGTTTCAGCGTGGATGAGGTGGTCACGCTCACCCTGGACTTCTACAAGCGCAACTACATCGAGGGCCTGTTCCTGTCCAGCGGCATCATCCGCAATGCGGACTACACCATGGAACAGATGGTGGAAGTAGCCCGGCAACTGCGCGAAGAGCACCGCTACGCCGGCTACATCCACCTCAAGACCATTCCCGAGGCCTCGCCGGACCTGCTGGCCAGCGCCGGGCGCTATGCCGACCGCCTGTCCATCAACGTGGAACTGCCGACCGAAGCCGGCCTGAGCGCCTTGGCGCCGGAGAAGACGGTTCATTCCATCCGTGGCGCGATGGGGGAACTGCGCTGGCGCATCGAGGAAGCCAAGGAAGCTCGCAAGGCCCCTGCAGCGGTGGCACCGACGGCCAGCCGCAGCGCTCGCCCGCGCCCTCCCCGTTTCGCACCGGCCGGGCAGAGCACCCAGATGATCGTCGGCGCGGACGGGGCAAACGACCAGCAGATCCTGGCCAGCGCCGACAGCCTGTACGGCAACTACCGCATGCGCCGGGTCTATTACTCCGCGTTCAGCCCGATTCCGGACGCCAGCCGGCAGCTGCCACTGCAGCCGCCACCGCTGCAGCGCGAACATCGCCTTTACCAGGCTGACTGGCTGCTGCGCTTCTACGGCTACGGCGTGGATGAGATTACCGATACCACCCAGGACGGCATGCTTGACCTGGATATCGACCCGAAGATGGCCTGGGCGATCCGCCACCCCGAGCGCTTTCCGGTCGATCTGAACCGGGCACCGAAGGAAATGCTGCTGCGCGTACCCGGCCTTGGCGTGCGCAACGTCAAGCGCGTGCTGATGGCACGCCGCCACGGGCGGCTGCGCGTGGCCGACATCGCGCGCCTGAAGGCACCGATGAGCAAGCTGCTGCCGTTCGTGCTGCTGGCCGACCATCACCCGCGCAAAGCACTGGATGATCCGGCGGCGCTGCGCGCGCAGCTGGCCCCGCCGCCGCGCCAGGGTTCGCTGTTCGATGCCCCGTCCGCGGCCTGACGCGCAGCGCTGGTCGCTGCGGGTGGATCCGCCATGGTCGCTGCAGGCCTGGCGCGATGCTGCGCGCGAAGCGTTGCTGCGCGGCGTTGCCCCGCCGCAGCTGGACTGGCTGGAAGGGAGTGACACGTCGCTGCTGGATGCGCCGGCCGTGCAGCAGGCGCCGATGCTTGCCGATGCCGGTGCACCCAACGTTCCACGTGACTTCCTGGAGCTGGCGGCCACCTGCCTGTGCCATCGCGATCCCCAGCGCCTGGCCTTGCTGTATCGCCTGCTGTGGCGCATCGCCCATGGCGAGCGATCAGTGCTGGGCAACCCCGCCGACGCCGATGTCCTGCGCGCGACAGCCCTCGCCCAGGCCGTCCGCCGTGACACGCACAAGATGAAGGCATTCGTGCGCTTCCGCGAGGTGCCTGGCCAGCCTGATGCGTTCATCGCCTGGTTCGAGCCACAGCACCACATCGTCGACCGGGTCGCGCCGTTCTTTGCGCGCCGCTTCACCGGCATGCGCTGGGCGATCCTGACCCCTTCGCGCAGCGTCGCCTGGGATGGGCAGGCGCTTGCGTTCGGCCCCGGTGCACGGCGCGAGGATGCCCCGGCCGAGGATGCACGCGAGTCGCTGTGGCAGACCTACTACGCCAGCATCTTCAATCCGGCCCGGCTCAACACGCGGATGATGATGCAGGAAATGCCGGCCAAGTACTGGCGCCACCTGCCTGAAGCACAGTTGCTGCCACGCCTGGTGCGCGATGCGGCCGACCGCGTGCAGGAGATGCATGACCGGCCGGCGCAGGCGCCGCAACGCAGGATTCGCCCACGTGCGAACGCTGCGGCGCCGGCAACCGATGCCAGCAGTCTGGACAATCTGCGCGGACAGGCCAGCGCCTGCCGCCAGTGCCCGTTGTGGGAGCACGCCACGCAGACCGTGTTCGGCCAGGGGCCGGCAGGGGCCGAGGTGATGCTGGTCGGAGAACAACCCGGCGACACCGAGGATCTGCGCGGGCAGCCGTTCGCAGGACCCGCCGGCCAGGTGCTGGACCGCGCACTGGCGGAGCTGGGAATCGATCGCGCCCAGCTGTACCTCACCAACGCGGTGAAGCACTTCCACCATGAGCGGCGCGGCAAGGTGCGGCTGCACAAGCGACCGGAAAGCCGCCACATCCAGGCCTGCCGCCCCTGGCTGATGGGCGAGATCGCGCGTGTGCTGCCCAGGGTGATCGTGTGCCTGGGCGCGACAGCGGCAGCTTCAGTGTTCGGTCGTGACTTCGACCTCTCGCGCGACCGCGGACGCTGGCACACCCTCGAAGACGGCACCCGCGGCTACGCCACCGTGCACCCGGCGTGGGTGTTGCGGCAGGCCGACGATGCGCGCCGCGAGGACGCCTACCGGGTGTTCCGCGATGACCTGGCCCGTTTGCGGCAGAAAGGGGACGGAGGGGATTAAGTCGTAAGTGCATATACGACTTAATCCCCTCCGTCCCCTTTTTTCAGGCGGCGTCGAGCTGGTGTTCCGGGCGGGCGCGGTCGAAGGCATCCAGTGCCTGGCAGGCCGCTTCGATGCGGCGCAGGGTCGGGTACGGTGCCAGGTCCAGGCCGAAACGGTGGGCGTTGTACAGCTGCGGCAACAGGCAGATGTCGGCCAGGCCAGGACGGTCGCCGTGGCAGAAGGTGCCGGTGTCGCGGCTGTTGGCCAGTATCGCTTCCATCGCGTCAAAGCCTTCGGCGATCCAGTGCAGGGTCCACTGGGTGCGGGCATCGGCAGGCAGCTGCAGGTCGCGTTCCAGGTACTGCATCACCCGCAGGTTGTTGATCGGATGGATATCGCAGGCCACAAGCTGCGCCAGCGCCCGCACCCGTGCGCGGCCCGCAGCATCGGCAGGCAGCAGCGGCACCTGTGGGAAGCGCTCTTCCAGGTACTCGATGATCGCCAGCGACTGGGTCAGCGTGTGCCCATCATGCAGCAGGGTCGGCACCAGCTGCTGCGGATTGAGCGCGCGATAAGCCTCATGGTGCTGCTCGCCACCGTCGCGCACCAGATGCACCGGCCGCGCCTCCCAGGCCAGGCCCTTCAGCTCCAGGCCGATGCGCACGCGGTAGGCGGCGCTGGATCGCCAGTAGGTGTACAGCACGATGCCGTCGTCGACCGGAATCTCCATCGCCGCCTCCATGCTCAGGGCTTGGCCGCCTGTTCGATGCGCTGCTCGATCGCACCGAAGATGCTGTTGCCGGCAGCGTCGAGCATCTCGATGCGGACCACGTCGCCGAAGGACATGAACGGCGTGCTCGGCTTGCCGTCACGCAGGGTCTCGACCACGCGCTGCTCGGCGAAGCATGAGGCACCCTTGCTGGTGTCTTCGTTGGCGATGGTGCCCGAGCCGACGATGGTGCCGGCACCCAGCGGGCGGGTCTTGGCCGCATGCGCGACCAGCTGGGCGAAGTTGAACTGCATGTCCACGCCCGCCTCCGGCGCACCGAACCACTGGCCGTTGATGTGGGTCAGCAGCGGCAGGTGCACCTTGCTGTCCTGCCACGCAGCACCCAGCTCATCGGGGGTGACGAACACCGGCGACAGCGCCGAACGCGGCTTGGACTGCAGGAAGCCGAAGCCCTTGGCCAACTCGCCCGGGATCAGGTTGCGCAGCGAGACATCGTTGACCAGGCCGACCAGCTGGATGTGGCCGGCGGCCTGTTCCGGGGTGGCCGCCATCGGCACATCGTCGGTGATCACCACGATCTCCGCTTCCAGGTCGATGCCGTAGTCCTCGCTGACCACCTTGACCGCATCGCGCGGGCCGTAGAAACCGGCGCTGGTGGCCTGGTACATCAGCGGGTCGGTGTAGAAGCTCTCCGGCACCTCCGCACCACGGGCGCGGCGCACGCGCTCGACATGCGGCAGGTAGGCGCTGCCATCGACGAACTCATAGGCACGCGGCATCGGCGCTGCCAGTGCCTGCGGATCGAGATCGAACACGCCATCGGCGTCGCCGGCGTTGAGCGATTCGTACAGGGCGTTCAGGCGCGGTGCGATGTGGCTCCAGTCCTCCAGGGCCTGCTGCAGGGTGGCGGCAATGCCGGTGGCGCGCACGCCGTGGCGCAGGTCGCGCGAGACGACGATCAGGGTGCCGTCGCGGCCGCCTTCCTTCAAAGAACCAAGCTTCATGGGTGGGTGTCCGGAGTCGTGGGCAAACAAGTTTCAAGTGTAATCAAATCTGCGGCGGCGCCAAGCCGCAGCGCGGCATCGGCCCACCCTACCGTAGTGGGGGGTTCGGCAGGGCTTGCAGCCCTGCACCTGCTTCAAGCCAAGGCAACAGCCGACGCAACAGCAACAGCGGGCATTCCGTGGGATGGCGAGGCACTGTGGGTTTGCGGGGACGCCGTAAACCCATCCATGGGGGCTTGGTCGCGGCATCCATGCCGCTCACACCCCGCAAACCCACAGTACCCCGCCTTCGACAGTAGGCCGGTGGCCAGTAGATCCACGCCCTGCATGGATGAAATCTGTCAGATATCGAATGAAATTCCGGGGTCAGATCCGTTTTCCTGCGGAAAACGGATCTGACCCCATGCCATTCCGACAGATCGCAGGAAACTGTCGAAGGGGGGGTGGGTCCGGTGGCGGGAGTGTCCGCGGCATGGATGCCGCGGCCAAGCCCCCAGGGACGGGTTTACGGCGTCTCCCGCCACCGGACCCACCCCGCCATCCCACAGGAAATCAGCTTTTGCCGTTGCCATTGCCATTGCCCTGGCCTCTGCGGGTGCAGGGCGCAGCCCTGCAGAGAGAACCCCTACCTGAACAGGCCTTTTTGCGTGAAGTCTCAAACATCGTTTAGACTTGCGCGGTCTGCAGCGGCCGTCCGTTTCCCTTCGGGATCGCCGGCGACCAGGGTCCGCCCTCTTCGCCCGCCCCCACTCCGACGCCGTTCGTCACGCATTCCAGCCTGCGCTTCGTGCCGGCTGCACCCAATTCTCGCAGCGCGGTTCACGGGAACGCTCCGAGTCAGCCGATCACTTTGATCTGCCCCCGTCTGTCCGTTCGGACAGGCGTTTCTTGTACCTGGAGCAATCTCAATGTCTTTTGAATCGCTGGGCCTGGCGCCCTTCCTGCTGCGTGCGCTTGCCGAGCAGGGCTACGAAAACCCGACCCCGATCCAGCAGCAGGCGATCCCGCTGGCGCTGGCCGGTCGCGACCTGCTGGCCGGCGCACAGACCGGTACCGGCAAGACCGCCGCGTTCGGCCTGCCGCTGCTGCAGCACCTGGGCACCGCCTCGCAGGAAGTGCGTGCCGGCCCGCGCAAGCCGCGTGCGCTGATCCTGGCCCCGACCCGCGAACTGGCCACCCAGGTGCATGACAGCCTGCGCGGCTACAGCAAGTACCTGCGCATTCCCAGCGCCTGCATCTACGGCGGCGTCGGCATGGGCAACCAGCTGGACATCCTGCGCCGTGGCGTCGACCTGCTGGTGGCCTGCCCGGGCCGCCTGATCGACCACCTGGAGCGTCGCAGCGTCGACCTGTCCGGCATTGAACTGCTGGTGCTGGACGAAGCCGACCGCATGCTCGACATGGGCTTCCTGCCGTCGATCAAGCGCATCCTGGCCAAGCTGCCGAAGCAGAACCGCCAGACCCTGCTGTTCTCGGCAACCTTCGAGGACAACATCCGCCAGCTGGCGCTGGAGTTCATGCGCAACCCGGAACAGATCCAGGTGACGCCGAAGAACACCGTGGCCGAAACCATCACCCATCGCGTGCATCCGGTCGATGCCGGCCGCAAGCGCGACCTGCTGCTGCACCTGCTGGCGCAGGACAGCCGCGAGCAGACCCTGGTGTTCGCCCGTACCAAGCATGGCAGCGACAAGCTGGCCACGTTCCTGGAAAAGTCGGGCATCAAGACTGCGGCGATCCATGGCAACAAGAGCCAGGGCCAGCGCCTGCGTGCGCTGGGCGACTTCAAGGCCGGCCGCGTGACCGTGCTGGTGGCCACCGACATCGCCGCGCGCGGCATCGACATCAACGAGCTGCCGAAGGTGATCAACTTCGACCTGCCGATGGTGGCCGAGGACTACGTGCACCGCATCGGCCGTACCGGCCGCAACGGCGCGACCGGCCAGGCGATTTCGCTGGTGGCGCAGGATGAAGTGAAGCTGCTGCGCGCGATCGTGCGCCTGCTGGGCCGCGACATGGACATCCGCGATGTGCCGGGCTTCGAACTGCAGACGCCGATCCGCTGGGGCAACAGTGCGCCGGGCAAGGCCGAGCACGATACCGGCGAGCGCGCACCGCGCAAGAGCCACGCTCGCCGTCCGCACGGTGATGCGCCGCGCCATGCGCATGCCGGCCCGAAGAAGGCCGGTGGCGGCCGCCGCGAGGGTGGTGGCAACGGCCAGCAGCGTGCGGGTGCAGGCGCCGGTCAGGGCCAGCGTCGTGGCGGTGGCGGTAATGGTGGCGGCCGTGGCCGCGGCCAGGGAGGCAACGGCGGCGGTCGCGCCGGCTGATCACAGCTGACAGCTGTTGTGCTTCCCGTTGCGCGGGAGGCTATCGAGGGACGGCGCTGACGCGCCGTCCTTTTTTGTTGCTGGCTACCGGGTGATGAAGCACGCGGTGGCGGTACCGAGGGCGGATGGGCATGGGGCAGCGCAGAACACGCTGTAAATACGTCCATGTAAGCCGAAGTCGCGATTCCTGGCTGTGCTTTTGCTTTTGCCCTTGCTCCCGTCTTGGGGTCTGATGCGTCCGCGCCCGCAGGAAACCGTCGAGGGGCGGCCGGGCGGGCTGCGCAGGACCGTTGGCGCCATGGATGGCGCCATCGAGCCCCCAAGGACGGGTTTACGGCGTGTCCTGCGCAGCCCGCCCGGCCGCCCCCACACGCATCAGTCAAGGCGCCAAACGCCTCAACCCCGCGCCTTGCTCGGATTCACCAGATTCCCGAAGAAGATCGCGTTGATCAGCAACCGGTCCGTGCCATGCCAGTACTTGCGATGCGCCGGATCATCGGCAAACAGCACCACGTTGCCCTGCCCCTGCGCCGACACCAGCAGCCACGCGCTGCCGGCCACCCGCGCACGGTTGCGCTCGGAAAGATAGCCATTCACCCGCGGCGGCGTGTCGATGCGTACCACCGTCGAGAATGGGTTCGCACTCGGCTGCAGGGTCACTGTGTTCTCCTTGTTGATCGCCAGTTGCCGGCGCGGCACGCCGAACGCCAGCGGATGACTGGTGTCCACATCGGCGCTGAGGATGTTGCCGCTGACCCGCTCGATCGCGGCGATGTCGCGCTGGTCGCCGAACGCACGGCGGCTCTCGTCGGCAGTCTCTTCTTCCTTGCCGAGCTTCTCGCCGTCGGCGAGTTTCTGTTCGATCGCCCACTTCGAAGCACTGCCGTAGGTCACCAGCGAGCCACCGGCCTGCACCCAGCGCTTCAGCGCAGCCACCGCCGTGGTATCGACGCCGGTGTAGGTCCCCCCGGACAGCACGATCGTGGTGTAGCGGTCCAGGGACACTTTGCCCAGCTGCTGCGGGTCCAGCTTGCTGGCGGGCAAGTGCAACTGCTGGTCGAGCAGGAACCAGGCCGAGCCGATCTCGGTGGCGGCCACGCCCTCACCCATCACCAGCGCAACCGCGGGTTTGCGCAGCGCCTTGACGCCGTCACTGCCCAGATCGATGCCTTCGCGGCTGCGGCCACTGGACAGCGCGTGCACCTGCACACCCGCTTCGCGCGCGGCCGATGTCACTGCCTCAAGCAGCGCCGCGCCCTGCAGCGTTTGCCCGGCAACCGGAATCACCAGGCTGCCGGCGGCGAAGCTGACCTCGCCCTGCGCGGTCGCGGTGGTGAACGGCTGGAATGCCGCACGTGCGCTCACGCCTTTGCCCTGCAGCGCGGCCAGCGCGCGCCCGGCGTTGTAGTCGCGCCAGTCGATCGCGTACGCGAATCCGGCCTGGCCACCCAGCACCGCACCCTGCTCCGCCGGCAGCGCGGTCACGCGTGCGCCACCGTCGACGCGGCTGCGGCTGCCGGCGAACGCCACGCCGTAGGCCGGTGCGATCGCATAGCTGGTGCTGCCGTAGAACACATCCCCCTTGATCGGCGGCGTCTCGGCAAAGATCGAATGCACCAGGCGGAACTGCGCCTGCTGCACCGGCACCACGTAGGCGCTGCCGGCATCGAAGCGCTGCCCATCGACAGTGACTGCACGCTCCAGTGCGCGCACCTCGATGCGATGCAGCAGCAACAGTCCCAGCAGGCGACGGGTCAGTGCCGGATCGTGCGCGTCGCCGAACACGAAGCTCTTCACCGGCTGCTGTGCGGCCTGCTTCAACGCGCTCTGGAAGAACTGCTTCTGCAGGTCGAACAGGCCGCTGCGCTCAGCTACCGCACCACGCACCGTGCCCAGCCCGGTGGCGACCTGGTTGCGGATGGTGAACGGGAAGGTCAGCAGGCCATTCACCGATTCCTGCACGCGGCCACGCGAACTGGCCTGCTCGACGGTGACGCCGACCGCGCCGTGGAAGTCCGGATAGGTCGAGCCGTACACCGGCGAGAAGTTGTCGAAATTCTCGCCGGTGTAGTACAGCGAACCCAAGACATCCAGCGCCTGCGCGTGGTACCTGGCCAGGGTCTTGTTGAACTCGTACGACGGCGCCGGAATCAACGGGCTGTGCATGCTCTTCGGCGAAGGCTCGAAGTAGTACGTGCTGTCCTTGCCCATTTCGTGGAAATCGATCTGCACGTTCGGGTACCACTGGTGGAACACCTCTACCTTCGGCCGTGAGTCCTGCTGGGTCAGGGCAAGCCAGTCGCGGTTGAGATCGGTGAAATAGTGGTTGGTGCGCCCTTGCGGGAACGGCTCGACATGTTCCTTGTCGGCGGGGTCGGCCGAAGCCGGATCGGAGGCCCAGGCATTGTGCCAGTTGGCGGCACGGTCACGGCCGTCCGGATTCTGCGCCGGGTCGAACAGCACTACCGCCTGCTGCAGCCACTGCTGGGTTTCGGCACTGCGGTTGGCCACCAGGTAATAAGCGGTCAGCATCGCCGCCTCGGCACTGGAGGTCTCGTTGCCATGCACGCTGTAACCCAGCCACACCACCACCGGGCTGTCGCCGGCCGCGCTGCGCGGTTGCGCCGGATCGGCCAGGGTCGCGTGCTGTTGGCGCAGCTGTTCCAGCCGCGCGTGGTTGCCGGCGGCGGTGACGGTGGCGATCAGCAGCGGGCGGCCCTCGTAGCTGCGGCCGATCTCGCGCACGCTGATCTTGTCCGAGCGTCTGGCCAGTTCCTGGAAGTACGCCACCAGCTGGTCGTGCCGGGTGTAGCGGCTGCCGATCGGGTAGCCGAGGAACTGCTCCGGTGTCGGCACCGCTGCATCGAACGCTGCCGCATCCGTGGCCTGCGGGAAGAAATAGGCACTCTGTGCCTGCGCCGGCTGCGGGCAGGACAGTACAGTGGCGGCGGCAAGCAGCAACGGAAGAACGGCACGGCGATGCAAGGACACGGTGACTCCCCTGGAACACAACGGCAGACAGTTGCGCGGCCGGTCCCTTCAGGTGGCCGGCCGCGGCGGATGGATCAGAAGCGGTAATCGAAGCCCAGCGTGAAGTAGCGGCCGCGCAGGTCGTATTGGCTGAAGTCGTACGGCGCGCGGATGCCCGGGAACGAGGCGTCGTACGGCGGCGTCTTGTCGGCCAGGTTCTGCACCTTGGCGTACACGGTCAGCTTGTCGATGCCGGTATAGGCCAGGTACAGGTCGTACTGGCTGTAGCTGCCGACGCGCTGCTGCACGGCCTTGGCCGCGGTGCTCGCTTCCTGGCGGTAGCCGCTGGTGTAGTACCAGGTCACGGCTGCGTTGAAATCGCCGTACTTCCAGTCCAGCGTGGTGGTGGCCTTGTCCTTGGGCAGGGTCGCGCCCAGGTTGCTGCCGGCGTAATCGACCAGCGGGCCGCCGACCACGGTCGGGCGACGATAGTCGCGCACGTGGGTGTAGGCCGAGGACACGGTGAAGTCGCCGAGTGCAGCGGTCGGGATGCGCTGGCGCAGCTCGACATCGATGCCCGAGGTCTTCAGCTCGCTCAGGTTCTGGTAGCGGTTGTAGACCGCCTGCAGCTTGCCGCGCTCGTCGCGCTGCACGGCACCGGCCACGTTGTCGTTGACCAGGGTCTGGGTGTTGTTGGTCCCGACCAGGTTGTCCAGCTGGATGCGGTAGTAGTCCACGCTCAGGTTGGTGTTGGCCCACGGCGACAGCACCACGCCGAAGTTCACGCTCCTGGTGCGCTCGGGCTTCAATGCGTTGTTGCCGACGGTGAAGAAGGTCGGGTTCTGCCGCGAGCCCGGCACGTCCGGATCACGCGGATCGACCACGCTGCCATAGGCGATGCTGGTGCTGTTGGAGTTTTCCGACAGCGACGGTGCACGGAAGCCCTTCGACGCCGAGGCACGCACCAGCAGGAAGTCGAGCGGCTGCCAGCGCAGGCCGATCTTCGGCGAGAACGCATCGCCGAAATCATCGTAGTGATCGGCACGCGCGGCGGCGGACAGTTCCAGGGTCGAGGCCAGCGGCACGTTCACTTCGGCGTAGGCGGCACTGACCTGGCGCTGGCCGTGCACTTCGGCGATCGCCGGGCGCACCTGCAGGCCGGCATCGATCTGCCACGGGTTGTTGGAATCGAGCTTCTCGCGGCGCCACTCGGCACCGGCGGCGAAGCCGATCTCGCCGGCCCAGGTGTGGCCCAGGCTGCCGGAGATCTTCGCGTCGACGCCCTGCAGCTTCGACTCGGCCGGGCGCAGCGTGGCGATGTTGATCGAATCACGTACCGACTGCGGCGTGGCCGCCGGATTCAGCAGGTTGTAGCTGCCGGTGGCCAGCGCGTCAGCCAGCGCCCAGCGGTTGGCGAAGCCGCCGGACACGCTCTCGCGCTCGCTGCTGCGTGCGCCGAATGCGGCCACTTCCCAGTCCCAGTTCGCAGTGGTGCCACGCAGGCCGAACACGCCGCGATAGGCGGTGGAACGGTTGGTCTTGATGGTGCCGCCGAGGTCGAAGAAGGTGTACTCGATCGGGATCGCGCGGCCGTACGGGTTGTACGGATTGTTGGCCGGCAGCAGCGACGACACCGGTTCGGCCAGGCCACTGTTCGCGTTCAATGCGAAGCGGCCGCTCTCCAGGGTGAAGAACGGGCTGCTGCCGAACCACGCGGCGCTCTTGATCTGGCTGTACAGCACTTCGCCGAAGGCCTCGACGTTGTCGTTCAGGCGGAAGGTGCCGTTGGCATAGGCCTGGTAGCGCTTGGTCGAGGGAATCAGCGTGGTGAACGGCGCCTGGTTGAAGCCGCAGGTATCACCGGACAGGCCATCGATCGGCGCGCTGGCGACGCGGGTGGTGCCGGCCGGGCAGTTACCGTTGGCGTCGAGCATCGGCACCGACACGCCGTTGACCAGGTAGCGCGCGCCCTTGGCCGACCAACCGTTCCAACGGCCACCGGGCTTGTCGGTGTAGATGCCACTGCGGGTCAGGTTGCGCTCGTCCTGGTCCAGGCGCTCGCGGTTGTAGCCCTGCAGGCTGAAGAGGATGTTGTAGCCGTCGGTGTCCAGATCACCGAGGCCACCGACGAACTTCAGGTTCTGCTCGTGCAGGCCGCCCTGGTCGGCACCGCCGAAGCTGCCGCCGATCTCGGCGCCTTCGAAGTTCTGCCGGGTGATGATGTTGACCACGCCGGCCACGGCGTCGGAGCCGTACACCGCCGAGGCGCCGTCCTTGAGCACTTCGATGCGCTCGACCGCGACCAGCGGCAGCGCATTGAGATCGACGAAGGTGTCGGACAGGCCGCCGGCCGGGAAGCCGTAGTTGGCCAGGCGGCGGCCGTTGAGCAGCACCAGCGTGTTCTTCTGCGACAGGCCGCGCAGGCCGATGCCGGCCGAGCCGGAGGCCCAGCCGTTGTTGGTGGTTTCGTTGGCAGCGTTGCCGGTGTTGGCCGAGATCGAGCGCAGCACGTCGGCCACGGTGGCCTTGCCGGTCTGTTCCAGCTGCTGGCGGCCGATCACCTGCACCGGGTTGGAGGCCTCGGTATCGGTGCGCTTGATGTTGGAACCGGTGACGCGCACGGCGGCCAGGGTATTGGCGTCGCCAACGGCGTCGGTGGAGGTTTCGGCGGCGGCGGACAAAGGCGCGGCCAGAGCGACGGCCAGGGCCGCCACGAGCAGGGTGTGCTTGGGCATGACGATGTGGGGGAGGTGGTGAGGACGACGAAGTTCCGCAGTAGTCCATGCCTGGCCGGCGCCCGGCCAATAACATCTCTTCATACGGATATAAGAGAAACTATCATCTCTTCATCCGGATGGAAAGAGTCACTTCACGGAAGACCAACGTCCGCTCAGGCTGCCGGGCCGCCTGCGGCGTACAATTGCGCCATGGAAATCTTCAAAATCTTCATGCTCGAGGCGGCGCACCGCCTTCCCAACGTGCCGCCGGGGCACAAGTGCGCGCGCCTGCACGGCCACTCGTTCCGGGTGGAACTGAAGGTCGAGGGCGAGCCCGGCGCGCAGACTGGCTGGATCATGGACTTCGGCGACGTGAAGGCGGCTTTCCAGCCGATCTATGACCGCCTGGACCATCACTACCTCAACGACATCCCCGGCCTGGAGAACCCGACCAGCGAGAACCTGGCGGTGTGGATCTGGAACGAACTCAAACCCAGCCTGCCGGCGCTGAGCGAGATCACCGTGCACGAAACCTGCACCTCCGGCTGCCGCTACCGCGGTCCGACGTCCTGATCAACCCATTGATCTGAAAGCTTTTTCAAAGGCGCCCTGAGCGCCTTTGTTATTTTTGTTGCATTGCCGCATCAAGGGCGTATGCTGCGTTGCATCAAGCCACTCCCTGATGCCCCCATGGCCGCCGCCTTCAGCGATCGCTTCAGTGATGCCACCCGCCAGCTCGCCACCGCGGCAACGCGTGCGAACCGGTTGGCGTTGGAGAACGCGGAAAGCATGTTCGGCGTGCAGTTGAAGGCGATGGAGCGCAACCTGACCGCGACCGGCGGCTGGCTGGGTGAACTGGCCCGCAGCGACGACGCGGCCGGGATGCTCAACAAGGGCGCACAGCTGTGGCAGGACAACCTGCAGCGGCTGGGCCGGGCCCAGCAGGATGTGGTCGGTCTTGGCCTGCAGGCCAGCAAAGCGTGGTCCGAACTGGTGCAGGGCTACAACGAATCAACGGCGGACGCGAGCAACCACTGACGCGACGCAACGCTCATTGCGTGGGTCCCTCCCCCCACGCAATCCGGACCCGGCAGATCCCTCCCTCTGCCGGGTCTTTTTTTGCCTGGCGTTTGGGTATCGAAGTGCGTCTTCGCCCGACGTCTCGGCCGGCTGAAGGGCCCCGCCGGGGCTCGGCGTGCGGTGAGGAGAGCGCAGCACGCGCGGCCGCCTTTCAAGGAAGCGCCGACGAACTCCGAACGCAGGGCGGAGGCCCTTGCGTACGAAGTAAAGGGGGAGGTGACGGCCAACGGCCGGCGCCGGAGGACATTCGTACGCAAGGGCATCCGCCCGGCGCCGCGCTGAATGAATCCGCGACACGCGTGTCTTCATCCGACGTCTCTGCGGCTGAAGGGCCCCGACGAGGCTCGGTGTGCGGTGAGGAGAGCGCAGCACGCGCAGCCGCCTTTCAAGGAAGCACCGACGAACTCCGAACGCAGGGCGGAGGCCCTTGCGTACGAAGTAGAGGGGGAGGTGACGGCCAACGGCCAGCGCCGGAGGACATTCGTACGCAAGGGCCTCCGCCCTGCGCCACGCAGAACACGCCGCGAAGTAACCTCAGCGCCCGCGATTACCGTGCCAGTGCTGGTGCCACGCCTGGAACATCAACACGTTCCACAGGTGCGTATGCCACTTGCGCTCGCCGCGCACGAACGCTTCCCAGATGCCGCGCACCCGTGCCGCATCGAAACAGCCCTGATTGCGCAGCAGCTGCGGGTCCAGCAGCGCCTCCGCCCAATCGCGCAACGGACCGGCCAGCCAGCGCGCCATCGGCGGGCCAAAGCCGCGCTTGGGACGGTACACCAGCGGCTCGGGCAGGTAGCGTGCCAACAGGTGCTTCAGAATCAGTTTGTGTTCGCCATCGTGGTACTTCAGGTGCTGCGGCAGGCGCCAGGCCAGTCGCACCACCTCCATGTCCAGCAGTGGCGCGCGGGTTTCAACGCCCGCCGCCATGCCCGCGCGGTCAACCTTGGCGAGGATGCCCTCGGCCAGGTCCATGCGGAAATCCAGCAGCTGGATGCGCGCTTCGGCCGGCAGCGCCGAGTCCTGCTGCTGGAAGATCGTCACCGGTTCACGCGCGCCCAGCACCACCTGCGCCGGCTGCCGCCAGCGGGTCACCCGCTGCAGGTAGTGGCCTTCCACATCGTTGGCAGCAACCTCGGCCACCAATGCACGCCATCCACCCAGGCGACCACGCTCAGCGTTCATGCGGTTGCCGCTGCGCCGCGCCAGATCACGCACCCAGTCCGGCAAGCCACCGCACAGGCGCGCATTGCGCAGCGCGCGGCCATAGCTGGGGTGGCCGAAGAACAGTTCATCGCCACCGTCACCGGTCAGTGCCACCGGCTTGCGCGCCCCCAGCAGTTCACTGGCCAGCAGCGTCGGCAGCTGCGAGGCGTCGGCGAACGGTTCGCACCAGACCTGCGGCAGGCGCTGCAGCAGGTCCAGGCCCTGGCGCGCGTCCATGCGGTGCAGGTGGTGCTGCACACCCAGATGGCGCGCGACCTGCGACGCCCAGTCGCTCTCGTCATGTCCCGGATCGTCGAAGCCGACCGTCCATGCTTCGATTGGCAGGGTGGATTGGGCCTGCATCATCGCCGTCACCAGCGAGGAGTCGGTGCCACCGGACAGGAACGCGCCACAGGCCAGCGGCGAGTGCATGCGTGAAGCGATGGCTTTCTGAAGTACCGCCTCAAGCTGGTCGGTGGCCTGTTCCAGGCTCGGCGCCGGTTGCAGCGGCTCCTGCAGTGCACTCTGCATCGCTTCGCGTGCGCACCAGTAACGCGCCCCCCCCTGCGCGGCCTGGCTGGAGCAACCCGCGGCATGGTCGCTGAGATCGATGCGCAGCATCGCGCCCGCCATCAGCTTGTGGATGCCGCGGTAGATGGTGTGCGGCGCCGGCACATAGTCGTGGCGCAGCAGCAGGCTCAGCGCATCCTGGTCGATGCTCGGTGCGAACCCGGCGAAGGCCTGCAGCGCCTTCAACTCCGAGGCGAACAGGAACTGGCCCTGGTACCAGCCGTAATACAGCGGCCGCTCGCCCACCGGGTCGCGGGCCAGCCACAGCACGCGCGACTCGCGGTCCCAGACGCTGAAGCCAAAGGCGCCCTCGATACGCGCCAGCGCCCGCTGCACGCCCCATTCGACGATCGCCTGCAGCAGCAGCCGTGCATCGCTGCAGCTGCGTGGCAGATCGCGCAACTGCGCCTGCAGGTCAGCGCGGTTGTACAGGCGGCCGTCCAGGCACAGCACGTAGCGACCGCAGCCCGAGCTCAGCGGCTGCAACGGCGTATCGGTCGGCGCCCGGCAGTGGCCCAGCGCGAGGCCGGCCTCGGCGTCGGTCCAGTAGCCGATGCGGCCACGCCCACGCTGCTGCAGCGCCCGCAGCATCGGTGCCAGCTGCTGCAGCAGCTGCTCGTCCTCGGCGGGCGGCAACCAGGCCCCGACCACGCCACTCATCGGGAGCCTCCGCACTGGCGGCGGCGGGACGGGTTCAGCAGGCAAGAGGCGGCGGGCGACATGGGGACGGCACGCGGAGCGGAGGAGACTCCATGCTCGGCGCCGGGCCGCGCGGCGTCAGTCGCTTTGCTGTCAGCGATCGTCACCCGCCGTATCACGAAGGTAACGCTTTGTAACAGCCTCGGGCTATGCTCAACGCCAAGCTGTTGCCAGGCCTGAAGCGCGGCCCCAGCGCCAGCAACCCCGGCTGAATGGCGCCCACCCGCTGTACCCGGTCGGCCCGCAGGCTGGGATAGCATCGCCGCGCTCGTGCCGTGGCGGTACGTTTGCGTCCACGGAGGCCTTGGAAATGCTGGATATCGTACTGGTCGAAGACGATGCCCGCCTGGGAACGATGGTCAGTGACTACCTGCAACGGCATGGCTACCAGGTGGCCCACGAGCGTAGCGGCGAGCGCGCAGTGGCCCGCATCCTGGCCGAGAAGCCAGCCCTGGTGCTGCTCGATGTCGGCCTGCCCGACCAGGATGGTTTCGAAGTGTGTCGGCAGATCCGGCCCCACTATGACGGCATCATCTGCGTGCTGACCGCCCGCACCGACAACATCGACCAGGTTCTGGGACTTGAGCTGGGGGCCGACGACTACATCGGCAAACCGATCGAACCGCGGGTGCTGCTGGCGCGGCTGCGCGCCCACCTGCGCCGCCACCGCCGGGTCGAACCGCGCGACGGCAGCCTGCGCTTCGGCGAGCTGAACATCGACCCGTCCACCCGCAACGTGCACCTGCAGGGCGGCCTGCTGGAGCTGACCACGGCCGAGTTCGACCTGCTGTTCCTGCTGGCCAGCAACGCCGGCCAGATCCTGGACCGCGACGCGCTGCTGCGCGGCCTGCGCGGGATCGCCTTCGACGGCCTGGACCGTTCGATCGATGCCCGCATCTCGCGCCTGCGCCGCAAACTGGGCGACAACCCCGAGCAGCCGGAACGGATCAAGACCGTGCGTGGCCGCGGCTACCTGTTCAGCCGCTCGGCATGGGGATGAAGCGCACGCCCTCGGCGATGCGCGGCCACGCCTTCCACTTCCTGCGCTACGGGATCGGTTTCCTGGTCGCCCACCTGTTGTTGATCGTGCTGGGCCTGTGGGCCTGGGACGCCCTGCTGGAAGACCGCACCGAAGCCGGCCTGCAGGCCGAGATGCGCGGCACGCACGCGCTGCTGCAGCATCGCTTCGCCGAAACCCCGCGCGAGCAGTGGCCGGCACTGGCGCGCGAACTCGACGCCGATTTCGCTTACGCGCTGCGCATGGTGCCGCTGGCCGAGGCGGTGAGGGCGCTGCCGGCCAGCCAGCGCCCGCCGTTCAACAACGGCCGCGTACAGATCGACCTGGAGCACATGCGCAGCCTGCAGCGGATCGGCGACAGCGACTACGCGGTGATGCTGGGGCCGCTGGACGAAGCGCTGCCGGACGAGGGCTGGCAGGACAGCGAAGTGTCCGGCGTGGCGATCCTGCTGCTGATCCTGATGGTGGCGGTGGCACTGCCGATGTACGTGATGGTGTACCGGCTGTGGCGCGACGTCTCGCAGCTGGCCCAGGCGGCGCGGCGCATGCGCGACGGCCAGCTGGACACGCGGGCGCCGCGCGCCGGCACCGCACTGGTGCGGCCGCTGGCCAATGCCTTCAACCACATGGCCGAGCAGCTGCAGCAGCTGCTGGAAAGCCAGCGTGTGCTGGCGCAGGCGGTGGCGCACGAAGTGCGCACGCCATTGGCGCGGATGCGTTTCGGCCTGGCCGACCTGGAGGACACCGCGCTCGATGATGGGCAGCGCGATGCACTGGGCGGGCTGCGCACCGACGTCGATCGGCTGCAGCACCTGACCGATGCAGGCGTCGAGTACGCCGCACTGGGCCGCTGCCATCAGCTGACCCGGCAGCGCCTGCAGCTGGCGGCACTGGTGCGCGGCGTGGTCGCCCAGTTTGCACCGCTGCCGATGCCGGTGCAGCAGGCGCTGTCGCCGGTGGGCCTGGTCAACGTCAACCGGCACATGCTGGAGCTGGCACTGCGCAACCTGCTCGGCAATGCACTGCGTTACGCGCGCCGGCAGATCCGCATCGCCAGCACGGTCAATGACGGCTGGCTGTGCCTGCAGGTGGAGGACGACGGCCCCGGCATCGCACCCGAACTGCGCGGCCAGGTACTGCAGCCCTACGTCCGGCTGGACCCGGGCAGTCCCGGCTTCGGCCTCGGCCTGGCGCTGGTGCAGGTGGTGGCCGACAAGCATGGCGGCCACGTCGAAGTGACCGATTCGGCGCTGGGCGGTGCCTGCATCCGCCTGCACCTGCCGCTGGAAAACGGCGGCATCGTCGAATGCGAAGCGGCCTGCTAGGCCGCCGGTTCCGCACGCGGCAAGGCAAACACGAACAGCGCGCCACGCTCGCTGTCGCGCAGTTCGATGCGGCGGCCATGCAGCTGCACGATGCGCTGCACGATCAACAGGCCCAATCCGCCGTTCTCGCCGCGCCGCGCGCCCAGCGCGGCCGGTGCCTGGAACAGCTGGGTGCGCAACGCCGGCGCCACCCCGGGGCCGTCATCGGCCACGCTGACCTCCACGCTGTCGGAGGTCGCGCGCAGGCGCACCTCGATCTGTCCACCGTCGGGTGCATGCCGCAGCGCGTTGTCGAGCAGGTTGGTCAACACCCGTTCGACCAGGCCCAGGTCGGCGCGGACCAGCGGCAGGCCGGGCGGAAACGCCGCGTGCAGCTGCTGGTCACGCGCCTGCGCCGCCAGTTCGAACTTCTGCAGCACGTCCTGCAGCAGCTCCGGTAGTGCGAACACCTCCCACTCCAACCGCACTTCGCCATGCTCCAGCCGCGCCAGTTCGAACAGCGCGCGCGCCAGCCGGCCGACCTTGGCGCTCTGTGCCAGCGCAATGCCGAGATAGCGGCGGCGCTCGTCCGGCGACAGCGTAGCGTCCTTCAACGCCAGCGTTTCCAGGTAGCCATGCAGCGACGACAGCGGCGTGCGCAGGTCGTGCGAGATGTTGGCGACCAGTTCGCGGCGCTGCAGGTCCTGCTGGCGCAGCTGCTGCCACTGCTCGCCCAGCCGCTGCGCCATCTGCGCGTGCGCGTGTTCGAGGATCACCAGCTCGTCGCGCTCACCGGGGCGCAGCGGCGCCGGCGGCGGCAACGGCGTGGGTGCGTCGATGTCGAAGGCCTGGATGCGCCGGGTCAGCCGCCGCAGCGGACGGGTCACCCAGTAGAACGCCACCAGCCCGGCCAGCAGGCCGAGGCCACCGACCAGCACCACCGACCACAGCGTGGTGTTCCACTGGCTGCCGGCGGCAAGATCGTCGGCCAGCATTTGCCGGTGCTCGCCGACCAGCACCACGTACACATAGCCCGCCGGCCGGCCCTGCACGATCAATGGTGCCGCGCTGAACACCTTGCGGCCATTCGCGCTGCGCGGGTCATCGCCGAGGATCGGCAACGGCGCACCGGCCAGCAGGCGGCGCAGCGGCGCCACGTCCACCCGGTTTCGCACCAGGTGCCCACTGGGTGCATCGTGGCCGAGGATGCGGCCCTGGTCGTCCAGCAGGTAGACCTCGACGCTGGGGTTGACCGCCATCAGCTGGCCGAACAGCGCGCGCACCGCGGCATCGCGCATGCCGCTGGTGTCCATCAGTTCGCTGCGCTGGGCGATGTGTTCGGCCAGGCCCAGCGACAGCCGCTGCACGACTTCCTGCTCGTGGCGGGTGTTGGCACGCATCTGCAGTGCCAGCAGCGCCATGCAGCACATCAGCATCAGCGCGGCGGTCACCACCGCCAGCTTCTGCCACAGGTTCGGCTTGATCATGCCGCCGCCCCGGCCGGGTCGACCAGCTTGTAGCCGCGGCCCCACACCGTCAGCAACCGCCGTGGGTTGGCCGGGTCGGGTTCGATCTTGCTGCGCAGGCGGTTGATGTGGGTGTTGACCGTGTGCTCGTAGCCATCGTGCTGGTAGCCCCAGACCTGGTTGAGCAGTTCCATGCGCGCGAACACCTGGTCCGGGTGACGTGCGAAGAACAGCAGCAGGTCGAACTCGCGCGGGGTCAGCTCCAATGGCTTGCCATCCACCGAGGCGGTGCGCGCGACCGGGTCCAGCTGTAACCCGCCCAGCTCGATCGCACCGGCATCGATGCGCGCGCTCTGTGCCATCGCCTCGGCGCGGCGCAGCAGCGCGCGCACGCGTGCCACCAGTTCCGGCATCGAAAAGGGTTTTGCCAGGTAATCGTCCGCGCCCAGCTCCAGGCCGACGATGCGCTGCGTTTCGCTGCCGCGCGCACTGATGATGATGATCGGCACGTAACGCGCCATCGCGCGTGCACGCTGGCAGACCTGCAGGCCATCCACGCCGGGCAGCATCACGTCCAGCACCAGCGCATCCCAGGGACCTTCCTGCTCGAGCAGGCGCAGGCCGGCATCGCCGCTGGCAGCATGGGCGACGTCGTAGCCCTCATCGCCCAGGTGCATGCGCAGCAGGTCGGCGATGTGGGCATCGTCTTCAACGATCAGCACGCGTTTGGTCGACATCGGCAACTCGGGGCCAGTGGGGAGGCTGGCTGCATTGTGGCGCGGGACGGCCGCCGATACCTCACGAAAAATTGAATCCTGCGTGAGGATTCGTTGACCCGGGCGGGCGCAGCATGGCCCCGTCGCCCCTTCCCGGAGTCCGCCATGTCCCTCTCCCGCCGCCATCTGCTGGGCCTGGGCGGTGTTGCCACCGCCGCCGGCCTGCTCGGCCTGGGGGCCTGCAACCGCGCCGCCCCGGCCGCCGCCGAAGCGCGTCCGTCGCGACAGTTCGAGGTCATGCACAGCGATGCCGAGTGGCGCCAACGCCTGACCCCGGCGCAGTACGCGGTGCTGCGCCAGCAGGCGACCGAGCGCCCCTACAGCAGCCCGCTCAACAAGGAACACCGGCAGGGCACCTTCGCCTGCGCCGGCTGCGCGCTGCCGCTGTTCTCCTCGTCCACCAAATTCGAGAGCGGCACCGGCTGGCCCAGCTTCTGGGCACCGCTGCACAACGCCATCGGCGAAGACCGCGACGTGACCTTCGGGATGCTGCGGGTGGAGGTGCACTGCCGCCGCTGCGGTGGCCACCTCGGCCACGTGTTCAACGACGGCCCGCGCCCGACCGGGCTGCGCTACTGCATGAACGGTGCGGCGATGGTGTTCGTTCCCGGCGCCACGGATGGCACCGCCGACGGCTGGCGGGTGCCGGTCGGTTCTTCTCCTGTTTCCGGAGCCTGACCATGCTGCTGTTGCTGCTTGCCTACCTGGGGGGCGCGCTGACCCTGCTCAGCCCGTGCATCCTGCCGGTGCTGCCGTTCGTGTTCGCGCGTGCCGACCGTCCGTTCCTGCGCAGCACGCTGCCGCTGCTGCTGGGCATGGCGCTCACCTTCACCGTGGTTGCCAGCCTGGCCGCGGTGGGCAGCCAGTGGGTGGCGCAGGCCAACCAGGTCGGACGCTGGATCGCCCTGCTGCTGATGGCGCTGTTCGCGGTGGCGCTACTGTGGCCGCGACTGGCCGACCACCTGCTGGCACCGTTCCAGCGCGTGGGTGCCCGTCTGAGCGCGCGCGCCGATGCCGCTGATGCCGCTGGGCGCGGCGGCGCGTGGACCTCGCTGCTGATCGGCATCGCCACCGGCCTGCTGTGGGCACCGTGTGCAGGTCCGATCCTCGGCCTGGTGTTGACCGGTGCCGCCCTGCATGGTGCCAGCGTGGGGACCAGCACCCTGCTGCTGGCGTATGCGCTGGGCGCGGTCACTGCGCTGGCGCTGGCGGTGTGGGTGGGTGGCCGCGTGTTCCGTGCGCTGCAGGCGCGGCTTGGCCTCGGCGATGTGCTGCGCAAGGGGCTGGGCGTGGCCGCCCTGCTGGCGGTGGTGGCGATCGGCCTGGGCTGGGATACCGGCCTGCTGACCCGTCTTTCCACGGTCAGCACCGCGCGTATCGAGCAGGGCCTGCTGGACGCGGTACCCGGCGCGCAGCCGTCGGCACCGCCGATGATGATGATGGCCGGTGCCAACGCCGCTGCCGATGCACCGCTGCCGGTGGAAGGCACGCTGCCCGCGCTGGACGGGGCCACCGGCTGGCTCAACAGCCCCCCGCTGGCAGCCCAGCAGCTGCGCGGCAAGGTCGTGCTGATCGATTTCTGGACCTACTCCTGCATCAACTGCCTGCGCGCGATGCCGTTCGTGCACGAATGGGAGCGCCGCTACCGCGACCACGGCCTGGTGGTGGTCGGCGTGCACACACCGGAGTTCGCCTTCGAGCGTGACCCGCGCAACGTGATGAAGGCGGTGCAACAGCTGAAGGTCGAGTACCCGGTGGCGCTCGACAACCAGTACACGATCTGGCGCGCGTTCAACAACCGCTACTGGCCGGCGCAGTACTTCGTTGATGCGCAGGGCAACATCCGCGGCCACCAGTTCGGCGAGGGCAATTATGCGCGCTCGGAACAGATGATCCGTCGCCTGCTGACCGAAGCCGGCCAGACGAATCTGCCGCCGCCGGCCGATCCCGCTGCCGCCGAGCTGAAGGGCGTGGCCGTGCAGGCCGACATGGGCAACCTGCGTTCGCCGGAAACCTATCTGGGCCACGCCCGCGCCGAGCAGTTCGCCTCGCCCGGCGGACAGCGCAGTGATGCCGCGTTCGACTACTCCTTGCCGGCGACTCTGGCGCTGAACCAATGGGGACTGTCGGGGCGCTGGACCGTCACCGATGAAGCCGCACAGCTGCAGCAGGCCGGTGGCCGCATTGCGTTCCAGTTCCATGCGCGCGACCTGCACCTGGTGCTGGCGCCCACCCGCGACGGCTCGCCGGTGCGCTTCCGCGTCTGGTTGGACGGCAAGCCACTTCCCGCCACCGATGCCGGCAGTGATGTCGGCGCCGATGGCAGTGGCGTGGTCGACGAGCATCGCCTGTACCAGCTGGTACGCCAGCGCGGCACGGTCAGCCCGCATCGCTTCGAGATCGAATTCCTCGATGCAGGCGTGCAGGCCTATGCCTTCACCTTCGGTTGAACCGGGAGCACATGATGAAACTCTCCTTTGAACAGGGCATCGCCGCCGGTGTTGCCGGCCTGGTGGCCATGGCATTGATTGCCGGGGTGCTGCTGGTCGATCACGGCGCGGCTGCGGCGCCGGTCGAAGCCAGCGCGCAGATCCAGGCACTGCCGGCCCCCACCGGCGACGCGGCGTTCCGCGATGACGCCACCCACGCCAGCGTGGTGTTTGCCGGCGGTTGCTTCTGGGGCGTGCAGGGCGTGTTCCAGCACGTCAAGGGCGTGAACAATGCAGTGTCCGGCTACATCGGTGGCAGTGCGGCCAATGCGCGTTATGAGCGCGTCAGCGGTGGCCAGACCGGCCATGCCGAAGCGGTGAAGATCGACTATGACCCGCGCCAGGTCAGCTATGGGCAGCTGATGCAGGTGTTCTTCTCGGTCGCGCACGACCCGACCCAGCTCAACCGCCAGGGTCCGGATCACGGCAGCCAGTATCGCTCGGCGATCTTCAGTGATGACGCCCGCCAGCAGGCCGCCAGCCGTGCCTACATCGCCCAGCTCGGCCAGGCCGGCAGCTACCGCGCACCGATCGTCACCCAGCTGGTCAGCGGCCAGCGCTTCTACCCGGCCGAGAGCTACCACCAGAACTACATGACCAACTACCCGCAGGCCGCCTACATCCGCTACTACGACGCACCGAAGCTGGCGGCCCTGGCCAAGCAGTTCCCAGCGCTGTACCGGCGCGAGGCGGTGCTGGTGCCGATGCGCTGACGACCTGGGTAGTGCCGGACGCTGGCCGGCAACCGCGCCGTTCCGGATCCAGGGATTGCCGGCCAGCGGCCGGCACTACCCAAAAAAGACGCACGGCCATCCAGCCGTGCGTTTGGGAAGTATCGGCCACGCCCCGATCAGGCCCGGCCGACGACGACATGGTAGGCTCGCCATCATCATGGGTACAGCACCAGATGGCGGGATGTTCGATGGATACAGATGACCAGGCCACGATGATCCCTCCGCGCTACCAGCGGCTCTCCGACGAACTGGCCGAGGCCATCCACGGCGGTCGCCTTCCGGTCGGCAGCCGCCTGCCTTCGCTGCGGCAGATGGCGTCGCAGCGCAGGCTCAGCCTCAACACGGTGATCGCGGCCTATCGCCAGCTGGAAGATGCCGGGCTGGTGATTCCGCGGCCGAAGGCGGGCTTCGAAGTCGCGCCGCGGCTGTCGGTGCCGGAGCGTTCGCTGCGCGACACCCCGTCCGCGCCCACCGCGCCGCTGCAGCAGGTGCTGATGGCCCGGGTACTGGAAGCACAGCGCCGCCCGGGTGTGGTCGATCTGGCCTTCGCCGGCCCACGTGGTCGCCAGTTCTATCCCGGCGCGCAGCTGGCCCGGCATACCGCGCAGGTGCTGCGCCACGGCCAGCAGACGGTGGAGACCTATGCGAGACCCAACGGCTCCCCCCGGCTGCTGACGCAGATCGTGCGCCGCGGCCCGCGCATGGGCCTGCATACCCACAGCGAACGCCTGCTGCTGACCCACGGTGCGATGGAAGGGCTGCAGCTGGCGCTACGCGCGGTCACCCAGCCCGGTGACGCGGTGGGCATCGAGGCGCCGTCCTACTTCAACCTGTATCCGTTGCTGGCCAACCTCGGCCTGCAGGCCATCGAGTTGCCCACCCACCCGCAGCACGGACTGGATGTGGATGCACTGGATGCGCTGCTGGAGCACACGCCGCTGGCCGCACTGGTGGTGATGCCGACCGTGCACAACCCGCTCGGCTGCACCATGCCGACCGCCGCCAAGCAACGCCTGGCCGAGCTGGTCAACGCACGGCAGCTGCCCCTGATCGAGGATGCGGTGTACGCCGAGCTGCAGTTCTGCGAACCGCCGGCACCCTTGCTGAAAGCCTTCGATCGCGATGGCTGGGTGATGGTGGTCGGTGGCTTCTCAAAGACACTGGCGCCGGATTACCGCATCGGCTGGCTGGATGGCGGCCGCTTCGCAGAGCGCATCGCACTGCTGAAGTTCCAGTCCACCGGCGGCGAGCCGCAGCTGCTCGGTGACGCGGTCGCCGCGTATCTGGAAGCCGGCAGCTACGAGCACCATCTGCATCGCATGCGCCGCCTGTACCGCGAACAGGTGGGACGGCTGCGCCAGCTGGTAGCCGAGCATTTCCCGGCAGGCACCCGCGCCACCGAACCACAGGGCGGATTCCTGCTGTGGCTGGAACTGCCGGGCGTGGACACGCGCGAGCTGTTCGAGCGAGCGCTGCAGGAGGGCATCGTGTTCATGCCCGGCCAGGTCTATTCGCGTGGCGCGCGCTATCGCCACTGCCTGCGGCTGTCGTGCTGCCAGACCCTGGATGCGCGCTTCATCGGCGCGGTGGAACGGCTGGGTGCGATCGCGCGGGAGCTGGCGGCTGCAGCACGGTAGTGCCGGCCGCTGGCCGGCAACTGCACGGACGTGATTCATCGAGGTTGCCGGCCAGCGGCCGGCACTACCCCAGGTCGTCGAGCAGGTGCGCCGCCAGCACTTCACCACTGGCATTCGGCAGATGCGGCAGCCGCCCCCAGCACGGCATCGGCAGGCGCTTCTGCAGCGTGGCGATGTTCTCGTCCTGGCGCTGCATCGCCGGGTCGATGTGGTTGCCGATCCAGCCCAGGCAGTCCACGCCGCTGGCCTGCAGCGACTGCGCAGTCAACCGCGCGTGGTTGACGCAGCCCAGCCGCATGCCCACCACCAGCAGCACCGGCAACTGCAGTGCTCGCACCAGGTCGAGCTGGTCCAGCGTGGCCGAGACCGGCGCCAGCCAACCGCCCACGCCCTCCACCACCACGATATCGGCCTTCGCGCGCAGGCGTTCGAACGCGGCCATGATCGGCGCCAGCTCCACCTGCACGCCGTCCTCGGCAGCGGCCAGCTCCGGTGCCAGCGGCTGCCGCAGCGCATAGGGATTCAGGTCGGCATAGTCCGGCACCGGCCAGCTGGCCGACTGCAGCGCCAGCGCGTCCTCGTTGCGCAGGCCCTGCCCCAGATCCTCGCTGCCGCTGGCCACCGGCTTCATGCCCACCGCGCGCAGGCCACGCTGGCGCAGCGCATGCAGCAGCGCGGTGCTGGCCGCGGTCTTGCCGATTCCGGTATCGGTGCCGGTAACGAACAGGGCGGGCGGCAGCGTAGCGGGCAACGGCATCGATGGGCTCCAACAGGGCAACAGTGCGTGCATTATCGCCGGCCCGGTGCACTTGCTAGACTGCAGGCATGTTCGCCAATGCCTCGCTCACCGGCAGCAAGCCGGAACAATACGCCCAGCTGCTGGAACAGGCCCGTGGCCTGGTCTACGCCGAGTCCGACCGCATCGCCAACGCGGCCAACCTCTCCGCACTGGTCTACCACGCCCTGCCCGACCTGAACTGGGTGGGTTTCTACCTGTACGATGGCAAGGAACTGGTGGTTGGCCCGTTCCAGGGCCTGCCGGCCTGCGTGCGCATCCCGCTGGACAAGGGTGTGTGCGGTGCCGCCGCCAGCCAGCGGGTGACCCAGCGCGTGGACGACGTCGATGCCTTCCCCGGCCACATCGCCTGCGATTCGGCCTCGCGTTCGGAGCTGGTGGTGCCGCTGCTGCGCGGCGATGAACTGATCGGCGTGTTCGATATCGACAGCCCGAAGGTCGGCCGCTTCGACGCCGACGATCAGGCCGGGCTGGAAGCCATCGCCCGCGTGTTCGTCGAGGCGCTGGGATGAGCGCACCGAAGCTGCGCAACATCGGCCCGAAGAGTGCAGCGTGGCTGCGCCAGGTCGGGCTGCGCAGCCGCGAGGACCTGGTCGCGACCGGCGCGGTCGGCGCCTTCGTCAAGGTCAAGCGGGCCGGCTTCAAGCCCAGCCTGAACCTGCTGTACTCGCTGGAAGGCGCATTGCTGGACTGCCACTGGCAGGAACTGAGCGAGCCGCAGCGTGAGGCGCTGGTGCAGGATTACGAAGCACGCATCGCCGCGCACCCGCTGAAGGCGGCCGGCCCGGCGTCGGGTCCGGTGCATGAGCGACGCTTCGATGCCGACGATGACGCGGAAGACAGCGTGACCGAGGATGCGGACGCGGATTGACTGCACCGGTAGTGCCGGCCGCTGGCCGGCAACTGCGTGATCCTTGCAACGTTCCTGAGGCTGCCGGCCAGCGGCCGGCACTACCGGTGGGTTACGGCTGCTGCAGTTCCAGCAGCTCGCCCACCAGCCCGGCTTCGCCCCGCTCCAGCCACACCCGCAGGCGCGTGCCGTGGTCGATGCGCAGGGCCCAGCACAGCGACATCGGCAGGCCGCAGACCTGCGACAACACCATGCGCAGCGGGCCACCATGGCTGACCACCAGCGTCGGCACCGGATCATCATCATCGAGCAGGCGATCCAGCGCGCGCGCGATGCGCCGCTCGAAATGACCCCAGCTCTCGCCGTTCGGCGGCGGGAACGCATGCGGATCGGCGTGGAAGGCCGCCAGTGCATCCTCCGGCAGCTCGAACAGCGACTGCCCGTCCCAATCGCCGAAATCCAGTTCTTCCCATTCCTCGTCCGCTTCCACGTCCAGCCCGCGTGGGGTGGCCAGCGCCATCGCCGTGTGCAGCGCGCGCAACCGCGGTGAGCTGATCACCCGCTCCCAGCGTTGCTCGGCATAGGCCTCGACCAGCTCCTGCGGCAGGCCGGCCAGCTGCGGTGGGTCGCTGCGGCCATCGAGGAACTCATCGCGACCGTTGCCGGCATGGCGGACCAGGTCGAGGATCATGCGTGCGTCCCGGACGGGCGACGCAGGTACAGCGGAGAACGGGCGGACATCGGCAACGGCACCACGGGATCGAGCAACCATTCTAAAGGCACAGCAAAGGCAGCCGCGCAGGCGCGACGCAACGGACCAGCCTGCGATGCCGTAGACTGCGCGCACTTCCAGGTGACCTGCGGCCACGGCCGGCAGGTTGAAACGGGAAGCCGGTGACGCGTGATTCCACGCCAGGCCGGCGCTGCCCCCGCAACGGTAAGCACGTCAGTTCCAGGCAACACCGCCACTGTGCCGCAGGCATGGGAAGGCGCCTGGACGGTGGCCTCGCGCCACCCGGCGGCAAGCCCGGAGACCGGCCCGGAAGCCTCAGGTCGCGATGCGGTGGGCATGGCGCTGGATGACCGCAGCGTGCGCTGCGGCATCGGCGCGTGCCTGCCTTCGCGGCTCCTCCCCTTCGCCACGCGGGCGTGCGTGGCACCTGGAGTCCCCCATGAAGCTGCAGTCCCGAATCTTGTCCCTGGCCGTGCTGGCGGCCCTGCCCGCGCTTGCCCAGGCCGCCGAAGACACCACCGCGCTCGACCAGATCCTGGTCACCGCCACCCGTACCCCTATCGCCCTGCAGGACAGCATCGCACCAGCCCAGGTGATCGACCGCGCGCAGATCGAATCCAGCCAGGCCACCTCGCTGCAGGAACTGCTGCGCGGCCGCGCCGGCATCAACCTGACCAATGCCGGCGGGCTCGGCAAGCAGAGCTCGCTGTTCCTGCGCGGCACCAACTCAGGCCACACGGTGGTGCTGGTCGATGGCGTGCGCATCAACAGTGCCGACCTCGGCCTGGCCATGTACCAGGACCTGCCGTTGGCGCAGATCGAACGCGTGGAGATCGTGCGCGGCCCGCAGTCCAGCCTGTACGGCGCCGACGCCATCGGTGGCGTGATCCAGATCTTCACCCGCCGCAACCAGGGCGATTTTGCTCCGCACTTCCAGCTCGGTGGTGGCAGCAACGGCTTGCGCGAAGCCAGCGGCGGGATCGGCGGCGGGACCGAACGCGGCTGGTTCGGCGCCGACATCGCCTACCAGCATTCCGATGGCATCGATGCCTGCCGCGGCTCGGCAACGCTGTTCACCGGCTGCTTCGCCGACGAACCCGACCGCGACGGCTACCGCAACCTGTCCAAGAGCCTGCGTGGCGGCTACACCTTCAACGACCAGTGGAACGTGGAAGGCAGTGCGCTGCGCGCCGACGGCAAGAACCACTACGACGGCTACTACAACTATTCGGAAACCCGCCAGCAGGTGCTGGCCGGCAAGGTGCGCTACACCCCGTCCGAACGCCTGGCGTTCACCGCCAATGTCGGGCGCAGTGACAACGAGTCGGACAACTTCGGTGACTTCGGTGCCCGTGGCAGCGCTCAGACCCACCGCGACAGTGCCTCGCTGCAGGGTGACTTCGCCTTGGCCGAAGGCCAGCTGCTGAGCACCGGCGTGGACTGGAGCGAAGACAACCTGGATGGCAGCAGCGCGGGCTACCTCGTCGACAGCCGTCGCAACACCGGCGTGTTCGTGCAGTACCAGGGACGCTTCGGCCGCCACCAGCTGCAGGCCAGCGCGCGCAACGACGACAACCAGCAGTTCGGCAACCACGCCACCGGCAGCCTCGGCTGGGCGATGGAGCTCGGCCACGGCCTGCGTGTCAATGCCAGCTACGGCACCGCGTTCAAGGCGCCGACCTTCAGCGACCTGTACGACCCGTGGAGCGGCGTGCCGACGTTGAAGCCGGAGAAGTCCAAGAGTGCCAACCTCGGTGTGTCGCAGCAGGGCCAGGGCTGGCACTGGGGCCTGGACGTCTATGAAACCCGCATCGATGATCTGATCACCTACGATGCGGCGACCTTCCAGATGCAGCAGGTGGAGAAGGCGCGCATCCGCGGTGCCGAACTGACCGGTGGCGTGCTGCTGGCCGGCTTCGACATCAACGCCCAGCTGAGCTACACCGACCCACGCAACCGCACCGGCGGCAGCACCCAGTTCGACAACTGGCTGCCGCGTCGTGCACAGCAGACCGCGCGGCTGGACATCGATCGGCGTTTCGGGGACTTCCGCGCAGGCCTGACCGTGCAGGGCGCGGGCAAGCGCTATGACGATGCCGCCAACGCGGTGAAGGTGGGGGGGTACGGCACGCTGGATCTGCGCGCCGAATACGCGCTGACGCCGTCGTGGTCGCTGCTGGCGCGTGCCGCCAACGTGTTCGACCGCAGGTATGAGACGGTGGCGTGGTTCAACCAGCCCGGCCGCGAGTACCAGCTGAGCGTGCGTTACCAGCCGAAATGACCGCGACGGTCATGGTAGTGCCGGCCGCTGGCCGGCAACATCATGACCCTCGGCAACGTCCTCGGGGTTGCCGGCCAGCGGCCGGCACTACCTGTTGCGTCGGCCGGGTTACCGGCCCGCGGCCAACCCCGGCAACTCACGCAGGTCGTCAATCACCGCCACCGCATGCGCGGTGGCCAGGTCCAGGCCGCGCGGATAGCCGTAGCGCACCAGCGCGATCGGCATGCCCGCATCTTCGGCGGCGCGGTAGTCGGTCAACGAATCACCCACCATCAGGCAGGTATCCACCGCCAGCCCGAAGTGCGCAGCGATGTGCCGCAGCGGCTCACCGCTGGGCTTGCGCTGCGGCAGTGAATCGCCGCCCAGTACCAGCGCGAACGCATCACCAATGCCCAGGTGCTGCAGCAGCGGCGGCACCAGTGCTTCGGGCTTGTTGGTGCAGATCGCCAGCGGAACAGCGCGTGCACGCAGCTGCATCAGCGCTTCGGCCACGCCATCGAACAGGCGCGGGCTGCGCAGCAGGCACTCACGGTAGTGCACCATGAACACCGGCATCACCTCGGCCAGGTCGACTTCACGACCGGCGGCGTGCACCGCCTGTTCGACCAGGCGGCGCACACCGTCGCCGATCCAGCCGAGCACGGTGGCTTCCGGCACGCGCGCCATGCCGATGTCTTCCAGCGTACGGTTCAGCGCCTCGGCGATGTCAGCTGCGCTGTCGACCAGCGTGCCATCGAGATCGAATACGACCAGCGGATAGGGATACGACAAGGGACGACGCCTGTACAACGTGGAGCCGTCCATTGTACGCCGCGCTTTTGCCCCGGGATCCGCCTCAGCCGATCCTGCGTGCGCGGGTGGCCAGGAACGTGGGCAGGTAACGGTCGATCAGGAAGCGTGGCTTCGGCTGCCAGTCTTCCATGAACCGATCAATCACGAAGCCTGCATCCAGCTGCCCGCCGATCAGTTCGGTCAGGCTGTGGCCAAAGGTCAGCGCATCGCCGCGGGTGAGTTTCGCCTCACGCTCTGCGGCGGGCAGGTCTTCCAGGTCCGAATAGGGAATGGCGTACTGCGGTCGGATCAGGCCCTGCGCATCGAGCTGCGGATCGCGCGCACCGACGAACAGCACCGGATTGTAGAAGCTGGCCATCAACATGCCATCGCGCGCCAGCACGCGGCGGCATTCGGTCCACACCGGGCGCACGTCGGGTACGTACAGGTTGGAGATCGGATGGAACACCACATCGAAGCTGTCGTTGGCAAATACGTGCAGGTCGCGCATGTCGCCCTGCACCGTGCGCAGCCGCAGGCCGTCGCGCGCAGCGACCCTGCGGTCCTGTTCCAGCTGCCCGTCGGACAGGTCGAACACGGTGACGTCGGCGCCCGCAGCGGCCAGCACGGGTGCCTGCTGGCCACCGCCCGAAGCCAGGCACAGGATGCGACGGCCACGCACGTCGCCCAGCCAATCCAGCGGCAGCGGGCGTGGGGTCAGGTGCACCTGCCAGCGGCCTTCGCGCGCGGCGGCAATGGTTGAACTTTCCACCGGGCGCGACCATTCGCGCACTTCGCTGGCCTGGCGGTCCCAGGCAGCACGGTTGTGCTCGATCAAGGCCTGTCCATGGTTCATGTGTTCTCCTTGCCCGGTGGGCGCCAATCCAGATCCTGGAAGGCCGGGCTGGCGAAACACTCGGCCAGGTAATCCAGGAATCGCCGCATGATAGCGGGCTGCTGGCGCCGTGACGCGTACACGGCATGAATGCCGAGCTCGTCCAAACTGAATCCGGGCAGCACTTCGATCAGCTCGCCGCTGCGCAGCAGTGGCGCCACCTGGTAGGTCGGCAGCATGGCGATCCCGGCACCGGCGCGTACCGCCTCCAGCAGCAGCGAGGCCTCGTTGGCGCTGATGTTGCCGCCCACCGCCACCGACAGCGAACGGCCATCCCGGTGCAGCTGCCACAGGCTCTTGCCGACGTAGTGGTGGGTCAGGCAGTTGTGCGCGGCCAGGTGCTCCGGTGCGGTCGGCGTGCCACGCGCCTGCAGGTACGACGGCGTCGCGCACAGCACCGAGCGGCAGGTGGCCAGCCGCCGCGCGATCAGGCTGGGGTCGATCTGGCGCGCGATGCGCACGGCCAGGTCCACGCGCTCCTCGATCAGGTTCACCGTGCGGTCGACCAGCAGCAGCTCGATGCGCGCCGCCGGATGGCGCGCGACGAAACCGGCCACCGCCCGTGCCAGGTGGCTCTGCCCGAACGACACGCTGGCGGTCACCCGCAGCGTACCGTGCGGCTCGGGATCATCACTGGCCAGCTCGCCCTGCAGTTCTTCGCCGATCGCCAGCATCTGCCGGAAGCGCGCCAGCGCCGCCTCGCCCGGGCCGGTCAGGCTGACCCGGCGTGTGGTCCGGTGCAGCAGGCGTGCGCCCAGCCAGCCCTCGACCTCGGCCAGGTAGCGGCTGACCATCGCCCGCGACATGTCCAGCACTTCCGCAGCGGCGGTGAGGCTGCCGCGCTCGGCCACCTCGACAAACACGGTCATGGCGGTCAATCGGTCCATATGCTCGATCCACGCAACAAACAAGCGCGTTATACGCTGTTTTTCGAGCGACTGCAGCGGCCTAGAGTGGCGCCATTCCCAGCCCACACCGCCCCACGGAGTCCTGCCATGAAGATCGCCCTCGTTGGTTCCACCGGCAACATCGGCCGCCAGATCGCCCGCCACGCGCTGGCCCACGGCCACGAACTCACCCTCATCGTGCGCAGCGCGCAGGACCTCCCGGCCGAGCTGGCCGGTGCCCATCCGGTGATCGCCTCGCTGGATGACCAGGACGCGCTGGTTGCCGCCATCGCCGGCCACGACGTGCTCGCCAGTGCCTACGGCCCGCGCCCGGGCGATGACATCGGCCGCGTCGGCGAGGTCGCCGCGCAGCTGGCGGCCGCCGCACGCAAGGCCGGCGTGCCGCGCCTGGTAGTGGTCGGCGGTGCCGGCAGCCTGGAAGTCGCACCCGGCGTGCAGCTGGTCGATACCCCCACCTTCCCGGAGGCGTACAAGCCGTACGCGCTGGCCCATCGTGAAGCCTTCAATCGCCTGCAGGCAGTGGACGACCTGGACTGGACCTTCTTCTCGCCAGCCGCCGAAATCGGCCCGGGCGAAGAACGCGGCCGGTACCGCGTGCAACCCAGGGCCTTCCTGGCCGACGCCAGCGGCCACAGCCGCATCAGCTATGCCGACTACGGCGCCGCGTTCGTCGCCGAGCTGGAAGCGCACGCGTACCCGAAGCAGATCATCACCGCAGCGTATTGATCCACGCACGTCCCATGTAGAGCCAAGCCCGCGCTCGGCTCTACGCGAACATGCAGCCGGGCATTGGCCCGGCTCTAGACAAGGAATTCCCATGCGTACCGCTGCCCTGCTGCTTCCCCTCGCCCTGGCCGCCACTTTCACCAGTGCGCCGCTGCTGGCCGCACCGGCCACCGCGGCGCCGACCACCGCGACGAAATCACAACTGCACCTGCAGACCTTCCATCCCGGCCCGCAGGCGATGTTCCCGGTGTCCTCGGTGCTGATCGAAGGCCGCCATGACGCGATCCTGGTCAACGCGCAGTTCGGCGCCAGCGACGCGCGCAAGCTGGTCGAACTGATCCGCGCCAGTGGCAAGCAGCTGACCACGATCTACATCAGCCACGGCGATCCGGACTACTACTTCGGCCTGGCCACCCTGCAGGATGCCTTCCCGCAGGCACGCATCGTCGCCACTGCGCAGACCGTCGCCCACATCCAGCAGACCCAGGCCGGCAAGCTGGCCTACTGGGGACCGAAGATGGGTGCCGACGTGCCCGCGCGCGTCGTGGTGCCGCAGGTGCTGGATGGCGATGCCCTGCAGCTGGAAGGCCAGCGCCTGCCGTTGATCGGCCTGGATGGCCCGACCCCGGACCGCACGGTGCTGTGGGTACCGTCGCTGCGCGCGATCGTCGGCGGCATTCCGGTGGTGGCCGGTGAGCACGTGTGGATGGCCGACACGCAGACGCCGAAGTCGCACACTGACTGGCTGCAGACCCTGCAGCGACTGCAGGCATTGAAGCCGAAGGTGGTGGTGCCCGGGCACTACGCGCCGGGTGCCGCACTGGATGCCAGTGCGCTGCGCTTTACTGCGGACTACATCCGCGCGTTCGATATCGAAGCGGCAAAGGCGAAGGACAG
Source organism: Stenotrophomonas sp. YJH_SMC_122 (assembly GCF_059369535.1). NCBI lineage: Bacteria > Pseudomonadati > Pseudomonadota > Gammaproteobacteria > Lysobacterales > Lysobacteraceae > Stenotrophomonas > Stenotrophomonas sp. YJH_SMC_122. The sequence continues at coordinate 158,596 of NZ_JCAFST010000007.1, read as the reverse complement.
TACGGCGCTGGTGCAGGCAATGCAGGCGCGCTACCCGAAGCTGGATGGCGTCGCATCGCTGGAGCTGAGCGCGAAGGTGGTCAAGGGCGAGATGCAGTGGCCATGAGGTAGGGAGTTTTCTTTTGCAGGGCTGCGCCCTGCACCTGCAGAGGCAACAGCAACAGCCGAAGCAACAGCAAAAGCAACAGCTGGCTATCCGTGGGAGGGCGAGGTGGGTCCGGTTGCGGGGGACGCCGTGAATCCGTCCATGGAGGCTCGGTCGCGCCATCCATAGCGCTCACGCCCCCGCAACCGGACCCACCCCGCCTTGGACAGATCTCGGCAATCTGCCGGGGTCGGATCCCGTTGCTGCGCAACGGGCTCTGACCCCGCCTTTGCCGATCAGAGGGATGTGGACTCGTTCGGTCCGTGCTCGAACAATTCCCCCTGCACCACGGCCTCCTTTTCGCGGAACCCACCCAGCCCGACCCCGACCAGCCGATAGCGCGTCTCCGCCGGCAGGTCGACGCGGGCGCGCAGGGCCAGTGCTATGTCGCGCAGTTCTTCCATCGACTCCGGCGGACGTTCCGGGGTGAAGCTGCGGGTGAGGATGCGGAACTGCGCGGTCTTCAACTTCAGCACCACGGTATGGCCGACACGTTCGGTCTTGCGCGTGGCCTTCCAGGTCTTCTCCGCCAGTTGCACGATCGCCTCGCCCAGGTCTTCCAGCAGCAGGTCCTCGGCGAAGGTATCCTCCGAGGAAATCGACTGCACCTGCTGGTCCGGTTCCACCGGCCGCTCGTCGATGCCGCGCGCCCGGTTGTACAGGCTGCGCCCGAAACTGCCGAACGCCTCTTCCAGATCGGTCAATGCCCATTGCCGCAGATCGCCGCAGGTGACGATGCCGCGCGCGGCCAGCTTGCCCTCCATCACCTTGCCGACGCCGGGCACCCGGTTCACTGGCAACGGCTGCAGGAACGCGTCCACCCGCTGCGGCGGAATCACGAACTGGCCATCCGGCTTGCGCCAGTCCGAGGCGATCTTGGCCAGGAACTTGTTCGGCGCGATCCCGGCTGAAGCAGTCAGGTTCGTTTCCTCGCGGATCTGCATGCGGATGGTACGGGCGATGTCGGTAGCCAGTTCGATGCCGCTCTTCGGCTCGGTCACGTCCAGGTAGGCTTCGTCCAGCGACAACGGTTCAACCAGGTCGGTGTGGCGCAGGAAGATCTCGCGCACCTGGCGTGACACCGCCTTGTAACGTGCGAAGTCGGGCGGTACGAAAATCGCGTCCGGGCACAGGCGCTCGGCGCGCACCGCGGGCATCGCCGAACGCACGCCGAACATGCGTGCCTCGTACGATGCCGCGCACACCACCGAGCGTGCGCCGCGCCATGCCACAACCACCGGCTTGCCGCGCAGTGACGGATCGTCGCGTTGCTCCACCGACGCGTAGAACGCGTCCATGTCAACGTGGATGATCTTGCGCAGTCGGGTCATGTCAGGCGGGAAAGGCGGGGGCGAGGCGGGCAGGCCACACGCCGAAGTATGGTCGTTGCACATCAACAGGATGCGCGTATTCCCTTGAAAACACTACGGTTGCGTACGGTTGAAATGTTTGATCGGGACAGTTTCCACGGGCATCCTCGAGAACTTGTTTTCCCGTTTCCCCGCTTCCAGGATTGTGTTTCATGACCCGTCTCCACGCGTTCAACCGCGATCAGCTGCTGGCCAGCGCACGCGGTGAACTGTTCGGCACCGCCGCCGGCCGTTTGCCCAACGATCCGATGCTGATGTTCGACCGCATCACCGATATCCACGAGGATGGCGGGCCGCACGGCAAGGGCATGGTACGCGCCGAACTGGATATCCGCCCGGACCTGTGGTTCTTCGGCTGCCACTTCATCGGCGACCCGGTGATGCCCGGCTGCCTCGGCCTGGATGCCATGTGGCAGCTGACCGGCTTCTTCCTGACCTGGCTGGGCGCTCCCGGCAAGGGCCGTGCACTGGGCTGCGGCGAGGTGAAGTTCACCGGCCAGGTACTGCCGGACGCCAAGCTCGTACGCTACGAGATCGACATCAGCCGGGTCATCAACCGCAAGCTGGTGATGGCGCAGTCGGACGCCCGCATGTACGTGGATGACCGCGAAATCTACAGCGCGCGCGACCTGCGCGTCGGCCTGTTCACTGAAACCGGGAGCTTCTGATGCGTCGTGTTGTCATCACCGGCATGGGCATCACCTCCTGCCTCGGCAATGATCTGGATACCGTTTCGGCCGCGCTGCGCGAAGGGCGCTCGGGCATCACCGCCCTGGCCGACCACGCCGAAGCGGGCCTGCGCAGCCAGGTCGGCGGCCGCGTCGACCTCGACCTGGACGCCCTGATCGACCGCAAGCAGAAGCGCTTCATGAGCGACGCGGCGGCCTTCGCCTACCTGGCCATGCGCGATGCCATCGCCGATGCCGGGCTCAGCCCCGAGCAGGTCAGCAGCCTGCGTACCGGCCTGATCGCCGGTTCCGGTGGCGGCTCCAGCGAATGGCAGATCGGTGCCGTCGACCTGCTGCGCGAACGTGGCGTGCGCAAGGTCGGCCCGTACATGGTGCCGCGCACGATGTGCTCGACGGTCTCGGCCTGCCTGGCCACGGCCTACCAGATCAAGGGCGTCAGCTACTCGCTGTCGGCTGCCTGCGCGACCTCGGCGCATTGCATCGGCGCCGCTGCGGACATGATCCGGCACGGTGCGCAGGACATCATGTTCGCCGGTGGCGGTGAAGACCTGCACTGGTCGATGAGTGTGATGTTCGACGCGATGGGTGCCCTGTCGACCAGCTTCAACGATACCCCGGCCAGCGCCTCGCGCCCGTACGACAAGGACCGCGACGGCTTCGTCATCGCCGGTGGTGGCGGCATGCTGGTGCTGGAGGATTACGACCACGCCGTCGCACGCGGTGCTCACATCCATGCCGAACTGATCGGCTATGGCGTCACCTCCGACGGTGCCGACATGGTCGCGCCATCCGGTGAAGGTGCGGTGCGCTGCATGAAGATGGCGCTGCAGGGTGTCGATCGCCCGCTGGACTACCTGAACACCCACGGCACCTCGACCCCGCTGGGCGACGTCACCGAGCTCAACGCGATCCGCGAAGTGTTCGGCGATGCGGTGCCGCCGCTGTCTTCGACCAAGGCGTTGTCCGGGCACTCGCTCGGTGCAGCCAGCGTGCACGAGGCGATCTACTGCCTGCTGATGATGCGCGATGGCTTCGTTGCCGGTTCGGCCAACATCGGCGAGCTGGACCCGAAGGTGGAGAGCTTCCCGATCCTGCGCGAGAGCCGCGAGCAGAAACTGGATACGGTGATGTCCAACAGCTTCGGCTTCGGTGGCACCAACGCTGCGCTGGTGTTCGGGCGGGTGTGAGGGGACAGGTATGCCGACCAACAGTCGGCACCCACCCACGGATGTAGAGCCGAGCCCTGCTCGGCTCAGTGCCAACCAAGGTTGACACCCACCTTACCTCGGCAGCAACGGCAGCAGCAGCGCGTGCGCGTCCACCAGGGATCCAACGATGCGGTGCCCCAGGGCACGCAGCTCTTCATCCGGATGCACCAGGTCAGGCACCTGGATCACGGTCATGCCGGCCGCCAGTGCCGCGCGCGTACCGGCCGGTGAATCCTCCAGCGCCAGGCAACGCCCGGGCACCTGCCCCAGCCGCTGCGCGGCCAGCAGGTAGATATCCGGCGCCGGCTTCGGCCGCGCCACGTCGCCACTGGTGATCACCACATCGAAATACGGCAGCAGGCCGGCAGCGGCCAGCTTGCGGTTGGCCCGCGGCTGCCGCGTGGTGGTGGCCACCGCCCGCGGTACCGCGTGCGCCTTCAGCAGCTCCAGCAGCTCCAGGATGCCCGGACGCAACGGCAGGCCGGTCTGTGTGCGCGCTTCGTACAGTTCGTGGCAGCGTGCAGCGACCGCCTCGATCACGCTGTCCTCGATACCCTGCGCACGCAGCAGCGCGTGCGTGTCACGGTCACCGAGGCCGACCATGCGCAGGAACACCGCCTCGTCCAGGCCCAGCCCGAATGCGTCGGCGGCCTCGCTCCAGCAGGCCAGCGAGACCCGCTCGCTGTCGATCATCAGGCCGTCCATGTCGAAGATGACGGCGTCGGGAAGGAACGGCAGCGCAGCGAAGGGGGTCATGGAGCGAACAACGTATCCAGGTCGGTGGAGGTGAGCTGCCGCCATTGCCCTTCGTCCAGCCCCTGCAGGTCCAGCCCGCCGACGCGGCTGCGGTGCAGGGCCTGCACGTGGTTGCCGGTGGCGGCGAACATGCGGCGTACCTGATGGTAGCGGCCTTCGTGCAGCACCAGCCGCGCACGGCGCGCATCCAGCACCTCCAGTTCAGCCGGCAGCAGGGGCGTCTTCTCGGACTCAAGCATCAGCGTGCCGCTGGCGAACAGCGCTGCCTCGTCGCCGCGCAGGTCCTCGCTCAACTCGACCTCATAGACTTTCGGCAGCTTCGACTTCGGCGAGATGATCCGGTGCAGCAGGCCACCATCGTCGGTCAGCAACAGCAGGCCACTGGTCTCGCGGTCGAGGCGGCCGACCGTGGACAGCACCGGATCACGGTCGCGGAAGCGCGGCGGCAGCAGGTCGTAGATCAGGCGGCCGGTGTCCTTGGTCGAGCAGGTGTAGCCGGCCGGCTTGTGCAGCGCGATCGACAGGCCCACCGGCGGGTCCAGCGGCTCGCCATCAACCCGGATCGCCTCATGCGGCACCTGGTCGTCGGCATACAGCACCTCGCCGTCGGCGTCGGTGATGCGGCCTTCGCGGAACATCCACTGCACCTGCTTGCGGCTGCCGTAGCCCAGGTTGGCGATGTGCTTGACCAGCTTCACTTGCCCTTCCCCTTCACTGCTTCAACCAGCTTGAAGCCGTCGCGCTCGGCGACCACGCGCACCGCGCCAAAGCTCTCGTTGAGCGTGTACTCATACGGCAGGTGGCGATTGGCCACCACGTACAGGCGTCCGCCCGGGCGCAGCGCCTGCGCGGCCACGGCGATGAAGCGCTGGCCAATGTCCGGGCGATCGGCGCGCGACGGCGTGTGGAACGGCGGGTTGCTGATGATGACGTCGTAGCCCGGCTCGATGCCGGCGGTGACGTCGCGCCACAGGAAGCGCAGCGGCAGCGGGCGCGGCGGCGGCGCCAGGTTCAGCTCGGCCAGCGCCAGTGCGCGTTGCTCGGCTTCGTACAGGTCCAGCGCGGTGATCTTCGGGCAGCGTTCCAGAAGTTCGCGCGACAGATAGCCGTAGCCGGCGCCGAGGTCGGCGGCGCGTCCGGCCAGGTCGGCCGGCAGGTGCTCGGCCAGCAGCGCCGACGCCGGATCGATGCGATCCCAGGCGAACACGCCCGGGCGGCTGAGGTAGCGACCGCCCACGATCGGGCGCACCGCATCCAGCGCCGACCAGCGCTTGGCCAGGTCAGCGTCGTGCTGGCCCTGCAGCGGGGCGGTCCAGTACACGCGGCAGTGGTTCTTGGTCAGGCAGCCACCGAGGCCGGCCAACTGCTTGAGGTCGCCCTCGCCCGAACGCGCACCTTCGTTGTTGGACTGGCAGGCAACGATGCGGCCGCCATCGGCGACCAGCGCCAGCGCACGGGCGAACAGCGCACGGGCTTCTTCGCGCTGGCGCGGCGGCAGCACCAGTACCAGCGGATAGCGACCCTTGCCGGCCGCGTCATCCAGCTGGCCGCTGACGGTCCAGCCGGCAGCCTGCTGCAGCGGTTGCGCGAACGGGGCGAAGCTCTGTTCGCAGTGCACCTCGCGGTTGCCGGCCGCTTCGCGCAATGGCCAGCCATCGCGGGCACGCAGGAAGGCCACCGGGCCCTCCGGCCAGTGCAGGGCGCCTTGGGAGAACGGCAGGAGCAGGGTCTGCAGGGGGGCGTCGTCGCTGGAGGCCATCGGCGCGGGTACTTCAGGCGTGAGGGCCGTCCATTGTACCGGCTTGGCCGGGCCGGCCCCGGCGGCCCGCTTTGCGAAACCCGAACGGGGCCTTGATCCGCCAGAAACATTGAAACGTTCAGGGTAGAGGCTCCCCCCGGAAACCCAGGAGAACCTGCATGCGAGCCTTGTTCGTCGGTGGCGTGGTCGACAACAGTGAAATGGACCTGGAAGGCAGCCATCCGCCCGTGCACTACCCCGAGGACACCGGCGGCGGCCACTCGCGCTACCGGCTGCACCAGGTCGGTCATGGCGCCGACGGCAGCGTTGCCTACGCCGTCTATGGGGCACCGGACCTGGCCGATGACGAGGTGGCGAGGGTTGCAGAGGAGCGGGCGTACGCACGCCGATTCGAGGCGACGCCGACCCTGTTCGAGCATTGACACACCGGTAGCACCCGAGCCCACGCTCGGGCGACGGCGCAGCCGAGCGTGGGCGCGGCTCTACATCCGATCAAGGCGCCTTGGGTGGCAGGCGGTTGATGCTGGCGATTTCATCCAGCCACACGTGGTGCTGCTGCACCGGCGTGTCGTAGTCATCCAGGCGCAACTGGCCGTTGCTGCCTTCGTCGCCGGCCTCGTTGCGGTATTGCTGCACGGTTGGCCTCACCGCCACCGTGCCGAGCAGGCGGCGGCCATCGTGCAGAATCAGTTCCACCTGCGTTTCGCCATCCAGCTGCGGCAGCAGGGCTTCCAGGCGCGCGATCTGCGCCGGATCGGTGTGGATACGTGGAGCTATACGGGACATCGGCGACCTCCTGACTGCAGGGTCGCCGATCGGCCGTGAATGTTCAGTGCAGCGCGCTGTCCGCGCGCGGTACCTGCACCTTGCGCACGGCAGCCACCAGCTGCGCCACCGAGTACGGCTTGGCGACGTGCTCCTGGAAGCCCGAGGCCAGCGCGCGGCGACGGTCGTCGGCACGCGCCAGTGCAGTCACCGCCACCGCAGGCAAGGTCGCCGCGTCCACGCCCATGTCCTCGCGCAAGGTGCGCACCAGGCCATAGCCATCCATGCCCGGCATGCCGATGTCGGTCAGCAGCACGTGGTACTGCAGGTGGCCGGTGTCGGCCAGCAATGCCAGCGCTTCGCCGGCCGAACTGGCCGCCGACACGCTGGCGCCCTGCTCTTCCAGCATGCGCCGCAGGTACTCCAGCACTTCCGGCTGGTCTTCCACCGCCAGCACATGCATGCCGCGCAGCGGATACGGCTCGACGATCACCGGCTCCAGGATCGGCCCGCTGATCACTTCACGCAACGGCCGCCGCTCGGCATCGGGAACATGCTGGGGCAGGCGCACGGTGAAGGTCGCGCCGTGGCCGTGGCCCTCGCTGGCGGCAGTGACCGTGCCACCATGCAGTTCGACCAGCTGCTGCACGATCGCAAGGCCCAGGCCCAGGCCGCCATGGCGACGGGTGGTGGTGCCGTCGGCCTGGCGGAAGCGGCTGAACAGATGATTGAGGAATTCGGGTGCGATGCCATCACCGCTGTCACGCACGGTGATCTCCCAGTAGTTGCCGTCGGCCCGCAGCTGCAGGTCGATGCGGCCTTCAGCCGGGGTGAACTTGATGGCGTTGGACAGCAGGTTCCAGAACACCTGCTGCAGGCGCGTGGCGTCGCCCAGCACCAGGCTGGGTTGCGCGGGCAGCTGCAGGTGCACGTCCAGCGCCTTGCCTTCGGCCACCAGTTCCTGCGCGCCGATCGCCTCACCCAGCACCGCGCACAGGTCCAGCACTTCCACCTCCAGCTGCACCTTGCCCAGCAGCATGCTGCTGAGGTCGAGCATGTCCGAGATCAGCCGCTTCTGCGCACCGGCGCTGTTGGCGATCACGTTCAGGCCCTTGTACAGCGGGCTGGTGTTGTCCACGCGCTGCAGCAGCAGTTCGCTCCAGCCGAGGATGGTGGTCAACGGCGTACGCAGCTCATGCGACAGCGTGGCCAGGAATTCATCCTTCAGCCGCGCCATGTTTTCCGCAGCACTGCGCGCGGCGCGCTCGGACTGCAGCAGTTCCTCGCGGGCCAGCTCGATCTCGCGGCGTTCGGTCACGTCCGGGCTGCTGCCGGCCAGGCCGATGAAACGGCCCATGCGCGAGAAGCGCGGGCGCGCGTTCATCTCCAGCCAGCGCCACTGGCCATCGGCGCGGCGTGCGCGCACCAGCGCATGCATCGAGCGCTGCGCTTTCAGTGCTTCCTGCAGTTCGTACTCGAAGACCGACGCGTCGTCCGGATGCACCAGGCCGCGCCAGACGTCCTCCGGCACGCGCGTCTCGTCACCACCGAAGAACTCGCTGAAGGCACTGTTGACGAAACGGGCATGGCCGCGCTCGTCCAGCACCCACACCGGCATCGGCAGGCCGTCGGCCAGCGCGCTGAAGCGGGCTTCGCTTTCGCCCAGCTCCACTTCCATCTGCTTGCGTGCGGTGATGTCGAAGAACAGGATGCCGACCTTGTCCTCGCCCGGCCGGCCCACGCGCACCGCATCCACCGCGAACGAGCGGCCCAGCGCACGCGCTTCCATCTCGAACTGGGCCGGGCGGCCGCTGCGTGCGACCTCGCCATAGATGCGGAACCAGTCCTGCTCATGGCCGGGCTCCAGCGCCGTCATGCGCTTTCCACGCGCATCCTTCAGCCCGGTGTGGCGCTCGAAGGCATCGTTGACCTCGATGAAGCGGTAGTCGACTGCGCGATCACCCTCGAACAGCACCTGGATCACGCAGAAACCCGCGTTGATGCGCTCAAGCACGCCACGATGCAGGTCAGGTTCGGGCGCCGGCACCATCATCGGTGGGCGCTCCACGAGGGGCGGCAGTGTGGACAAGGGTGTCTGTGCAGGCCAGGTTGGAGGCACAGCATCTTCCAAAGGGCGTATTCACAGCGTCAAGCGCCGTCAGTCATGGTTGACGTCGATGAATTGGCGGCAACCGCCCCTGCACACGACGCAGCCGGCCATTGCCGATACCGGGAAGCAGGATCACACTCGATCTGAGATCAACATCGCCCCCATCGAGGGGACGCAGGAGACCGTGATGAAACGCTCACTCGCGATTGCCCTGTTGGCAGGCGCCCTGGCGGCGGGCGGCGCCAGCGCGGCACCGCGCACCGTGACCGACCCGGAAGCCCCCCGCGCATTGCAGGCCGATGGCCCGGTCAGCGTGAAGTGGGACGATCCGGCCAAGTTCACCGAGATCCGCCAGAGTACCAACCGCTTCGAAGCCGAGCGTGGCGACTGGGTGCAGCAGCTGGCACGCTACCTGCAGACCGCTGCCGCCAAACCGCTGCAACCGGGACAGACGCTTGATGTGACCCTGGTCGACATCAAGCGCGCCGGTGACTACGAGCCGTGGCACGGCCCGCGCGGCCGCGACATCCGGATCATGCGCGACATCTACCCGCCGCGGATCAGCCTGCAGTACACGCTGAAGGACGCCAGCGGCCGCATCGTCAGCGAGGGCGACGCGCGCCTGAGCGATACCGGCTACCTGCACAACATCGGCCTGAAGAGCGACAGCGATCCACTGCGCTACGAGAAGCGCCTGATCGACGACTGGGTGAAGCGGCAGCTGACAGCGCAGGCCACCGCAGCAGGGTAGGTCCATCGGTAGGTGTCGACCTTGGTCGACACGCATTCACAGCGCCAACCAAGATAGGCTGCTACTGAAGCCGAGCATGGGCTGGGCTCTACACGTACACCTTCGCCACGCGCTTGACCGCGCACGGCAGCTGGTAGGCACTCACGCCACAGCGCGGCGCCAGCTCCGACAGCGTCGGCGCGGAGCCCCACAGCTCCACCACGCTGCCGATGCCGGCCTGCGGATGCGCGGTCAGGTCCACCGTCAGCATGTCCATCGACACGCGCCCGATCAGCGCACCGGGCTGGCCGTCGATCAGCACCGGGGTGCCATTCGGTGCAAACTGCGGATAACCGTCGGCATAGCCGAGTGCAACCACGCCTACGCGGGTGCGCGCCTTGGCCACGAAGCGCGCGCCATACCCCACCGGTTCACCGGCTTCGATCCAGCGCTCGGCGATCACCTTGGACTGCATCGTCATCACCGGGCGCAGTCGCTCGGTCAACACGGTGTTGTCCGGCAGCGGGTTGGCGCCATACAGCATCAGGCCCGGGCGCACCCAATCGCTGCGCACCTCCGGCCAGCCCAGCAGTGCGGGCGAGTTGCACACGCTGGTCTCGCCCTCCAACCCATCAATGGCGCGCGCGAAGGTCGCCGCCTGTTCGCGGGTGCGTTCGCTGTCCAGCTCATCGGCGCGCGCAAGGTGGGTCATCAGCACGATGCGCTCGACCTGCGGCAGCGCCGACAGGCGCGCGTGCGCCGCGCGGAAGCTGTCCGCGTCCAGGCCGAGGCGGTGCATGCCGCTGTCCAGCTTCAGCCACACCGTCAACGGGCACGGGCTGTCGAACGCCGCCAATGCCTCCACTTGCCACGGCGAACCGACGGCGAACCAGAAGTCATGCTCGGCCACCAGCGCCATGTCGCTGGGCTCGAAGATGCCTTCCAGCAGCAGGATCGGCGCACGGATGCCGGCCTGGCGCAGCTCCAGTGCCTCTTCGATGGTGGCCACGCCGAATCCATCGGCCTCGCCTTCCAGCGCCTGCGCACAGCGCACCGCGCCATGCCCATAGGCATCGGCCTTGATGATCGCCAGCGCCTTGCCCCCGCCCAGTTCACGGGCGAGGCGGTAGTTGCTGCGCAGGGCGCCCAGATCGATCAGCGCGCGGGCAGGACGCATGTGCGGTTCTCGTGTTGCGGCGCGTGACCGTACTGGCCGTAGCGGAAAATATCCAGGCCTTCGGTGCTGATCTGCGGCTGTCGCGCGCTCATCAGGTCGGCAAGGTAGCGGCCTGAGCCGCAGGCCATGGTCCAGCCCAGCGTGCCGTGTCCGGTGTTGAGGTACAGGTTGCGGAACGGCGTGGCGCCGATCACCGGCGTACCGTCCGGCGTAGCCGGACGCAGGCCGGTCCAGAACTGCGCGCGCGACAGGTCGCCGCCCTTCGGATAGAGATCCCTGACCACCAGTTCCAGGGTCTCGCGGCGGCGCTGCGACAGCGACAGGTCGAAGCCGGCCACTTCGGCCATGCCACCGACACGGATGCGGTCGTCGAAGCGGGTCACCGCCACCTTGTAGCTCTCATCGAGGATGGTCGAGGTCGGCGCCATCGCCGGGTCGGTGATCGGCAGGGTCAGCGAATAGCCCTTCAGCGGGTACACCGGCAGGCGCATGCCCAGCGGTGCGACCAGCGCTGGCGAGTAGCTGCCAAGCGCGACCACGAAGCGGTCGGCGGTTTCCAGCTTGCCGTCAATGCGCACGCCGGTGATGCGGTCGCCATCGAATTCCAGGCCGGTGATGTCCTGGTCGAAGCGGAATTCAACGCCGGCATCCACGCACATCTGCGCCAGGCGGCGGGTGAACAGCTGGCAGTCGCCGGTCTGGTCACGTGGCAGGCGCAGCGCGCCGACCAGGCCATCGACGTGGGCCAGGGCCGGTTCGGCCTGGATGATGCCGGCGCGGTCCAGCACCTCGTACGGCACGCCGTACTGGGCCAGGATCTCGATGTCCTGCGCCGAGGCATCCAGCTGCTGCTGGGTGCGGAACAACTGGGTGGTGCCCAGGTCGCGGCCTTCGAATTCGATGCCGATCTGCGCGCGCAGCTCGTTCAGGCAGTCGCGGCTGTACTCGGACATGCGCACCATGCGCGCCTTGTTGATCGCATAGCGCTCGTGGGTACAGTTGCGCAGCATCTGCCACAGCCAGCGGTACTGGGCCAGGTCCATGCCCGGCCTGATCGCCAGCGGCGCGTGCTTCTCGAACAGCCAGCCGATCGCCTTCTTCGGCACGCCCGGCGCCGCCCACGGCGAGGTATAGCCAAATGACAGCTGGCCGGCATTGGCGAAGCTGGTCTCCAGCGCCGGGCCGGGCTGGCGGTCGATGACCGTGACTTCAAACCCGGCCTGTCGCAGGTACCAGGCACTGGTAGTGCCGATCACGCCGCTGCCGAGAACTAGGACTCGCATGGGACTTCTCCAACCCGATCATTCCCTGCACTGGAGCGTGCCGGGGCCATAATTGGGGAAGTATAGACAGGCAATACCAGTTGATTTGCCTGAATTGAAATCCACCGGCAGGATGTTCTCCTGCAATTCATTCCCCAAGGTTGACGGCCATGGCCACCCGTACCCGCGAACTGGACAAGATCGACCGCAAGATCCTGCGCATCCTGCAGGCCGAAGGCCGCATTTCCTTCACCGAGCTGGGCGAGCGGGTCGGGCTGTCGACCACCCCGTGCACCGAGCGCGTGCGCCGCCTGGAACGCGAAGGGGTGATCACCGGCTATCACGCCCACCTCGACCCGGCCGCAGTGAAGGCCAGCCTGCTGGTATTCGTGGAGATCAGCCTGGCCTACAAGTCCGGCGACATCTTCGAGGAATTCCGCCGCGCCGCGCTGAAGCTGCCCAACGTGCTGGAGTGCCACCTGGTGTCGGGCGACTTCGATTACCTGCTGAAAGCACGGATCAGTGAAATGGCCTCCTACCGCAAGCTGCTCGGCAGCACGTTGCTGACACTGCCGCATGTACGTGAGTCGAAGAGCTACATCGTGATGGAAGAGGTGAAGGAGACGCTGAGCCTGCCGATTCCGGATTGAGGCCGGCTGTGGCTTGGGGTCAGATCCCGCAACGCGGGCTCTGACCCCGGATCCGTCAGCGCTGCTGCGGATGCTTCTGCGAGCGCTGTTCCTGCTGCTTGCCGCCCTTGTGCGGCGGCTGCGGCTCCATCTGCTGTTGCTGTTGCTGCTGCGGGTTACGGCCCTGCGGTTCCTTGCCGGGATGACGGTTCTGCTGGTTTTTCATGGTCGCGATCCAGTGGAAGGACATGCGGCGGCGGAATGCCGGCGCAGGGCCACGGTGGTCCCGCAACGGTTAATCGCAGGCGAAAAAGCAGTGATCGGCTGGATGCTGTTTTCGTGCGTTCAGCCCGCTCAGCGTCAGCTAGCAGCCAACCTTGGTGGCACCCGGACTCAGCGCTTGATCTGCTGCCCATCGCCGGCCGGCACGCTGTCGTAATAGCGGCCGGTGCGCGAATCGAACACGCGGTTCGGGCCGGCCGGGCGCACGCCAGGAACGATGCGGCCATTGCGGTCATAGACCTTGTCGGCCGGCTTCGGCACCGGCGCCGGCGCGACCCTGGCCGGACCGGTGGACTTGATCGGCTGCGCCGGTTGCGGCGACGGCAGCACCTGCGGTTGCGGGCGAGCGGCCTGTGCCGGTGGTGCCACGGGCTGCGGCGCCACGGTGGTCGCGCTGCGGGTCGCAGTCGGGTCGGCGGTCGGTACCTGCGCCAGCGCCACGATGGGCAACAGGGCCAGCAGCAGGGGAAGGATCGGTTTCATGGCACGCTCCAACGTGGATCGCGTTCACCTTGCGCCTGCCCCTGTGTGCCGCCCATGAACAGCCATCACACTTGCAAGGTTGCGCTTTCACCCCCACGTTTTCCGCCATCCCCAGGCCATCGACCCCACGGAGCGCCACCATGACCGCCTTCGACCTGACGCCCCCCACTGCCACCCAGACCGAGGCGCTGGTCGCCGGCCTCAGCAGCGAAGAACGCCGCGTGCTGCTGCAGCACGGCACCGAGGCACCGTTCTGCGGGGTGTTCCTCGACAACAAGCGCGAGGGCGTCTACTGCTGCCGGCTGTGTGCGCTGCCGCTGTTCCGCTCCAGCACCAAGTTCGACTCCGGCACCGGCTGGCCCAGCTTCTTCGCCCCGTTCGACCCGGCGCACGTGCGCGAGATCCGTGATACCAGCCACGGCATGGTGCGCACCGAGATCACCTGCGCGCGCTGCGGCAGCCACCTGGGCCACGTGTTCCCGGACGGTCCGCCGCCCACCTACGAGCGCCACTGCCTGAACTCCGTCTCACTTTCGTTCACCGCCAACGGCGAGCCCTGGCCCGACCCCTTGCAGCGTGGCGGTGCAGAAAGCGGCGTGGCGGACTGAAACACCCCGCCGACCGATTTCACAGAATTCCCTCTTCAGAAAACCTGGCGACGGGCCGACAAGGAGATATCCCCTCTCCTTGCGTCGCCCCATGCTCATCATCGTTGGATTCCTGGTCGTCATCATCAGCGTGATCGGGGGCTACCTCGGTGCCCACGGCCGCCTGGGTGCCCTCTGGCAGCCCTATGAGCTGGTCATCATCGGCGGCGCCGCGCTCGGCGCCTTCCTGGTCGGTACCCCGGCCAAGACGGTCAAGCAGACCCTGCAGGCCATGGTCGGTGTGTTCAAGGGCCCGCGCTACAAGCAGCAGGACTACATCGATGTGCTCAGCCTGCTCTATGAACTGCTCAACAAGGCCCGCCGCGAAGGCTTCATGGCGCTGGAAGACCATGTCGAGCGCCCGGCCGAAAGCGCGCTGTTCGGCAACTACCCCAAGGTGCAGGCCGACCACCACCTGATCGACTTCATCACCGACTGCCTGCGCCTGATGATCGGCAGCAACATCGAGCCGCACGAGCTGGAGCCGCTGCTGGAACTGGAACTGGAAAAGCACCACGCCGAGGCCATGGCACCGTCGCAGGTGCTGACCAAGGTCGCTGACGGACTGCCCGGTTTCGGCATCGTCGCGGCGGTGCTGGGCATCGTCATCACCATGGGCTCGATCGGCGGCGACATCGTCGAGGTCGGTGGCCACGTGGCCGGTGCACTGGTCGGTACCTTCCTCGGCATCCTGCTGGGCTATGGCTTCGTCGGCCCGATGGCCGCCGCGATGGAGGCCCGCGCCGAGCAGGACAGCCGCATCTACGAATCGGTCAAGACTGCCCTGCTGGCCTGCCTGCGCGGTTACAACCCGAAGATCGCGCTGGAATTCGCCCGCAAGACGCTGCCGTCGAACGTGCGCCCGGCCTTCTCCGATTTCGAGCAGCACCTGAAGACGGTCAAGTAAGCCATGGCCGAGACCAAGCCCACCGTCATCGTCCGCCGGGTCAGGAAGGCCGGCCACGCCGCCCATCACGGAGGCTCGTGGAAGGTGGCCTATGCCGACTTCGTGACCGCGATGATGGCGTTCTTCCTGGTGCTGTGGCTGATGGCCACCACCAACAAGAACGACCGTGCGGCCATTTCCGAGTACTTCCGCAACCCCAGCCCGCTCAGTGGGCAGAACGCCACGCCGGCGCCCGGCATGGCCGGCCCGGGCGGCGCCAGCACCTCGATGATCAAGCTGGGCGGCGCCACCGACATCTCGCGCGGCAGCAGCAACGATCCCTTCCAGAACCAGAAGGAAGCGGTGCCGCAGCCGGTGGACCAGCAGCAGCGCGACAAGCAGCAGCTGGAAGCACTGATGAAGGAGCTGCAGGAAGCGATCAGCAGGAGCCAGGCCCTGGAGCCGTTCAAGGACCAGCTGCTGCTGGACCTGACCCCGGAAGGCCTGCGCATCCAGATCGTGGACAAGCAGAACCGGCCGATGTTCGACCTCGGCAGCGCCACGCTGAAACCGTACACGCAGCAGATCCTGCACGAGCTGGCCGAGTACCTGAACCACGTGCCGAACCGGATCAGCCTGACCGGCCACACCGACATCACCGCCTATTCGGCTGCGCGTGGCTACGGCAACTGGGAACTGAGCGCCGATCGTGCCAATGCCGCCCGCCGCGCGCTGGTGGACGGCGGCCTGGAGGACAGCAAGATCACCCGCGTGGTCGGCCTGTCTTCATCGGTGCTGTTCGATAAAGCCGACCCGCAGAACCCGATCAACCGCCGCATCAGCATCGTGGTGATGACCCGGGCCGCCGAAGCGGCCGCCCTGGCCGGCGCCGGTCCGCAGGTCGGGTTGTCGGCACCTACCGCTGACCCCGACGTGCAGGCCGCGCAGGGGCCGGCAAAGTAATAGACGATAGGTGCGGACCAGGGTCCGCACCTATCAGGGGCATCACCCCGCACACCCGCTACAATGGTGGTCTTTCCGTTTCCAGGTGACCCCACCCCATGTCCCAGTCCTCCAAGGCCAAGCGTGACAAGCGCAAGAAGCAGCAGGGCAAGCGCCCGTTCCTGCGCCTGAATGCCCAGCAGCAGGTGCAGAACCATGCCGTGCTGACCAACGAAGACGGCCAGGTGGTCGCCGCCATCGGCCTGCAGGGCCGCGAATGGCTGCTGGCCATCGGTGGCCAGACCATGGGCAACGCCGAGAACCCGGTGCCGATGCTGGCCATGCTCAAGCACCTGTCCAACGTGCAGGAAAAGGAAGGCCGCAAGGTCAACCTGGAGTATTCCGAGCTGCTGCAGAAGCTGCTGGACACCCTGGCCGCCGAATCCGGCCAGACCGCTGACGAGTACCTGGACAAGCTGGTGTCCGAGTTCGAGACCGTGGAAGCCGAAGAAGGCGAAGAAGCCGCTGAGGCCGCCGGAGGCGATGTGGTTGAAGCTGCTGCCGACGCCGAGGCTACCCCGGCCGCTGACAGCGACAGCAAGCCGCAGGCCTGAACCGGCCGCGGCGTTGACGGTCTACGTCGATGACGCGGTGCATCCCTGGCGCGGACAGCGCTGGGCGCACCTGATGGCCGACACCCTGGCCGAGCTGCACGCGATGGCGGCGCAGCTCGGCATCCCCCCGCGGGCCTTCCAGAACAAGGCCAGCGGTGCTCACTACGATGTCACGGCCGAGCTGCGCGCGCAGGCGATCGCGCTTGGCGCGCGAGCGATTTCCCGGCACACCGAGCGCGAGCTGGTCAAGGCGGTGATCGCCAACGCCCGGGCGCAGTACCGGCCATAGGCTCGGCTGCCGTTTGCCTCCTGTAGAGCCGGGCCGATGCTCGGCTGCTCTTCGCGAAATGCCGCCGTGGTGGGTGCGGACCTTGGTCCGCACATCTGGCACAGGGCATGCCAACCAAGGTTGGCATCCACTTGTAGGCGGGCTCCGCCCCCACCTGCCCGCTCAGAACGGGTCGCTGCCCAGCCGGATTTCCACGTTCAGCAGCGAGCACAGCGCCAGCATCGCGTCATCGTCGCGGGTCAGCGCCATCACCCCGGCAAAGCCATCACTGCCGGCATCCACGCTCCACAGCGTGTAGTTGTGCTCGCGCAGGCGGTCGAAGGCGGTGGCCATCAGCTGCACGCCGTCCAGGCCTTCGGCAAAGTCCTCGTCGTCCAGGTCGCCACCCCAGTCCAGCTGCAGGTTGAAGCGCGCCGACAGCTCGTTGACCGCCGACTGCAGCGATTCCAGGTCGTCGCGCTCCACATCGAAACCGGACTGCCAGGCGATGGCGGTGAACAGCGCCGGCAGCCAATCACTGTCCGCTTCCAGCGGCTGCCCGTCCTCGGACAGGTGCTCGCGCCAGCGGTTGAACTGCTGCAGGGCCAATTCTTCGTCGCCCGGGTTGATCAGCACCAGCAGGTTCCAGACCCGCGCCTCGAATCCGTCCTCGTCGAAGTCGTGGATGTCTTCCTCGAAGTCAAAATAGTCGCTGTTGTCGGGCATGGCGGAACGTCCTCTGGGGCAGGCCGGCATTCTACGGTTTATCCTGTGCCGCTGAAGCCGGCCTTGGTGGCCGTCACTGTGAATGAAGATGAGCGATACCCCTCCCGACCACCTGGCGATCAACCCGGCCAGCCCCTTCCATGATGCACAGGCGCTGGAGCGCGGCGTCGGCGTGCGTTTCAACGACGTCGAGCGCGACAACGTCGAGGAATACTCGGTCAGCGAAGGCTGGATCCGCGTGCAGGCCGGCAAGGCCCGCGACCGCCGCGGCAACCCGATGACCATCAAGGTCAAGGGCAAGGTCGAGGTGTATTTCCTGGACCAGAAGCCGGAATAACCGGCACCGGCATGTAGAGCCGAGCCTGTGCTCGGCTGCTTTTGTTCCGGGTTCATGACGCCTGAAGCAAGCGCAGCCGAGCACGGGCTCGGCTCTGCATGCCAGGGTGGAATCCGCGTCAGCGTCAGCAACGCCCGGTCCCAGGCGTCATTCGCGCTTGCGCGATTCCAGCAGGTCAAGGTTGCGGATCAGGCGCCGCGAGATCTCGTCGGAGATCACCCCGCGCCGGGTCAACCGGAACAGTTCCTCGCGTTCGGCATTGAGGCCGGCGCTGCGCAGCTGGCGGTACCCCAGCTCCATCCGCCGCACCTTCTCCGGGTCCACGTCGGGCCCGTCGTTGTCCTTCTCCAGGTGCCGCTGGTACAGCAGGCTCACCCGCGAGGCAGCGTCGTTGTACAGCTGCACGTTCTCGGTGCTCTGGTTCATCACCAGCTGCTGGCGCATGCGCTCGACCCCAGCCAGCGCGGCCTTGGACGACAGCCGGCGTGCCAGGTCCTCTTCCTTGCGCTCGCCCGAATCGGCCGGCAGCTGCAGGCCCTTCAGCAGCTGCGGCAGCGCCACGCTGGCGCCGACCAGCGAGAACAGGATCACCGCCGCGGCCAGGAAGATCACCAGGTCGCGCGCCGGGAACGCGCTGCCATCAGGCAGGAACAACGGCAGGGTCAGCACGCCGGCCAGGGTGATCGCGCCGCGCACGCCGGCCACCGAGGTCGCCACCACGATGCGCCAGTTCGGTGCCTCGCCGCGCTCCAGGCCTCGACGGCGTGCACGCAGCAGGTTCCAGCGCAGCGACAGCCATACCCACAGCAGGCGCAACAGGATCAGCGCCAGGTTGATCACCACCACGTACACCAGCAGCCACCATGCACTCTGGTGGCCGGACTCGTTCATGGTGGTGGTGGCGCGTTCGACGATGCCGGGCAGCTGCTCGCCCAGCAGCACGAACATGATGCCGTTGAAGCTGAACTGCAGCATGTTCCAGACGCCCGCGCGCTGTACGCGCATGCTGCCGGAGACACGGCCGGTCAGCTCGACGTAGCTCATCGCGATGCCGGCCGCCACGGCAGCGAGGATGCCCGAGGCATGGATTTCTTCGGCCAGCAGGTAGGCCGCGAACGGGATCAGCAGGTTGACCAGCATTGCCGCACCCGGTTCCTCGCCGAAGCGGCGCCACAGCCAGCGCTGGAACGTGGACACGCCGAGGGTAACCGCTACGCCCACCGCCAGGCCGGCCACCGCCACCCACAGGAAGGTCAGCGAGGCCGTGGCCAGCGAGAAGGAGCCGGTCATCACCGCCGCCACCGCGAAGCGGAAGCAGACCAGGCCGGACGCATCGTTGAGCAGCGACTCGCCTTCCAGGATGTGCATCAGTCGCTTGGGAATCGGTGCCTTGGAGGCGATCGCGCCGACCGCCACCGGGTCGGTCGGCGAGACGATGGCCGCCAGCGCAAAGCACACCGCCAGCGGCATCACCGGAATCATCCAGTGGATCAGCAGGCCGGCACCGATGACGGTGAACACCACCAGGCCGAACGCCAGTTCGAGGATCGCGCCCTTGTCGCGGAACAGGCCCTGCTTGGGGATGCGCCAGCCATCCAGGAACAGCAGCGGCGGCAGGAACAGCAGGAAGAACACTTCCGGCTCCAGCGCGTGGCCGCGGTTGAACACCCCGGCGATGACCGCGCCCAGGCCGATCTGCACCAGCGGCAGCGGCAACGAGAACGGGAGGACGCGAACCAGGTAGCCGCTGGCGACAACGGCCACCAGCATCGCCAGGACGACTTCAATGGTATGCATGCTTCTTCCAGGAAGCGGCGCGCGGGGAGGCTCGAAGGCCAGCGCCGGAAACCCGGAAAAAACTACCACATGCGGCCATGAGCGCGACGGCCGGGGCGGTCGCGCGTCAGCCCCGGCTCATGCCCCGTCGAAGCGGTACAGGTCCATGGCGAGGAAGCCGGCGTCGATGCCGGCATCGATGCGGCGTGCACCGAAGCCGTCCTCGCCGGCTGCGCCCATCGCGAAGAACAGCGGCAGCAGGTGCTCGTCGGTCGGGTGCGCGCGTTCGGCGAACGGTACCCGCCGGCGGTAGTCGAACAGGGCCTGGCGATCATCGGCGGCCAGGCGCTGTTCCACCCATTCGATGAAGGGCCGCACGTACGGCGCTTCCTTGCCGTCCTGGTAGTCGCCCCAGTCGTGCAGGTTGTGGGTGATGCTGCCCGAGCCGACCAGCAGCACGCCCTGCTCTCGCAGTGGCGCCAGTGCGCGGCCCAGCGCGAACTGGTGCTCGGGGCCGAGCAGCGGCTGGATCGACAGCGGCACCACCGGGATGTCGGCCTGCGGGCGCAGCAGCCGCAGCGGCACCCACGCGCCATGGTCGAGGCCACGCTGCGGGTCGAGCGCCACCGGCAGGCCGGCGGCGGCGATGCGGCCGGCCACTTCTTCGGCCAGCGCCGGATCGCCCGGCGCCGGGTACTGCAGTTCGAACAGCGCGCGCGGGAAGCCGCCGAAGTCATGGATCGTCGGCGGCTGCGGATGCGCGCCGACCAGCGGCTGCCGACCCAGCCAGTGCGCCGAGGCCATCACGATGGCGCGCGGCGTCGGCAGGTCGCGCGCCAGCTCGGCCAGGCGCACGCCGACCTGGCCCGGATGCAGGGCGGTCATCGGCGAGCCGTGGGAGATGTACAACGAAGGCAGGCGGGACATGGAATGCTCCAGTTGCAGGATCAGGCGGCGATCAGCGCGAACGCAGGGTCCACTTGCCGTCGCCGACCAGGAACAGCACCACCAGCGCCAGCGACCAGAACGCCGGGTATTCCCAGCCGCCGCCGGCATTGGCGAAACCGAAGCCGTTGGCGCCGTGCACGGTGACGATGGTGCCCAGCAGCAGCGGCACGCCGGCCAGGCCCACCCAGCGCGCGTAGACGCCCAGCAGCAGCGCGACGGCGATCACCAGCTCGACGCCGATGGTGAGATAGCCGAGCACGCCGGGCAGCCCCAGCGACTCGAAGAACGCCGCCGTGCCCGCCGGCGTGAACAGCAGCAGCTTGGTCAGCGCGTGGACCAGGAACAGCACACCCAGGGCCAGGCGCAGCAGGGCGGCCCCGTACGGGGCCAGCGGCGAGACAGGAGCGGTCGTGGTGTGCATGGCAAAGCACCTTGAAGGGAGTGGAGACAGGTTATTGCGCCTTCAAGGGCCGATAAATACGATCGCTTGACCGTATTTGTTTCAGAAGGCGCAACAATGGACACCCTCGAGGCGATGCGCGTGTTCGTGGCGGTGGTCGAGCGCAACGGCTTCAGTGCCGCGGCCCAGGCCCTGGACATGTCGACCGCCGGCGTCACCCGCCAGGTCGCGGCACTGGAAAAGCGCCTGTCCACCCGCCTGCTCCACCGCACTACGCGGCGGGTCAGCCCCACCAGCACCGGCGCCGCCTATTACGCCCAGTGCGTGCGCCTGCTGGCCGAGTTCGACGCACTGGAAGCCAGCATCGGCGCGCAGGCGCTGGAACCCTCGGGCACGCTGCGCATCAACGCACCGGTCAGCTGGGGCATCGCCCGCCTTGGCCCGTTGCTGGCCACCTACCGCGAGCGCTTCCCGCAGGTGGAACTGGACCTGGCCCTGTCCGACCGCCTGGTGGACATGGTCGAGGAAGGCTACGACGTGGCCATCCGCATCACCCGCGAGCCGAGCCCGGCGCTGATCGCGCGCCGGCTGGGCGAATCGCGGGTGAGCCTGTGCGCGGCGCCGTCCTACCTGGCTGCACGCGGCACCCCGCAGAGCCCGCAGGACCTGCAGGATCACGCGTGCCTGAGCTACAGCTACTGGGCCGCTGGCGACCAGTGGCCGCTGCAGGGACCCGGCGGTGAAGTGAGGGTGGCGGTGAACAGCCTGCTGCACGCGAACAACGGCGACGTGCTGCGCGAAGCGGCGATCGCCGGCATGGGTGTGATCCTGCAGCCGGATTTCCTGCTGGAAGACGCGCTGGCCGATGGCCGCCTGGTGCGCGTGCTACCGGAATGGGAGGCCTCGCCGATCGGCATCTTCGCGGTGTATGCCAGCCGTAGCCACCTGGCGCCGAAGGTGCGCAGCTTCATCGACCACCTGGTGGAAACCGGGGTGTAGCCGAATCGGGTGCCTGCCGGCCAGCGGCCGGCACTACCATCATGCTTCGGTCGGGCGCCTGCCGGCCAGCGGCCGGCACTACCGTCATGCTTCGGCCGGGTAGTGCCGGCCGCTGGCCGGCAAATACGAAGCCCCGATCAGGCAGGGACTTCATCCAGCGCGCCGATGATGCGCTCCAGCGGCGCCGGCCGCCCCAGCAGGTAGCCCTGCACCTGGTCGCAGCCATGCGCAGCCAACCAGTCCAGCTGCCCCGGCGTTTCAACGCCCTCGGCGATGATGGTCAGGCCCATGCTGTGGCCGAGCGACAGCAATGCGCGGCAGATCGAAGCGTTGCGCGGATTGGTTTCCACGTCGGCGACGAAACTGCGATCGATCTTCAGGATGTCCAGCGGCAGGTGCTGCAGGTAGGACATGCTGGAATAGCCGGTGCCGAAATCGTCCAGCGACACGCTGATGCCCTGCTCGTGCAGGCGTTGCATGGTCTGCATCGCCTGCGCCGGCTTGCGCATCAGGCTGCTCTCGGTCAGCTCCACGTGCAGTGCGCCGCGGGCCAGTCCGAACTCCTGCTGGACGCGGGTGAATTCGGCCACCAGGTCGCTGTTGAAGAACTGCACTGCCGACACGTTGACTGCGATCGGCAGCTCGCCCCAACCGGCCTCGACCAACCGCCGCTGTGCCTTCGCCGCGGCGCGGATCACCCAGCGGCCCAGTGCCAGGATCAACCCGGTGTCCTCGCACAGCTGGATGAACTCGTTGGGCGGGATGAAGCTGCCATCGGCCTGCGGCCAGCGCAGCAGGGCCTCCAGCGCGGCCGGGCTGCCATCGCTGGCGTGCCGGATCGGCTGGAAGTACAGCTGGAACTCGTTGTCGATGGCGGCGTGGATGCGCCCGGCCAGGCGCAGGCGGTCGGCCAGCCGCGTGGTCACTGCCGCATCGAACCAGACCACCACGTTGCCCTCGGCACGCGCCGCGTGCGCGGCCTGCGCGGCCATGCCGATCACCTGCTCGGCGCTGTGGCCGTCACCGGCAGTGTGCACGGCCACACCGATGCGCGGTTCGAACTGGTGCAGTGAATCCTTGCCACGCATCGGCGCTGACACGATCTGCAGCAGGTCATCCAGCACGCGCTGGGTATCGTGCTCGGCCCCAATGGCCAAGACGAAATCTTCGGCCGGCTGGAACGCCAGCGTGCCATAGCGCGCGCCCAGGCCCCCGAGCCGGGTCGCCATCGACTGCAGCACCGCATCGCCGATCTCACGGCCCAGCGTATCGGCCACAAGCTGCAGGCCACGCAACTGCACGAAGGCGATGGTGTAGCCCTGCTGCTGCTCGTCCAGCTGTTCGGTCAGGGCGCGCACGTTGAGCAGGCCAGTGGCCGGGTTGTGCCGTGCCCGATAGGCCAGGTCACGCTCGTAGGCCAGCCGTTCGCTGACATCCTCGGCCAGCACGAGGCACGCGGGTTGTCCGTCGAAATCGAGCTTGGACAGGTGTGCGCGCACCTCGAACACACTACCGTCCTTGCGCCGGTGCAGGCGCACGGTCGCGTCGGGTGGATCGCCCACCTGTGCCCGCTGGATGGCACCACGCACTTCGTCCCAGCCTTCGCGCGGGCGGATGTCGAGGATGCTCATCGACAGAAACTCGTCGCGGCTGTAGCCGTACTGGCGCACCGCAGCGTCGTTGACCTCGATGAAGCGCAGCGTATCCGGGTCGAACACCCAGAACGGTGCAGGATTGCGGTCGAACAGCAGCCGGAAGCGGCGTTCGACCTCGCTCACCTGCTCGCGCGCCTGGTAACGCTCGCTCAGGTCGGTCAGCGCGCCGATCATGCGCCGCTCGCTGTCGGCCACTTCCACCCGCTGCCCACGTGCGCCCACCCAGCGCACCTCGCCCCCGGGCAGTACCAGGCGGAACACCTGGTCGAGCACGGCGCTGCCGGCGAATGCCTGGTCAAAGGCATGCTGCAGGCGCGCGGCATCGTCGCGGTGCACGCGTGCGAAGAAATCGGCCACCGGCAGCGCATCGGTCTGCACGCCAAAGATCTCGCGCGCCAGCGGCGACCAGCGCAGCAGTGCGGCGTCCTCATCCACGTACCAGGTACAGACACGACCGACCTGGTGCGCAAGACGCAGCTCGGCGTGGCCTGTTTTCAGCTCCTCGGCCATCGCCTGCTGGCTGCGGGTGCTGCGCCGCACGGCGTACAGCAGCACCAGCAACACCGCGATGTAAGCCAGTACGATCGCCACCGACGCCTGCAGGTACGGCCACCACGGCGCCAGTACGTCTTCGTCGGCCAGGCCGACCTGCACCGCCAGCGGGCTGTGTTCCAGCGTGCTGATGGTGATGATGCGCGGTACGCCGTCGACCGCACCCGGCACGCTGCCCAGCTCGACCACCGCCTGCGTGCCGAGCAGGTCACGGCGCGGCAGGTCGTAGCGGCGGCCCACCGTGCCGTGCGGATCAGGCACGCGGGCCAGCATGTAACCCTCGGCATCGCTGATCGAGACCAGTCCGTTGGGGCCGACATCGAGGCCGCCGACGATGCGTTGCAGTTCGCCACAGCGCAGCCGCGCCAGCAGCCAGCGCCCGTCGGCCATCGCCAGCGCCAGCGGGACCACCCAGCCGTCATCGCTGGCCCGCTGCGGCGGGCCGATGTACAGCGCGCTGCTCAGGCCACGGCGCTGCGGATCGGTCCACAGCGGCAGCTGCAGGTCGCCCGTGCCGGCCGTCAGCGGTCGGCCATGGCTGTCGAGCACGACGATGCTGTGCAGCTCGGCATGCCGGCGCAGCACGCCGCCGATGGAGGCATCCATCAAGGCCGGCGCCTGTACCGGCACACTGCGGAACACCTCGGCGGCGTCGGCGGCGATGCCGGACATGGCGCGTTCCAGGTTGCGCAGCTCGAGCGCCAGCAGGCGCTCGCTGCCCACCGCCAGCGCGCGGCTCTGGCGCTGTGCCGCTTCCAGGCGGCGGTGGTAGTCATTGACCAGCATGAGGGTCAGGCCGGTCACCAGCAGAACGCCCAGCAGCACACCGCCCCAGGTGATGGCGCGCAGCGGCCGGGCCAACGCGCGTTTCAGCGCGGGCATCGGCGGGTGTTCCTTGTGCAGTCGGCTGGCTTCATGCGCGAACGAATCCTCCACGTCCCCGACCTCAACGGCCGGTGGACGCCATTCTTGACGCCTGATCCGCCCCCGCATGGCCACCTCCCCGTGTCCGCGCAGGGCTCCAGGGTCCAGCATGCACCACCCCGGTGACGGCGTGAAGATCGCGTCTGCGCGTTCAGCCAGATCCTGCACAGGACGGGCGGCGCAAGGACGCGGCCAGTGGCGCCGCAGCGGATTAGACTTGGGGTTTTCCGCTGCAAGAGAAGTCCATGTCCAAGCTGCGCCGTCCCACCCTGGCGCTGGCCATCGTTGCCAGCCTGTCCCTGGCCGCCTGTGACCGGCCGGCCGAACCGGCCGCCGGTGCCACTGCGCCGGCCGATGCCGCCCCCGCTGCGGCCAAGCCGATGCTGGGCAGTTTCGGCTTCGATGCCAGCGGCATGGACCGCAGCATCGCCGCTGGCGACGACTTCTTCGGCTTCGCCAATGGCACCTGGGTGAAGAACACCGAGATTCCGGCCGATCGCTCGCGCTTCGGCAGCTTCAACGTCATTGCCGAGAAGACCCTGGCCGACACCCGCGCCATCCTGGAAGGTGCCGCCGGCAACACACAGGCCAGCGGTGACGACAAGCTGATCGGCGATTACTACGCCGCTTACATGGACGAGGCCGGCATCGAGCAGCGCGGCGTTGCACCCGTGGAGCCGCAGCTGAAGGCGATCGATGCGATCGCCGACAAGGCCGGCCTCGCGCGTGCCCTCGGCGGCGACCTGCGCGCCGACGTCGACCTGCTCAATGCCACCAACTTCTACACCGACCGCCTGTTCGGCCTGTGGGTGTCGGTGGACCTGCTGCAGCCCGACCGCAATGCGCCCTACCTGGTGCAGGGCGGCCTGGGCATGCCCGACCGCGATTTCTACCTGGGCGGCGGCCGCATGGCCGAACTGCGCAAGCAGTACCAGGCCTACATCGCACAGATGCTGCAGCTGGCCGGCGTCGCCGATCCGGCCGGCAAGGCACAACGCATTCTCGCGCTGGAGACGAAGATCGCGCAGGCGCATGCCACCCAGGAAGAAACCAATGATGTGACCAAGGGTGCCAATCCGTGGACCCAGGCCGACTTCAATGCCAAGGCGCCCGGCATGGACTGGAACGCCTTCCTCGACGCGGCCGCGCTGGGCAAGCAGCAAGACTTCATCGTCTGGCAGCCCAAGGCCGTGGCCGGCCTGTCCAGGCTGGTCGCCACCGAGCCACTGGAGGTGTGGAAGGATTACCTGGCCTTCCACGCGCTGGACCGTGCCGCCGCCTACCTGCCGAAGAAATTCGCCGATGCCCGCTTCGCCT
Organism: Stenotrophomonas sp. YJH_SMC_122; assembly: GCF_059369535.1. Taxonomy (NCBI): domain Bacteria; kingdom Pseudomonadati; phylum Pseudomonadota; class Gammaproteobacteria; order Lysobacterales; family Lysobacteraceae; genus Stenotrophomonas; species Stenotrophomonas sp. YJH_SMC_122. The sequence goes on along the minus strand of NZ_JCAFST010000007.1, from coordinate 132,240 downwards.
TCCACGGCACCGCGCTGAGCGGCACGCCGCAGCAGAGCGACCGCTGGAAGCGCGCGGTGGACGACGCCAACCACGCAGTGGGCGAAGCGATCGGCAAGCGTTACGTCGAAAAGCACTTCGACGCGAAGACCAAGGAACGCGCGGACGAGATGGCCAAGAACATCATTGCCGCCTTCGCCAAGCGCATCGACGCGCTGGCGTGGATGTCGCCGCAGACCAAGGCGAGCGCCAAGGCGAAGGTGGCCGGCCTGACCGTGGGCATGGGCTATCCGGAAAAGTGGCGCGACTACACCGGCCTTGAGATCCGCCGTGATGACCCGCTGGGCAATGCGCAGCGCGCCGAGCTGTTCGAGTACCAGCGCAACATCGCCAAGCTGGGCAAGCCGGTCGACCACAGCGAGTGGGCGATGCTGCCGCAGACCATCAACGCGATGAACGTACCGCTGGAGAACCGCCTGGTGTTCCCGGCCGCGATCCTGCAGCCGCCGTTCTTCGACGGCGCCGCCGACGACGCGGTGAACTACGGTGCGATCGGCGCGGTGATCGGCCACGAGATCAGCCACGGCTTCGACAACGCCGGTGCGCTGTTTGATGAAACCGGCAAGCTGCACAACTGGTGGACCGCCGAGGACCTGAAGCAGTTCAACGCCGCCGGTGACGCGCTGGCCGCGCAGTTCAGCAGCTACGAGCCGTTCCCGGGCGTGCATGTGAACGGCAAGCTGACCCTGGGCGAGAACATCGCCGACGTGGCCGGCCTGGGCACCGCCTACGATGCCTACCAGCTGTCGCTGCAGGGCAAGCCGGGCCAGACCCTGGAAGGTTTCACCCCGGATCAGCGCTTCTTCCTTGGCTTCGCCCAGGCCTGGCGCAGCAAGAGCCGCGAGCAGGCGCTGCGCAACTCGCTGCTGACCGATGTGCATGCACCGGGCCAGTTCCGCGCACTGACCGTGCGCAACATCGACGCCTGGTACCCGGCGTTCGAGGTGAAGGAAGGCCAGAAGCTGTACCTGGCCCCGGACAAGCGGGTCAAGGTGTGGTGATGTAACCGGAACGGGCGCCGCAAGGCGCCCGTTTCATTTCAGGTGGCGGCCAACCTTGGTCGGCACAGGGTGGGAATCCACGCATGGCGTGGCTCTACCTGCGGGTGGTGGCAACCATCAGCAGAGCACTCCCCGCCAACACCGCCGCAGCCCAAAGCGTGGCGTGCAGCCCGATGCCATCCAGTAGGCGACCACCACCCCAGGCGCCCAATGCGATGCCGATGTTGAACACCCCCACGTACAGCGCGGTGGCGATCTCCACGGCCTGCGGCACCGCTTTCATCATCCAGCCCATCAGACCGACCGACACGCCGCCATAGGCCAGGCCCCACACCAGCATCAACACGCTGCCACCGGCCGGTGTGCTTCCCATCCACAGGAACAGCACAGGCGTCAGCAGCAGGCTGGACGCGATGGCCAGCAGCGTGCCGCGTGGATGGCGTGCTGCCAGTGGCCCGGCCAGGAAGTTGCCGACGATGCCAGCCAGGCCGTACCCAAACAGCAGTGCACCTATCCACGACGTATCCACGCCCGATACGGATGTCAGCAGCGGCCGCACATAGGTGAACGCGATGAAATGCCCGGACACCAGCAGCAGGGTCAGCCCAAGTCCCCGCTGCAGTCCGCGATGACCGAGCTGCTGCGCGAACTGCCGCGGCCGCACCGATGTACTGACCGGTAGCGCCGGAACCACCCACACGTGCAGCGCCATCACTGCCGCGCTGAACAAGGCCATCGCGATGAATGCACTGCGCCAGCCCCAGGCATCCCCGATCAGCACGCCCAACGGAACACCCAGCACCGAAGCTGCGGCCACGCCTCCGAAGATGATCGAAGTGGCCAGGCCAATGCGCTGCGCAGGTACCAGGCGCGCTGCCAGCCCACCGGCGATGGCCCAGATGCCACCCATGCAGAACCCCACCAGTACGCGCGCGGCCAGCAGCGAGCCGATGCCCGGTGCCAGTGCCGACGCAAGGTTGGCGACCAGCAGCAGGCCCAGCAGCGCGTACAGGATGCGGCGACGATCGATGCCACCGGCTGCAATCACCACCAGCGGTGCGAACACCGCCGCCAGCACGGCCGGCAGCGAGATCATCAGGCCGGCCGTACCGGTGGACGCGCCGAGATCTTCAGCGACCGGGGTCAGCAGGCCGACCGGCAGCATTTCAGTGGTGACCACCGAAAACGTGGCAAGGCCCACGGCGGACACCGCCCACCACGGATGGCGGGCCACGGGCGCGGGATGCGCAGGCGATGACGCGCTCACGGGATGATTCCTTCGGGGGATCTGGACGCGGCAGACGGGCGCAGCGCACGCTGCGCGAACACGGCGAACAGCAGCACGCCGCCGCCTGCCGCCAGCGCCACCACAAAACCGCTGCGCACGCCCCCCGCATCGACGCTCTGCCCGGACAGCGCTGCGCCCAGCGCCACGCCGATGTTCAATCCGGCCAGCAGCCAGGTCATGCCCTCGGTCAGGCGCGATTGGGGCACGTGTTGTTCGACCAGCGACATCGCCACGATCATCGTCGGTGCGAAGAACACCCCGGCCAGCAGCACCGCAAGGGCCAGCACCGGCAGGCTGCCGACCCACAGCAGCGGCACCGTGGCCAGTGCGGTGGCCGCTGCTCCGGCCAGCAACAGGCGCGGCAGCGGCATCGGCAGCTTCAGGGCACCAAACAGCAGGCCCGCCGCGCAGCTGCCCAGCGCGTAGGCCGACAGCACCCAGCTGGCAGCTAGTGGCTGTCCGCGCTGTTCGGCGAAGGCGACGCTGGTGATGTCGACCGTGCCGACGATCATCCCCATCGCCAGCATCAACAGCGCAAGCAGGCGGATTTCTGGCCGCCGCAGCAGTGATCGCACGGGGGTGACGCTCTCGCGGGGCTGCAGCGGCGGTTCGGTGCCGCGCTGCAGGACCAGTGCGATCACCCCGAGCACCAGCAGCAGAGCCGCCGCCAGAACGCCCGCCTGTGGCCATACGGCCACCGACAGTCCCACCGACAACGGTGGTCCGGCAATGAAGGTCACCTCGTCGAACACCGTCTCCAGCGAGTTCGCGGTCTGCAGCAGCGGACGGCCGCGATGGATCGCGGTCCAGCGCGCACGCACCATCGCCGACACGCTGGGCATGCAGCCGCACAGCATCGCCGCAATGAACAGCATCCAGTCCGGCGCAGCCAGCAGCGTGCATGCGGGCAGCAGCAACAGACCGGCCGCGCTGGCCGCAGTGGCCCACGGCAGCACCTTGTTTTGCCCACGCCGGTCGACCCAGCGCGACACCTGTGGCGACAGCAGCGCGTAGGTCAGTACGAAGGTGGCCGACACCGCACCGGCCAGCGCATAGCTGCCACGCAGCTGGGACAGCAGGGTGATGATGCCGATCCCGGTCATCGGCAGCGGCAGGCGCGCCACCAGCCCGGCCAAGGCAAGGCCGGCAGTGCCGGGGGCAGTGAACAGGTCGCGGTAGGGGGTAGCCATCAGTTCTCCAAGGCAGCGACTTGCCTGGCGCACAGCGCGCCACGACAATACATACACAGCGTATGAATAAGAGGCTACATTCATACGCGTCGTATGTAAATAATCATGCACTCCGTATGTAAGGAGCTCCGAATGGTTCGTCGCACCCGCGCCGAGATGGAAGAAACCCGCGCCACCCTCCTGGACACCGCCCGCCGGGTGTTCAGCGAGCATGGCTATGCCGCCACCTCGATGGACGACTTGACCGCCCAGGCCGGGCTGACCCGCGGCGCGCTGTACCACCACTTCGGCGACAAGAAGGGGCTGCTGGCGGCTGTCGTCGCCCAGCTCGATGCCGAGACCGACCAGCGCCTGCAGGCGATCAGTGATGCCGCCGACGATGCCTGGGAGGGCTTCGTGCAGCGTTGCCGCGCCTATCTTGAGATGGCGCTGGAGCCGGAGATCCAGCGCATCGTGCTGCGCGATGCGCGCGCGGTGCTCGGTGGCGCCTCACCGGACTCGCAGCGCCACTGCGTGCACTCGATGCAGCACCTGATCGAACATCTGGTTGCCCAGGGCGCGGTGGCGCCGGTGAATGCGCAGGCGCTGGCGTCGCTGATCTATGGCAGCCTGGCCGAGGCCGCGTTCTGGATCGCCGAGGGCGAGGATGGCGACGTGCGCCTGCGGCAGGCGACGGCGGCGCTGGAGATGCTGTTGCGCGGGTTGAAGTCGGCGGGGTAAGGCCCATCCACGCATGGCGTGGATACTGCGGAATCCGCGCTGGTAGATGCCAACCTTGGTTGGCGCTCCTGCGGCACCACGCGCAACGCGTGCCAACCAAGGTTGGCACCTACCGGGGAACGGTGGGCCACTCGCGCAGGATCTCCACCGGCGCGCCCATGCGCGCACAGGCGCGACTGGCCAGGCCATCGGGCAGCGCACGGCGGAACAGCGGCGCCATGCCCTGCATCAGCTTCGCAGACCCCGCCGCCTGGGCGCGCTGACGGCCACTGCGTTCAAGCATGCCTTCGGCCCAGTCCGGCAGCAGCGCCGCGCCCGCACCGAGGAACACCTCGCGCGACAGCCCCGGCACCGGTACCGGCAGGCGCACGCCGGACAGCACCTCCAGCACCTCGCGCGAGCGCTCATCCACACGCAGCTCCGGCTGACGTGCACAGAAGTACGCCGCCACTTCCGCTTCGCTGCGCGGCACATCCACCGCGCCCAGTGCCTCGGCCACGCAACGGTACTCGTCGTAATAGCGATCGGCGATGTTCGCCGGCACCTCGCGCCCGTAGCGTCGGAAACCCTGCAGGAAACCGAAGGCTTCGGTCACGTGTACCCAGGTCAGCAGCTGCGGATCGTCCGCGGCGTAGGGCTCGCCCTGCGCGGTCTGGCCGCGGATCTGCGCATGGATGCGGCGCACCTTGGCCACCAGCGCCTCCACCTCGCCGCTGGGCGCGTAGCTGGTGCCGGCAACAAAGGCCGTGGTACGACGCAGGCGTCCCACCAGGTCCTGGCGGAAATTGGAGTGGTCATAGACCCCGGCCAGCGCGCGTGGGTGCAGGGTCTGCAGCATCAGCGCGCACAGGCCACCGGCGAGCATCGAGGGGAACTCGGCGTGCAGGCGCCAGGTCACGCTGTCGGGTCCAAACCAACCCGGGTCACCCAGCGGCTGGTCGTAATCGATGCCGCTCTGGCCACGGGGGAAGGCCTCCAGCACCCAGCGCCGGATCGGCGCCGTGACGGGGCGGGAGAGTCGCTGCAGCAAAGCCGGCATCACAGTTCCAGGAGAGGCGGAAGAACAGTCGCGTCTTGCGCGGTTGGCTCCGATTCTCGGCGATCACGCCTCCGGCGGCGAGCCTCCCCGCTCAGCGACGGTTTCATGTGCGGCCGCAGCACGTTTCACCCTGCGACATCCTGTCGCAGGCTGCGACTACGCTGCTGCAGCGCATCAATTTTCACTCCCACCGGTCAAACCCTTGCGCCGCTTGGCATTGCCCCCGTTGCACGGCCCGCTGGAAGTGCTAGAACTGGACCTGCCACACCGTCCAATGCTGATCGACGCACGTTCCACAAGGAGCCAGCCATGATTGCCTTGTTCAAGGGTTTGGGAATTCTGCTTCGCGACAACGAGCTCTACAGCAGCCCGTTCGACAAACAGGTGGCGCACTGGCGCAACCTGAGCGAGCAGCAGATCCGCGATGAAGTGGCGGTGCTGGCCCAGGCCAAGTGCCAGTGGCTGATCGCGTCGATCGTTGGCTGGCAGGCGGCCTCGCTGCTGATCCTCGGCCTGATTGCCAACTACCTGTGGCGCGACGATTTCCATATCACCTTCACCCGCGTGGTGATCGTCTTCGGCTCGTGGGTCTCGATCCTGTTCGTGATCTGGTTCATGGCCAACATGTTCGATCAGCAGGCCGGCTTCGAGCGCTGGATGAAGGCCTTCAACAGCCGCGCCCGCATCAGTTCCAAGGCCGACAGCGTCGAGCACGTGGCCGAGGCGCTGGACCTGGCCGAGCACTACCCGGAAGTGCTGGACTACAAGCAGGCGGTCACCGCCAGGCGCGAACTGCGCCACGAGGACATCCGCATCATGACCGAGATCGGCCGGATGAAGCAGCACTCCGAACTGGTCGGCCGCCTCAACCATGTGGGCGAGACCGAGCACCATCACGACCTGACACTGCAACCTGCCTACTGAGCCTTCAGGGAAGCGGGGGGACCCACACTGCCACCGTGATCACTCACGGTGGCAGTGTTCTATCGGGTCCTGGCTGACGCACTGGCGGAAGCCGTTGGGTAGCCCACGCATGGCCTCGGTCTTGCCTGCTGCAACTGCGAACCGGCGCAGCGGCGGTGTGGCACACGCCGCATCGGGGCTGCAGCCCGGATCGAGCACCAGGTAGTGGCAGGCGCCACTGCTGCTGGCGATGCACTGGAAACGCGCCTCGCCATCGACGACGGTAGCCTTGCTGTACAGCGTGTCCACGCCGTTGGCGTGGGTGCGCGTGATCGAGGTGTTGCGGGACCTTTCGCAGCCGGCCAACGCCAGCACGACGATGCACGCAATCAACAGTCGGGGCATGTTCGTTCCTCGGTGAAGGGGGATGCTGCTGCGGCTACATGCCGCGGAACAGGCTCATGAACGGCTGGCTGACCACCAGCGTCTCCGTGCGCCCGCGCAGGCGCAGCACGCCGCGCCCGGTATCGTCGCGGCTGACCGCCGCCACCGCCTTCATGTTGACGATGGTCGAACGGTGGATCTGGCGGAAATGCTGCGCATCGAGCACTTCCAGCAGCTCGCGCAACGGCGTGCGCAACAGGCTCTCGCCAGCGGCGGTGACCACGGTGGTGTACTTGTTGTCGGCGCGGAAGTAGGCCACGTCCTCGAGCATGATCAGCTGCGTCTCGCGGCCGTTGCTGGCGGTGATCCAGGCCAGCGGCGGGCGCTCCGCCGCGCCCTGCGGGGTGCCCAACCGCTGCAGCAGGCGCTCGAGCACGGCATCGTCCTGCCGCGTCGACGGCAGCCGCGACAGGATGCGCTCGCGGGTCGCCAACAGGCGTTCGTCGCTGACCGGCTTCAGCAGGTAATCCATCGCGCCCTGCTCGAACGCGTCGATGGCGTACTGGTCGTACGCGGTGACAAACACCACCTGGGTGCGCGGGCTCAGCTCGGACAGCGAACGTGCCACCTCGATGCCACTGATGCCGGGCATGCGGATGTCGAGGAAGGCGATGTCCGGCTGTTTCTCGGCCAACTGCTCCAGCGCGCTGGCGCCGTCCTCGCACTCGGCCACCAGCTTCAGTTCCGGCCACAGCCGGCCCAGCTGCTCCACCAGTGACTGCCGCAGCAGCTCTTCATCTTCGGCGATCAGGGCTTCAAGCGGCATGGCTGCGCTCCTTGGGCGACTGCGGCAGGGTCATGGTCGCCGCCACGCCGCTGGGGAAGTTGGCGACGATCGCCACCCCGGCCTGCTCACCGCAGGTCAGGCGCAGGCGCTCGCGCAGGTTCTTCAGGCCGATGCCGGTGCCGCTGGTACCGTGGCCGAAGCCGAGGCCATCGTCGGCCACGGTCACGGTCACGTGGTCGTCGAAGCCGCGCGCCAGGATCCAGATCGTACCGCCGCCGGGCTTGGGTTCCAGGCCGTGCTTGATCGCGTTCTCCACCAGTGTCTGCAGCGCCATCGCCGGCAGGTGGACGCTGTGCAGTTCGTTGGGCACCTGCACTTCCACCGCCAGGCGTGCCCCCATGCGGATGCGCAGGATCTCCAGGTAGGCGCGGGTGCGTTCCAGCTCCACGCCCAGCGTGGACACCGATTCGTCCACCTGTGGCAACGAGCTGCGCAGGTATTGGATCAGGTGGCCGAGCATCTGCTCGGCCCGTGCCGGGTCGGTGCGGGTCAGCACCTGCGCATTGGCCAGCGTGTTGTAGAGGAAGTGCGGTTCCACCTGCGCATGCAGCAGGTTCAGCCGCGCCACCGACAGTTCCTTTTCCACCTGCGTCTGTTCGGCCGCAGCCTGCTCGTCGCGGCGCTGGTCACCGACGCGGCGGCTGATCGCGCGGGTGACCGCTTCGGCATTCTCGTAGTTGCTGCCTTCATCCAGCGCCAGCAGGTCGGCCCACCAACCCGCGTCGGGTTCGAACAGCAGGGTCACGGTGCTGGTGCCCTGCCCCGGTGTCACCGTGGCCAGCACGCTGTTGCGCTTGATCGCCAGCCGCGCCGGCAGGTTCCAGCGCGAGGGCTGGCGACCGTTCCAGAGGTCGACCCGGCGGACATAGGCACGCACCTGCAGGCTGCCGGCCGAACTTTCCACGTCTTCCACGCGGGGCAGTTCGGAGATCGCCGCCTCCACCACCGAGAAGGCGTGGCCGGCGTCCATCGGCAGTTCGATCTGGCGGCGTTGGCGGCCGGACAGGGTGGTGGCATCCAGGCGACCGGCCACCAGCCAGACCCGGCGGATGTGGGTGATGGCACTGCCGAGCGCGGAAATGATCAGGAACATCGCCAGCAGCCCGAAGATCCAGCCCGGGCCATCGTTCATGCCACTGAAGATGCCGCTCCAGACCATGCCAGCGACGAACAGCGCCGCAGCCCAGGCCAGCAGGTGACGGAACAGGAGAGAGAGGCTGGCGAACACGGCGGCGCCTTGAGGAAGGGGGTGAGCCGAGCATAGGGCGGCCCGCCGGGCAAGCAAGCAGGCTGCGACGAAGGCCGGGAAAGTGGGGATGGAAGGCCTTCTGGTAGTGCCGGCCGCTGGCCGGCTCCCCATGACCTCCGCAAGCATCACAAGGTTGCCGGCCAGCGGCCGGCACTACCCGGGAGGCGCCGGGCGAACCCGGCGCATTCCCTTACCTGCGCTGGTCGGCGCTGGCGTCACGCACGGCGCGGAACGACTCGTCCTTGCTCCAGTTCGGCCAGCTGCGCGCGTTGGCCAGCTGGTTGCCCAGCGTGTACAGCACTTCCAGGTCGCGGGCGGCACCGGCGAACACCCAGTCCGGCTGCCATTCGTCGCCCTGCTGGTGGTAACGCTTGGCGGTGTAGTCCTCGGAGGCCTTCTTGCCTGCGGCGACGCCACCGTCCACCCAGTCCTGGCCGGCCGACCAGGACAGCGCCGGCACGCCACGCTTGGCGAACGGGAAGTGGTCGGAGCGGAAGAACAGGCCCGCTTCCGGCTTCGGGTCCGGCGTGTAGCGGATGTCCCAGCCCTTGGCCACGTCCTTCAGCTGGTCCAGCAGCTCGAAACGCGCGGCACCGTAGATGCCGAAGTCACGCGACGGGCCGAACGGCGCCATGCCGTCCATGTTGATCACCGCCACGGTCTTTTCCAGCGGGTACAGCGGATGGGTGGCGTAGTACTCCGAACCCAGCAGGCCCTTTTCCTCGGCGGTGACCGCCAGGAACAGCAGCGAGCGCTGCGGGCGCTTTTCCTTGGCGAAGCCACGGGCAAGCTCGATCAGCGAGGCGGTACCGCTGGCGTTGTCCAGTGCGCCGTTGAAGATGCGGTCGCCGCGCGCGTCCGGCTCGCCCACGCCGATGTGGTCCCAGTGCGCGCTGTAGATGATCGTCTCGTCCGGGTGGCGGCTGCCTTCCAGGCGTGCGGCCACGTTGTGCGAGGTGATCACTTCGGTCTTCACCGCGTACTTGGCGTCCAGGCTGGCGCCGGTCAGCGGCACCGGGGTGAAGTCGCGCTGCTGCGCCTTCTTCTTCAGCGCCTCGAAGTCCTGCCCGGCCGAGCGGAACAGCTCCACCGCCAGGTCGCGCTGGATCCAGCCTTCCAGCAGCGGGTGGCTTTCGGCCGGGTTGTCGCGCACCACGTCGAACATGGTGTTGGTGTTGGAACCGGCCACGGTGGCCCAGCCATAGGAGGCCGGTGCGGTCTCGTGCACGATCAGCACGCCCAGTGCCCCCTGGCGCGCGCCTTCCTCGTACTTGTAGGTCCAGCGGCCGTAATAGGTCATGCCCTTGCCGTCGAAATCACCCTGGCCGGTCTCGAAGTCCGGATCGTTGATCAGTACGACGGCGATCTTGCCCTTCAGGTCCACGCCCTTGAAGTCGTCCCAGTTGCGCTCCGGCGCTTTCACGCCATAGCCGAGGAACACCAGCGGGGCCTTGCTGATGTCGACGTTGCTGGCGCCGTTCATGGCGGCGCGCACGGCGATCTGCTTGCCCTGCTCCAGCGGCACGGTCTTGCCGCCCTGGTGCAGCGCCAGCTGCGGTGTGCCGACGATGTCGCCCTTGCGCAGCGGTACGGCCTGGGTCCACAGGCGCTTGCCGTCCTTCAGGTCGCCGCCCGGCTGCAGCCCCGCATCGGCAAACTGCTTGCTGAGGTAGGCGATGGTCTTCTCTTCGCCGGCGGTGGCCGGCGAGCGGCCTTCGTAGGCGTCGGAGGCCAGTTCCTTGACGTCGGCGGAGATCCGCGCGCCATCGAATTTCGGGGTGGCTGCCATCAGTGCGCTCGACACCGACAGGGCCAGCACGCCCAGTACCACTCGTTTCATTGCTCTCTCCAGCAGGGAAATCCTTCTGGAGTGTAAGGGGTAAGGGGTTCGGCAGGGCTGCGCCCTGCACCTGCGGTAGTGCCGGCCGCTGGCCGGCAACGTCGGGGGCAACAGCCGAAGCAACAGCGGCATTCCGTGGGATGGCGGGTCGGTCCCGCTGCTGTTGCTGGCTGTCGACCCGGGTCGACACGGACGGAAACACGAAGGGGTCAGATCCCTTTCCCGGCGGGAAAGGGATCTGACCCCATCTGTGTGTTGCTTGGGCGTGTTACCAGTTCGGATCTTCGGCCGGGGCCGCGGCGGGCTTGGGCTTCGGCTTGGCCGCCGGGCGTGCGGCCGCTGCAGCCGGGCCAGTCCCGCCCGCAGCAGCGGCGGCAGCCGGCTTGCTGCCCAGCTTCTGGCGCAGTTCGATCTGGCCCGGACGGAAGCCGCCGCGCATCGCGTCGACGCCATCTTCGATGGTGCCGTACGAGGTCTGTGCAGCCACGCGGTCGATGCGGATGGTGCAGCACGGGTGTTCGCTGCGGCCCAGCGAACGGCCGGTCTGCGGGTCCTTCAGTTCCTCGCCCAGGCGCACAGCCTGCCAGCGCTGGCCGGCCTGCACGGTGTCACCGCCCTGGCTCAGCACCACCTGGTCACCGTCCACCGACACCACCGATACCGGGAACAGCGTGGTGACGATGCTGGTGCCGATCTGGCCGGACAGCGATTCCATCATCGCCGCGGCCATGTTGCGGCCGTTCACCACACGCGGCAGGGTGCTCGGCCCGGTCGATGCCAACTGGTGGTCGAAGCTGTCGGACATCACCACCTGGCCGGTGGTGGCGTTGACCAGGCGCAGGGTGATGCGGCCGCCCCCGGAGTACGAGGTCACCTGACGGTCGGACATGCGCAGGTTGCGCACGCTGCGCGGGTACTCGAAGCGTTCGATGGTCGGGATCAGGATCAGGTCGGTCGCCAGCTGCTGGCCGACGCGGGCAGTGTCCTGCAGACGCACGTTGCCGCTGTTGATGTGGTCGATCTCGGCCTGCAGTTCGTCGCCGAACTCGCGATCCAGCACGATGAAGCGCTGGGTCTGGGTCAGCGTGTCGGACAGGCGTGCGCGGATCGCGTCGGCCACTTCATCGGCGCTCACGCGGCCATCGCCCACGGCATAGCTGCCGGCCTTGGTACGCGGCAGCGCGACCACGATCTTCGGCTTGCCCTGCTCGTCCGGTGCGCGGTACTGGGCGATCTGGGCACGCACGCGTACCTTCCAGTAGCTGCGCATGCTGCGGTGGGTCACGTCGGAATCGAACGAGCTTGCGCCACGCTTGGCATCGACACTGACCTTCTCGTCGTAGCGCTCCTTGACACTGGCCGAGGCACCGCCGCCCTTTGCCGTGGCTTCGCCAGAGGCGCTGGCAGAGGCCGAGCCCTTGAAGCTCCAGCCTTCATCGCTGGCGCGCACGCGGGCGATGGTTTCCTCGTCCAGCTGCCGCACTTCGTCCTGCGACAGGATTTCATAGCCCAGCACCGCGCCCTGCGAGCCGGCGATCATCTGCTGGGTGAACGCGTCGGCGCGGATATCGCCGACGTGTTCGTCATCCACGTCCACATGCAGGCCTGCGCGCAGGCTCTGCATCTGGCTGGCCACGCGTACGCCGTTGACCTGCGCCACCGCCGACTGCAGCGCCGCCAGCACCGCCAGTTCCGGGGTGCTGCCGATGCCATCGGCCTCGCGCGCGACCTGGGTGGTGCCGCCGAAATCCGGCGTGCCACGCAGGGGCGCGGCTTCCATTGGCGCATTGCTGGCCAGTGCACTGGTTGCCTTGTCCTTGGCGGGTGTGGGCGCATCGGCGGCCGGGGCGTCCTGCTTGCCGCAGGCTGCAAGCAGCACGGCAGCCAAGCCCAGGCCGATCAAACGGGAGGTCGTACGCATGGGGTTGATCCTCGGATCAGATCGAGTCGAGCATCGAATCGGCGTTCGACGGCACCTTCACCTTGCTCTTCTTGGCGAAGGTCACGGCCGACTTGGTCGAGCCGTACAGGCCCTGGATGAAGCCCGGCGATTCCTTGGCCACCCATGCACCGGCAGCCAGCTTGCGGCCGACGGTGGCCATCTGGGTGGCGCCCAGGTTCTTCATACCGGCGGTGAAGTTGCTGGCTTCGCCGCCCAGCTTCTGCGCTTCGGCAGCCGAAGCCAGCAGCGAGACCAGGCCTTCGGCATAGTGCTGCTTGGATTCAGCGTTCAGCTCCGGCTGCGCGGCCTGGCGCTCGTCGATCGCGGCCTGAGCGGCTTCGCTGACCGACACCGACTTCTTCATCGCATCGACGCTGACCGAACCCGACGACAGCGCCTGGCGCTCGGCTTCCAGCAGCTGCACCTGCTCGGCCAGGCCGAAGGCACGGGCGAACGAGGTCTGGGCCTGCAGCGAGTGCGACTGCGAGCTGACGAAACGACGCACCAGTGCTTCCTGCGCGGCTTCATCCGGTGCGGCGGCGCTGGAGGCGCTGCTGCTGGAGGTACCGGTGGCGGCGCCGGCCAGGTCCTTCAGCTTGCCCAGGCCAGCGTGCGCCGGCATCGACAGGGTGGCGGCAGCGATGGCCAGGACAAGAGCGGTATTGCGGATCATGTGAGAGTCCTTTGGGAGAGACGGCCGCGGTGCGGCACGTGGGGAATCGGTAAGCCCTGGGGCGATGCCGAGCGCGCTCGGCACCCACCGGGGCGGCGGATCAGCGCACTGCCTTGACGTTCAGCTCGTTGATCATCTGCTGGGCGGCCTTTTCGGCAGCCAGCTGCAGTGCGTTGGTACGGGCCACGGTTTCATTCGGGCCGGTACCGGAGAACTGCACCGGGCCGACCGACGACACGGTGCGTGGGAAACGACCGGTCACATCCAGTACCTTGCCGGTAACGGTGACGAACACGCGGGTGTTGCCACTGGCCGGATCACGGTCGCGCATGCCGATGTCGAGGGTGCCGACGGCGATGTACGGAATGTTGGCTGCACGGATGCCGTTGGCGGTGTCACGCAGGGTGGCCGGGGCCAGGTCGTTGCCGGTGCTGAAGTCCTTGCGGATGCGCTCGATGCTGAGCAGGCCACGCGACTCGCCTTCCACGTATTCGGCTTCAACCACTTCGTAGCCGGCGGCGCTGAAGGCACCGGTCATCGCGGTGTTGACCTCGGCGGCGTTGGCCACCTTCCAGGTGATGTTGTCGGCGCGCGCGGTGGTGCTGCCGCCGCTGGTGACCGACACCGAACCATTCTGGTTGATGCTGCCGTTGGTGCTGACCGAGTTGCCGCGGAAGCTGTCGCCCTCACGGGTGTTCTCGCTGTAGCTGCTGCTGGCGTCGACGCGGCGGTATTCCTTGTCCTGGAACGACTGCACGGTGTCCTGCGAGCGCGCCATGAACAGGAAGGTCAGCAGCGAGCGCTGCGCGGCGGTGGCACCGGCAACGGCCGAACCCGCATCCAGCTTGGTCTGCAGCAGGGTGGTGTTGATCTCGGCCCGGACGGTGACGGTGTAGGTCTTGGCTTTCTTGTCTTCGGTGTCCGACAGCTGCACGGCGCTGAGCACGTAGCGGTCGATCTCGCCGATGAACTCGGCGCGACGCGCTTCGAACAGGCGCAGCTTGGCCGCACCGGTTTCGGCGATGTACGCCTCCAGGGCATTGACCTTGGCCTTGTTCAGGGCCTGGGCACGGGTATCGGCACTCAGGCGCAGGCCGTAGCTGGCCGAGCCGGTGCCGCGCGAACTCGCGGTCTGCGCAGCGACCGGCGAGGCCACCACCAGCGCGATGAGGATGAGCAGGATGGTACGCATCAACGACATGACTTGATCAACTCCTGGAGGGCTTGGGTCTGCTGCTGCAACGGGCGGCCGCCCGGCTTCTGTTCGTCCAGCCAGGCGCGCGAATCGGCACGCTTGGCGGCGGCGCCGGCGAAGGCGTCGAGCCCGGCCAGCAGGGTTTCGTAGCTGGCCGACCACTGGTCGACCTGCCACTGCGTGGCCGGAACCACCTTGGTGGCCCCCTTGCGCAGCGGCTGTTCGAAATAGACCTTCCCCGAGAACGGCTCGGTCACCTTGGCGGTGAAGAAGGCGCCGAACAGCATCGTCTTCATCGCCGGGGTTTCATTGATGACGCCGTTCTTCAGCGCATCGACCTGCACGGTGATGACATAGTCCGGCTCGGGAATCTTCAGCTGGTAGACCTTGCCGTCGGCAAAGCGCGCCGCCATCGCACCGCCGATCGCCTGGCCCGAGGCCGGCGGCAGCAGCCCGACGCCGGTGTTGGACGACAGCGTCTTGGACAGTTCATGGGCCAGGGTGGCGCGCAGCGGCGCTTCCCACTTCAGGTCGGGCAGCTTGGCGCGGACCGCGTCGGACAGGGTTACACCACCGACCTGCAGACGGCGCACCGCCGCGTCGGGCAACCTGGCCTGGGCAAGGCTGGCCGCCAGCACCTGCGACAGGCTGGTATCGGCGCCGCCATACAGCAGATCGGCGACGATCGCGTCGATATCGTCGTTGTCCGGTCGGTAATCCTGCACGTCGATGCGCTGCAGCGTGAGCGGATAGGACGCGATCACCTGGCGCTCGCGGAAGTCGAAGAACAACGCCTGCAGCGCGACTTCCACCAGCACCTTGTACTGGTCACCGATCGGCTCGACCGAGACCAGTTCGCGGTCCAGCGCGGCGGCCAGCACGGTGGCACTGGTGGTGCCGTCGAGCATCGCCACCGGCTGGTCGATCAGTTCCAGGTTGGCCGGCGCGCGACGCTTGAGCCCCTGCGCCAGCGTCTGGTTCAGCGGGACCAGGCCACGCCGTTCCAGCACCGCATGCGCATGAGGGGTGGTCGCCTGCACGGCGGCGGCGTCAGCGGTATAGGCAAAACCGGCCCAATAGGCCTGCTGCGATTTGTCCGCGGCCTGCACGGCCGCCGGCCATACGGCCAGGCACAGGGCACAGGCAAGCAGGCGCGCAAAAGCGCGCGATGCGCTCTTCGTCCTTGAATACATTCAACCGCTCCTCGGTCAATACGCACGGAATGCGGACGCTGATGCGTCCGCTGGGCGCGAAACATAGCCGCTCAGGCGCGCGGCGACAAGTGCTGTCCTTGTCGGCTCAGTCCGTGGGCGGCAGGCCGGCCCGTTGCCGCAGCAGTCCGCGCTCGGCCTGGTTCTGGCTGAGCCGGGCGGCCTGGCCAAAAGCGTCACGCGCGTCCTGCTCACGTCCCAGTGCCTGCAGCAGCTCGCCGCGCACCACCTGCAGCGGCGCGTAGTCACGCAGGCGCGCGTCGACCAGCAGGGGCTGCAGCTGCGCCCACGCGGCGAAGGGACCGTCGCTGCGCAGGATCGCCACCACCCGGTTCAATGCCACCACCGGCGAAGGTTGCACCTGCAGCAGCTGTGCATAGAGCGCAGCAATGCGCGGCCAATCGGTATCCTCGGGGCGCCGCGCCGCTGCATGGCAGGCCGCAATGCGCGCCTGCAGCACGTAGGGATCGTCGCCACCACCTGCCGCCAGCGCACGCGCCAGAACCTGCTGCCCGCGTTCGATCTGCAGCCAATCCCAGCGCGCGCGGTTCTGCTGGTCCAGCAGCACCGGCACACCCTGCGCGTCCACCCGCGCCGCTGCGCGCGAGGCCTGCAGCTCCATCAGCGCCAGCAGGCCCAGTACCGGCGGCACCGGCAACCGATGCGCCAGGATGCGGGCCAGCCGCAGCGCTTCCTCGCACAGTGCCGGGCGCATCCAGTCATCGCCAGCGCTGGCCGCATAGCCTTCGTTGAACACCAGGTAGATCGCCTCCAGCACCGAGGCCAGGCGCTCGGGCATCGCCTCCGCGCGCGGCACTTCATAGGGCACCTGCTTCTGCGCCAGGGTGCGCTTGGCGCGCACGATGCGCTGGGCGATGGTCGGCTCCGGCTGCAGGAACGCGCGCGCGATCTCCACGGTGGTCAGGCCACCGAGCAGGCGCAGGGTGAGTGCCACGCGCGCATCGGCCGGCAGCACCGGATGGCAGGCCACGAACATCAGCCGCAGCAGGTCATCGCCCAGGTCATCCTCCAGCGCCTGGCTGTCATCGGGTGCCGGCAGCGCCGCCGGATGCAGTTCCTCGCCCCATTGCGCGTGCTGCTGCGCCACGCGCTGGTGCTGGCGCAGCACGTCGATGGCACGGTTGCGCGCGGTGGTCATCAGCCAGGCTCCGGGATTGTCCGGGATGCCCTGCTCCGGCCAACGCTCCAGCGCGGCCAGCCAGGTGTCCTGGGCCAGTTCCTCGGCACGGCCGACATCGCCACCGAGCAGCCGCGCCAGGCGCGCGATCAACACTGGCGACTCCATCCGCCAGAGGGTTTCCAGACGCTGCGTCAGTGCGGGCTCGAGCATGCGCCGATCACAGCACGCACGCCCGGCCCACACAAGCGCCGCAGCTCACGCTTCAACAATCGGCTTGAAGCCGCCCCAGAACATGCGCTTCGTATCGAACGGCATGTCCTTCGGGCCCAGCGACGCCAGTCGCGGGTCGGCCATCACCCGGGCATTGATGCGGTCGCGTGCCGCGCGCGAGCGGAACACCACGAAGGCGACGATCACCGTCTCGCCCGGTTTCGCCTTGACCGCGCGCGGGAACGAGGTGCTCTTGCCCGGCTCCACATCGTCGGCCACGCATTCCATGTACTGCAGCGCGCCATGGTCCTTCCACACCGCGCCGGCCTTGCGGGCAAGGCGGCGGTAGGCCGCCACCTTGTCCTGCGGGCACGGCAGCACGTAAGCGTCCACGTAAGCCATGCGGATTCTCCTGCGGCGGCCGTCAGCCCGGCTCGCCGTCCATGTGTGCGATCTCCCAGAGATGGCCGTCCAGGTCCTGGAAGCCACGCTGGTACATGAAGCCGTAGTCGCGCGCCGGCTGCGGTTCGCTGGCGCCGGCGGCCAGGGCCTTGTCCACCAACTCGTCAACGGCCTTGCGACTAGGTGCCGAGAGTGCGTTGATCACTTCGGTGTGGGTGTGCGCGTCGGCAATCGGCTTGTTGGTGAACTGCTGGAAAAAGGGCTGGGTCAGCAGCATCACGTAGATGCTTTCGCTGATGACCATGCCGGCCGCGTCGTCGTTGGTGTAGGTCGGATTGAAGCTGTAGCCCAGCGCGGTGAAGAACGCCTTCGACTTCTCCAGGTCCTGCACGGGCAGGTTGACGAAGATCATCTGCGGTTGTGGTGCACTCATCGTTGAAGCTCCTTGTGGATGACAGAGGCGGGATCAGGGCTGCTTCATGCAGTTGACCATCCACGGCTTGCCGTAACGGTCGATCAGCATGCCCCAGCGATGTGCCCAGAACGTTTCGGCGATCGGCATCTGCACCTGGCCACCTTCGGCCAGTGCAGCGAACACGCGTTCGGCTTCTTCGATGCTGTCCAAATCGACATTGATGGTGGTCGAGCCGCCCTCGCCGCCGCCGGGGCCGTCGGCTGCCATCAGGATGGCGTTGCCGATCTCGAGCTGGCTGTGCGCGACGTGGTCGAGGGTTTCCGGCGGCATTTCGTTGCAGCCCGGCGAGCCATCGGAGGGCGGCATGTCGCGGTACTTCATTTCCGAGGTGACCTGGCCACCGAGTGCCTTGGCATAGAACGCCATTGCCTCGTGGGCCTGGCCGCTGAAGCCGAGGAAGGGAATCAGTATCATGGCAATACTCCGTTGTGCGATTCAGGGTGGTAGTGCCGGGGCGTGCCCGGCTGGGAGAGGAATCGGGTCAGCCTTCCAGCTGTGCACGCAGACGCTGTTCCTGCTGCTGTAATTCGGGGGTGAAGGCTTCACCAAAGTCTTCTGCGGAGATCAGGGGACGCAGTTCCAGCGTGCCGCCCTCGCCGAACGGCGCACGGCTGGCCCATTCAACGGCCTCGTCCAGCGACCGCACCTCCCACAGCCAGAAGCCGGCGATCTGTTCGCCGGCGGGACCGAACGGACCGGCCTCGACCTTGGGTGCCCCGCCGCCGAAATGAATGCGACGGCCGCGCTGGGTGGCGTGCAGGCCTTCACCGGCGAGCATGATGCCGGCGGCCACCAGTTGTTCGTTGAAGGCGCCCATTTCGGACAGTTCCTGTTCGCTGGGCATGCGGCCGGCTTCGGAGTCGGCGTTGGCCTTCACGATCACCATCACTTTCATTGCGGTCTCCTGTGGGACGCGTGGTGCGTGCCCTTCATTGGGTACAACGAACCAGGGGGCTGGGAATCGACACGTCTGTTGGAAATTTTTTCTTGCGCGGAAAGCGCGCCTTCGGCGGGATCGGCGAACGGCGGAGCCCCTCCGTGGAGGGGTGGGTTGGTCGCTGAAAGCTCGGGTTCATGGGTTTGGCCGGGTGGGTAGGCGGGTCGGGGGACGCCGTAAACCCGTCCGTGGGGGCCAGATCACAGATCAGACACCCCCGCCCCGCCTACCCACTCGGCCCTGGACAGTTTCCTGCCTCCGGTACCCACCACGGGAAGATCAAGAGAAAAGGCAACAGCAACAGCAAAGGCAACGGCGGTTGGCTGGCGGGGTCGGCTTTGCGAGCGAAGCGACCCGCTTTTTGCTCTTGTTGTTGATTTCCCGTGGTGGGTCAGCCGCAGAGATCTGTCCAAGGCCGGGCGGGGAGGCAGGGCAGGGGCGTGAGCCGCATGGATGCGGCGACCGAGCTTACATGGACGTACTTGCAGCGCCCCCTGCCCTGCCTCCCCGCCCGGCCCACCCTCAGGAAACCCGCTTTCAGCGACCAACCCCACCCCGCCACGGAGGGGCTCCGCCGTTCGCCGATCCGCCGAAGGCGCGCTTCTGCGCTGCAACATGCCCGTGCGCAATCCTGCGCCATCATGGAACCCCCGCCCCCGCCCCCGCCAGGACCGTGCCATGCAGCAGTACCTGCTTCTGATCTACATCGAGCCTGCCCTGCTGCAGGCCCTGCCCACCGAAGAATTCAACGCGCTGATGCGCGACTGCCTGGCCCACGCCGACAAACTGCAGGCCGAAGGCACGCTGCTGGCCGCACAGAAGCTGCAGCCGGTCGACACCGCACAGACCCTGCGCGTGCGTGATGGCCACAGCCGCGTGCTGGACGGCCCCTTCGCCGAGACCCGCGAACTGCTGGCCGGCTTCAACCTGATCGTCGCCCGCGACCGCGACGACGCCATGCGCATCGCCCGCGACTTCCCGTGGGCACGCTTCGGCAGCATCGAAGTGCGGCCGCTGGAAGACATGGACGCCGAGCGCGAACGCTGCGGCGCCCCGGCTGCGGCTATGGCAGCAGCCGTACCCTGATCTCGCGCGGGCCGACGCCCTCGTTGCCGCTGTAGTCGCGCACGCTGGCGCGCACGATGTACTCGCCCGGCGGCAGCGCCGCCGGCTGCCAGCGTCCGGTTTCCATCAGGCCGTCGCGCACGGTGTTGGTGGCCAGGTAGCGGAACCGGGTGACCGCGCTGCCATGTACGGTGATGCCGCTGTCCGGTGCGTAGGCCACGCGCACCGCTTCCCGCTGCGGCGGCATGCGGTTGAACACGATGTTCCAGCGCGGCTGCTCGTAGCCCTGCAGCGGTTGTCCCGTAGCATCGAGGATCTGGTAACCCACCTGGTACATGCCCAGGCGGCGCCGCGGCAGGTTGTTGTCGACCTGGTCCCAGGCCTCCACCACGATCTGCACGCCACGCCCCTGCCGCGCGACCATCACCACGCCATCGCTGCCTGCGGCCATCGGCCGGTCGTTGTCGTCCAGCAGTGCGACATCAGTGATGCGCGGTGCGAAGTGATCGGCGTAGTTATGGAAGCCAAGCGCCACCGCATTGGTCTCGAAACCACCGGTACCCACCGCCAGGTGCACGTGCGCCTGGTTGTTGATGCTGCCCAGGCGGTCACCCACATGGATGCGCATGCCACGGCGCACGCGCATCCGCTGCAGCTTGCCCTGCTCGTCGTACAACGCCTGCCAGCGCGCGTCGAACGGTACATCGCGCGGGGTGCGGCCGACGCGCATGTGGATGTACTTGAGGCGGTCCACCGCCAGGCCCTCGGCCTGCTCGCCCAGGTTCCAGGCTGCCACCGGACTGCTGATCTTGCCTTCGGCAATCGCCAGCACGGTCTGGCCCACATCACCGCGCACGTCGAAGCCGCCATGCAGGTGGTGGCGGCTCTCGCCGCTGAAGTTGCCGCGCACTTCGCCGAGGGTGCCGACCACTTCATGCCAACCGTCCTGCGGTGCCAGCGGCCAGCGGCCGTCCGTCTTCGGCAGCGCCGCATCGGCCGCCGGGCCAACCAGTGCCGGTGCCGGCAGGTCGCCTACCGGCAGCGGGCGCAGGCGATGCAGACGGTAGCTGGCGGCGTCGGCCACCAGCACGCTGCCATCTGCATCCATCGCCAGTCCGCTGGGGCGGGCCAGCCGCGGCAGGCGACCATTGCCAACCAGCGCGATCTGGTGGCCCTGCGGCGTCACCTGCACGATGCGGCCATCCATATCCCCCACGTACAGCACGCCGTCGTGGGTGGTGGCCAGCGACAGCGGCCCATTGATCACGCCGCCGGCGGCGACCACGGTGCTGACCGTGCCATCGGCCCCCACCCGGCGCACCGCGTTGTTGAACAGGTCGGCCACCAGCAGCGCGCCCTGCGCATCAAAGGCCAACGCCACCGGCGTATCGAAGCGCGCAGCGGCGCCGGTGCCATCGGCCAGGCCCGGCCGATCACCGCCTGCCAGGGTGCGCACCATGCCGTCGGTGCCGATCACCCGGATGCGGTCATTGAAGGTATCGGCCACGTAGACCTGGCCCTGCGCGTCCACCGCAACGCCCATCGGTGCATCGAAGCGGGCCTGCGTGGCCGGGCCATCGGCGTGGCCCTGTTCACCACCGGCCAGCGTGGTCACCTGGCCATCGGTGCCGATGCGGCGGATCGCATGATTGCCGGTGTCGGCCACGTACAGGTTGCCCTGCGCATCGCCGGCAATGCCCGAGGGCGTATTGAAGCTGGCCTGCAGCGCAGGGCCATCGACACGGCCCTCGCCCTGCCCGGCCACGGTTTCAACGCGGCCATCGGGCAAGCGGCGGCGGATCCGGTTGTTGTCACCGGCATCGGTGAAATAGACGCTGCCATCGGCACTGCGCAGCAATGCATACGGATCGGCGAAGCGCGCCTGCGCGGACGCACCGTCGCGGTCGCCGGGGTGGCCATCACCCGCCAGCGGCTCGATCTGCGCGGTCCAGGCCAGCGGCGTGGGCACCGGGCCTGCAGGGCCGGCCAGCGTTTTCAGCGGGGTGTCCCACCAAGTTGCAGCCAAGCCCACCGCCGTTGCCAACGCCACCCCTGCCGCCATCCATTGCCACCGTGCCATCGTGTTGCGCTGCCTCTGCCTGCCGCTTGAAGAGGCACCGACAATAGACGCTGCGCGTGCGATCCGCCACGGCCGATCATGCGGCAGAAGGCCAGGATTCGCTTCGTCGTGCTTGTCCTCGCTGGCCGTAGCAGGTTCAATGCGGTTCCCACGGATGGAGATTCTCCATGCCCCACGTTCTCCCTCTCACCGCCCTGCTGCTGGCCGCATTGGTCAGCGCGCCCGCCTCCGCCTCGATCACGGTGGCCCCGCAGAAGCCATCGGCCACCGCCGATGCAGTACACGCGGCGTACGCCACGCGCTGGGATGAAGCCATCCAGCAGGCACGCGGCGGCAACACGCTGGGTGCGCTGATCAGCATGGAGCGGCTGATGGAGGATCCGTTGCTGGACGACTTCGATGCCGAGCGTCGCGGCCGCGCCTCGCAGGTCGCCGGCTGGACCGCGCTGATGCAGAAGAAGCCCGACCAGGCCCGCCGCTACCTGCAACGGGCGCAGGAGGCCCTGCCGGAGGATGCACAGATCCTGCTCACCCAGGTGTCGGTGGAACTGTCGGACAACCAGCCGGCCGCAGCCACCACTTTCCTGGTGAAGGCACTGCAGCACGCCGACGCACCGCTGCAGATCGATCACCACGCCATCAACTACCTGCAGTACCGCCTGCGTGACCAGCCGCAGAAGCGCATGGACCTGCTGCAGGCGCTGTTTGACAACGGCTGGAAGAGTGGCGGCCTGGAACCCACCGGGCTGTGGCTGGCGCTGGCCACGCTGCAGGCCGACAACGGCCGTGGCGACAGCATTCCGGCCACGCTGGCGCGCATCGACAGCCCGGCCGAGATCATCCGCCTGCGCAGCGACAAGCGCTTCGATCGCTATGTCGATCGCGGTGACGCGCGTTTCGATCCGGTGCAGGCGGCACAGCGCCACCTCGATGAACTGCGTGTTTCCGGCCTGCTCGACCGCGCACTGGACGCGCGCATGGCCGAGTTCAGCACCACCTTGCTGATGCTGGACCGCAACGAGGAAGTGCTGTCGTTGACCGAGGGCATGGCCGGTGCCGCAAGCAACGGCGAATCGCCTGCCGCCGCGGAAGCGGAATGGGTGGCCTGGCTGCTCAACAGCCGGCTCACCGCACTGCGCCGGCTGGGCCGCACCGATGAGGCACTGGCCACGGCGAAACAGGCCGCCCGCATCGGCGCGCTCGGCCCGGATGGTGTCGAGCACCAGATGAATGTCGGCTTCGTGTTCAGTTCGCTGGGGCGCATGCAGGACGCTGCGCAGGCAGTGAATGACATGCCGGGCCTCGCCGGGTACGGCAAGGCCGCACAGGCGCTGCTGCAGTTCGCCGCCGCCGGCGAGCGCGGTGATGCCAAGGCGCGCGATGCAGCACGCGCGGTGATCCTGGCCCAGCGCGACGATGCCCGCCTGTTCCATCGCGAAATGCTGCTGGAGGAAGGCGACCTGGACGGTGCCGCCGCCGTGCTGATCGAACAGCTGCGCTCGCCGGTTGAACGCGGTGAAACCCTGGCCAGCCTGCAGGACATGCGCACCTATCCGTCATTGCCGGGCGATGTGCGCATCGATGCCGCGTGGCGTGCACTCAAGCAGCGTGCCGACGTGCAGGCCGAGGTGGCACGCGTCGGCCGCATCGAGCGCTACGACCTGGTCAGCAGCTCTACCTCGCGCTGAGCGGCTCGGCTCTACAACGCCACGTGCAGGCAGCACCGTCCGCTAGCGGGCTGGCACTTCAGTGCGGATGCCCATCGCTTCGCGGTAGCGCGCGTACAGCGCCATCACCTTGTCCACATAGGCCAGGGTTTCGGCGTAGGGCGGCACGCCCTTGTAGCGGGTGACCGCACCGATGCCCGCGTTGTACGCAGCCGCCGCCAACGGACGATCGCCGTTGTAACGGCGCAGCAGCGCGCGCATGTAGCGCGCGCCGCCCTCGATCGACTGCTGCGGCGAGAACGGATCGCGCACGCCATACTCCTGTGCGGTCTCCGGCATCAACTGCATCACGCCCTGTGCGCCCTTGGTCGAGACCGCCAGCGGATTGAAATTGCTTTCGGCATGGGCGATCGCGCGCAGCCAGGCATCGTCGACGCCGGTGGCTTTGGCCGCGGCCTTGAACTGCCTGGCGTGCTGCGCGAGCTGCGGCTTGCCGACCTTGCCCAGGCCCTCGTGCGCCGGCTCGCCCGGCGGCGTGGCCACGGTGAACTTCAGGAATACCCGCGAGCCGGGCAGGTTGCGGGTGGAATAGACCAGCACGCCGTCCTGCTCGCGCTCGTACAGCACACCACTGAACACGCCCATGTTGCCCCACAGGTTCGGGGCCTGGATGGCATTGTCGTCGATCTCCTTCGGCGTGCACCGCGATCCCGGCTCTGGTGCGGTGGCCAGGCTGACGGTGTTGCCCTGCACGCAGCGATAGACCGTGCGCGCGGCAGCCATCCCGGGCCACAGGATGGGCAGCAGCACCAGTGCAAGCAGGAGAGGTCGATGGGACATGGCGGCCGGATGATCCGGCCGCGCCCGCGAATGTTGGGTGAATGGGGGCCGGCAGGGCTGCGTCCTGCACCCGTGGTAGTGCCGGCCGCTGGCCGGCCACCTCAACGGCAACAGCCGTTTTCACGCGAGGAGGCGGGGTGGGTCCCGCGACCTGCCGGGGTCAGGTCCCGTTGCTGAGCAACGGGACCTGACCCCACTTCGGATCACTTCGCGGCCCTCCGGCGCACCCAGTACCCCGCGCCCAGCAGCACGAACCACACCGGGCTGGCGATCAGCGCCTGGCGGGTGTCGCCCTGCAGGCTCAGCAGCACCAGCACGGCGGCGAAGAACATCAGGCAGGCCCAGCACATGGCGACGCCCCCAGGCATCTTGAAGATCGATGCAGCGTGGCGCTCCGGGTAGCGACGGCGATAGGCCATGTAGGCCACCAGGATCAGCGACCAGACGAAGATGAACAGCACCGTCGCCAGCGTCGTCACCAGGGTGAAGGCGGTTACCAGGTTGGGAATCAGGTAGATCAGCAGCGTGCCGCCCAGCAGGCACAGGCACGAGAACAGCAGGCCACGGGCCGGCACCGCAGCGCGCGACAGTTTCGACAGCCCGCGCGGAGCGTGGCCCTCTTCGGCCAGGCCGTACAGCATGCGGCTGGTGGAGAAGATGCCACTGTTGGCCGAGGACGTGGCCGAGGTCAGCACCACGAAATTGATCAGGCTGGCCGCGGCGGGAATGCCGGCCAGCACGAACAGCTGCACGAACGGGCTCTTGTCCGGCACCACCTGGCGCCACGGGGTGACGGCCATGATCGCGATCAGCGCCAGCACGTAGAAGATGATGATGCGCACCGGAATCGAGTTGATCGCCTTGGGCAGGTTGCGCTCGGGGTCGGCGGTTTCGGCGGCGGTGGTGCCGACCAGCTCGATGCCGACGAAGGCGAACACCGCAATCTGGAATCCAGCGAAGAAACCGACCAGGCCCATCGGGAACATGCCGCCGT
The DNA here is from genome assembly GCF_059369535.1 of Stenotrophomonas sp. YJH_SMC_122. Classification (NCBI taxonomy): domain Bacteria; kingdom Pseudomonadati; phylum Pseudomonadota; class Gammaproteobacteria; order Lysobacterales; family Lysobacteraceae; genus Stenotrophomonas; species Stenotrophomonas sp. YJH_SMC_122. The sequence continues at coordinate 106,908 of NZ_JCAFST010000007.1, read as the reverse complement.
CATTCCACAGGTTCGACAACGACGCGGTGTGGCCGCTCGGCGAGGTGAAGCCCCACGCCACCAGACCGGCGCCGGTGATGATCAGCGCACAGATCGCCACGATCTTGATCAGCGCGAACCAGAATTCCATTTCACCGAACAGCTTCACCGTCACCAGGTTCAACGCCAGCAGCAGCATCACGCAGGCCAGCGCCGGTTTCCAGGCTTCAAGCCCCGGGAACCAGAACTGCGCATAGGCGGCGATCGCGATCACGTCGGCAATGGCGGTGACGATCCAGCAGAACCAGTAGGTCCATCCACAGAAGAACCCGGCCCACGGGCCGAGCAGGTCGGTGGAGAAATCGATGAAGGACTTGTACTGCAGGTTGGACAGCAGCAGCTCGCCCATCGCGCGCATCACGAAGAACAGCATCGCGCCGATGATCAGGTAGACGAAGACGATGGACGGGCCGGCCAGGCTGATGGTCTTGCCCGAGCCCATGAACAGGCCGGTGCCGATGGCACCGCCGATGGCGATCAGTTGCAGGTGGCGGTTGGACAGGCTGCGGCGCAGGTGCTCGGGGGGGCGTGGCGGGCTCGGTCATGGGCGCGGGAAGGGGCGGGCGAAGCGTTCGACGGTAGTCCTCCGCGGCGCCGAGCGCCAGCGCCAGACGGCCCCATTGCGTCAAAGCAGGCCGCTTTCACCACAATGTGACCGAATACCGTATTGATCCCATTCCGCCCGGCCCGGCGCCATGCTCAGATAGCCGCACCTGCCCAAGGACCGGCCCGACCATGCGCCCTGCCCCGCCCGCCCTGCTGGAGCCCCGGCCATGAGCCGCCTGCGCGTCATCATCGGCGGTACCGCACTGGCCCTGCTGGCCGCTGCGGTGCCGATCGCGGTCATGGCCTACGCCACCTGGGACCGCGCGGTCAGCGTCGAACAGCAGCGCCTGCGCGACATCGCCGATCGCACCCTGCGCCGCTCCGACCTGTCCTACCAGGAGGCGCTGGCGGCGCTGAAATCCGCCGAAGCCGGTGCCTACGTGTCCTGCAGCCCCGAGCACATCCGGCGCATGCAGACCCTGGTGATGACCACCCCATCGATTGACCAGATGGGCTACTTCGAAGGAGGCAAGCTGCGCTGCACCTCCTGGGGGCCGTTCCTGTCGGATGTGGATCAGCCCAGGCCGGACCACGTCACCAGCGACGGCGCCGGCATCGCGGTGGACGTGCGCCCGGAAATCAGCGGGCGACGCCAGGTGCTGGCGATCCTGTATGGGTCCTACGACGCACTGGTGGACCCACGCCGCTTCGTCGATGTCATCGCCGACCCGAATGTGCGGCTGGCACTGGCCAGCCCCGATGGACGCCTGCTGGCCAAACAGCCCGGCCTGGATCCGGACCTGCTGCAGGCGCTGCTGCGCGACCCGGGCGAAGGCCTGGACCAGACCACGCTGTTCGCTACCGCGCGCAACGAGGAATGGCTGGCCGTCGCCACTACACCGCGCACCGCGCTCGCTGCGGCCTTCCGCCAACAGGCCTGGCTGTACGTGCCGGTGGGCCTGCTGCTGGCCGCCGCCGGCGCCGGGCTGGTGATCTGGCTGTCGCGGCGCCGCCTTTCCCTGCGCGGCGAACTGGCCACCGCCATCCGCCGCCGCGAGCTGTACCTGCATTACCAGCCGATCATCGAACTGGACACCGGCATCTGCGTCGGCGCCGAGGCGCTGGTGCGCTGGCAGCGCCCGGATGGCACCCAGGTGCGCCCTGACCTGTTCATTCCGCTGGCCGAAGAGGCCGGCATGATCGCCGACGTCACCGACCTGGTGATCGAGAACGTGGTGCGCGACATGCGCGAGCTGCTGGTCGCCGACCGCAGCGCGCACATCGCGATCAACCTCGCCGCCGAAGACATCAGCAGCGGTCGCGCCCTGAAGATGATCTCCCGGCACATGGCCGGCAGCGGCATCCTGCCGCAGCAGATCTGGATGGAGGCCACCGAACGTGGCTTCCTCGATCTGGACCGTGCGCGCACCATGCTCGCCGCCGCCCGCCGCGCCGGCCACAGCGTGGCCATCGATGATTTCGGCGTCGGCTTCTCCAGCCTGCAATACCTGCAGCAGCTGCCACTGGATGCGCTGAAGATCGACAAATCATTCATCGATGCGATCGGCACCGAAAGCGCCACCAGCCCGGTCACGCCGCACATCATCGACATGGCCAAGGAGCTGGGCCTGTGGGTGGTGGCCGAGGGCGTGGAAACCGAAGCGCAGCTGGCCTACCTGCACAGCCGGCATGTGGAATTCGGGCAGGGCTGGCTGTTCTCGCGGCCGCTGCCGCGCGATGAGTTCGTCGCCTTCCATCAGAAGCGGCAGCAGCAGTACGGCGCTGCACGCGAACACATGCAGAACCCGCGCAGCGTGCCGATCGAGCGTGAGGGAGTGGAGTAGGACGGCGAACGGCGGAGCCCCTCGTGGCGGATCGCGCCCGGTGGATCCATCAGGTGAGGCCGCGTGGGTAGGTCGCGCAGGGGGCGCTGCAAGTACCCGTCCAGGGCCCGGCCCAGCCGCTGGCGGCTGTGCGTTCGGACGCTTGCGAAGCAGTGCTTCGCAAGCAAAGCGCCCTCACCCATGTAGGCTCGGTCGCCGCCTGCTCGTGTGCGCTGTCCTGCGCACACGGCAAGACCGGGGTTGGGCGTCCTGCGCAACCCACCCACCCGGCCACGGACACATTGCGGCGGCGTCCCGCCACGGAATCAACGGAAGAAAGCGAAAGCAAAGGCAAACGCGGGTCGCTGCGCTCGGTAGATCCACGCCATGCGGGATGGCGTGGACCACGGTAGTGCCGGCCGCTGGCCGGCACCTCCGTAACGTTTGGCCTGCGCCTACGCCCAGGCCTTCGGCCGTGCCAGCAGCCACGCGGCGGTCACCGCCAGCAGCAGCAACGGCAGCCATCCCAGCTGGCGTGGGCCGCTGGCCTGCAGCAGCACGCCGCCTGCCACGCCGCCGGCCGCAATGGCCAGGTTCCAGCCGGTCACCAGCATCGATTGCGCCAGGTCCGCAGCGGCCCCGGCGCGCCGTGCCAAGGCGGTCTGGAACAGGGTCGGCACGGCGCCGAACGCCACGCCCCACAGGATCGTCGCCAGCAGCAGTGCGCTCGCCACGCCAGGCCACACCAGCAAGGCCAGCACCGGCACGATGAAGCCGATCACCGCCGCCCACACCAGCGCATGCAGGTGGCGATCCACGCCCCAGCCGGCAATCGCGATGCCGGCAATGGCCGCCATGCCGAATGCAAGCAGCAGCCGGTCCAGCCAAGCACCGGCACCCGCGTCGACCGCCAGCGGCTCGATATAGGTGTACAGCACGTTGTGCGCCAGCACGTACAGCGCCATCACCAGCAGCGCACTGCGTACACCGGGCAGGCGCCACACGGTCGCCAGCGAAGTGCGTTGCCCGGCCCCAGCGGCCGGCAGCGCAGGCAACGCCCAGCGCGCGTAGGCCAGCAGCAGCAGACCCAGCACGCTCATCAGCGCGAACGCCCAGCGCCAGCCGATCTGCTGCCCCAGCAGCGTCCCTGCCGGCACCCCCAGCGACAGCGCCAGAGGCGAACCGACCATTGCCACTGCGATGGCCCGTCCCTGCAGCGACGGCACCACCATGCGCGCGGCATAACCGGCCACCAGCGACCACAGCAGTCCACCGCTCACACCGGCCAGGAAGCGCGCAGCCAGGATCAGCGCGTAGCTGCTGCTCAACGCCGTCAGCGTATTGACCACCACGAAGCCGGCGATGGCCGCCAGCAGCAGCGGACGCCGTGGCAGGCGCTGGGTCAGCGCGGTCATCGGCAGTGCGGCCATCACCGAACCCAGCGCATACACGCTCACCAGCTGGCCGACCGCCGCATCACTCACGCCCAGGCTTTCGCCCATCGGCCGCAGCACACCCGCCGGCAGGGTCTCGGTCAACAGGGTGATGAAGCCGCCACCGGCCAAGGCAAGCAGGCCCGCCCACGGCAGGCGCGTGGCCTCGCCGGCCGGACTGGCGGCATCGATGGCATGGCCGCTCATCGCGTTGCCCCCAGGTCGGCATAAATCGCATCGCGCAGTTCATCGACAAAGGCGCCATCCATGCCTTCGTACAGGGTGTTGGTCAGCGCCACCACGCTCAGCCCGCGCGCCGGATCGACGAACCAGCTGTGCCCGTACGCGCCGCCCCAGCGCCAGCTGCCCACGCCCTGCGGGGTACCGCTGGCGGCGGCATCACGCAGCACCGCAAAGCCCAGCCCGAAGCCCCAGCCGGCCGGTTCCGGCGGCCCCTGTTCGCCCACCTGCCCGGTGGCCATCTCCTCCGCCAGCGCGGGTGGCAACAGACCAGAGCGCTGTACGTCGCGCAAGGCCTCGAGCACCGCCATCACCTCGTCGGCGGTGCCGACCAGGCCCGCACCGGCCGAGGCGAAGCGGCTGGCATCGGTGGCGCGCGCAAGGCTGTACTCGATGCCGACCGTGCCCTCGAACGGCGCGACCATCTCGCCTTCCTGCAGGCGATGCGGCTGCGGCGTGTCGCTCACATAGGGCGTTGCCAGGCGCTCGGCAGCGCGGGTGGCGAACGCCGTATCGCGCAGGCCCAACGGGGCAGCCAGCAGACGCTCGAACAGCGCCTGCAGTGGTTCACCGGTCGCGGCTTCGGCCACCGCACCGGCCACGTCCACGCCCAGCGAGTACAGCCACTGGCTGCCCGGCTCGAACAGCAGTGGCGCCTGCGCGATCCGGCGTACGTTCTCGGCCAGGGACACCGGGCTGGCGTCCATGCCATCGCTGACGCCGGCCCGGGCGTACGGTCCGTGCGCATCGGCTTCCAGGAAGCGGTAGCCCAGCCCGCTGCTGTGGCTGAGCAGCCGGCGCAGGCTGATCGGCGGCCTGCGGCCATCGGCCAGTGCCGGCCGGAAGTCCGGCAGCCAGCGCTGCACCGGCGCATCGAGGTCGAGCACGCCCTCGGCCACCAGGCGCAGGATCACCGTGGCCAGCAACGGCTTGCTGACCGATGCCAGCCGGAACAGCTGATCGCGCTGCATCGGCCTGGCCGACTCGCGATCGGCCAGCCCGGTCGCGCTGGCATGGCGCAGCACGCCGTGCTCGCGCACCAGCACCACCGCACCGACCAGGCGCAGCGGGTGGACCTGCTGCAGCAGCCGCTGCACCGAAGGCAGCGTCGGTGCAGGTTCAAGGGAAAGAGCGGCATTCATCGCGGTGATCCGTGGGGAGAGGCCCGCCACGTTAGGCAGCACGGCGCGGCGCAAAAAGCCGGTTGCCGCTCCGGGCATCATGGACCGTGCAGTCCGCAATCGGCATCATGCCCGGAGCTGTAACGCCGCAAGGGCTGCGCGAGGCCCCGCACCACAGTGTTGCGATGGCCGCGCCGCGTGCCGCGATCACCCGCCCCTACCCTGCCGTTTTCATTGCCGGTACGCCCATGTCAGTCCTGGACAACCTCGCCAACCTGCAGACCTTCGTGCACGCCGCCGACACCCGCAGCTTCGTCGAGACCGGTCGCCTGCAGGGCATCTCGGCATCGGCCGCCGGCAAATGCGTTGCGCGGCTGGAGCACGCACTGGGCGTGCGCCTGTTCCACCGCAGCACGCGCAGCATCACGCTCACCGCCGAGGGCCAGCTGTTCCTGGCACGCTGCCGGCGCATCCTCGACGAGCGCGATGCCGCGCGCACCGAACTGGCGCAACCGCACGCTGCACCGAGCGGCACGCTGCGCATCGGCCTACCGTTGGTGGGCGACCTCACCCTGCCGTTGATGGCCGAGTTCATGGCCGCGTATCCGGACATCCGCCTCGACCTGGATTTCAGCGACCGGCTGGTCGATGTCATCGAGGAAGGCTTCGATGCGGTGCTGCGCGTTGGCGAACCCAGCGACTCGCGGATGAACGCACGCCGGCTGGGCGTGTTCCCGCGGCGTGTCGTCGCCTCGCCGGGCTACCTGCAGCGTCGCGGCGTTCCGCGCACGCCGGCGGGACTGATGCAGCACACGCTGCTGCACTATCGCTTCCCCACCACCGGCAAGCTGGAGCCGTGGCCGATCCACTGGCCCGATGACGAAGCACCGCAGGAACTTCCGGTGCACATGGTGGCCAACACCATCGAGGCGCGGGTGGCGCTGGCACTGCGTGATGTCGGCCTGGCCTTCGTGCCGGTGCACTCGGTACGCGAAGCGCTGGCCGACGGCCGCCTGGTCACCGTGCTGGAGGATCATGTGCACTCCTGCGGCACCTTCCACCTGCTGTGGCCGTCGGGCCGACACGTACTGCCGAAGCTGCGGGTGTTCATCGACTTCGTCGGCGCCCGCCTGGACACCGTGCCGTAGATCCACGCCACGCATGGATGCTTCTTGTGGAGTCGAGCCATGCTCGACTCACCGGCACCCCAAGCGAAGATCAGCCGAGCGTGGCTCCGCGCTACAGCTGCACGCAGCCATTCAGCCAACCCCGCTATACTGCCCGCTCATTCCTCCCAGAGGCTCGCGACCAATGCGCCATTGATGCCGCCGTCTTCCCAGCAGACGGCCTGACTCTTCCCGCCCCTGCGCGCAGGGGAGAACCCGGCATCCATGGAGGTCGCATGACCACACATTCCCTCACGCTCGATCGCGTGTCGTATCGGCTGGCCGACGGCCGCCCGCTGTTTTCCGATCTGTCGTTTTCCTTCGATCCGGTCGCCACCGGCCTGGTGGGTGCCAATGGCACCGGCAAGAGCGTGCTCGCACGCCTGCTGGCCGGCCGGGTGCGGCCAGAGAACGGGCAGGTGCGCAGCAGCGGCCGCGTATTCCTGTTGCCGACGCCTGGCTATCCACCCGCCGGCACGGTCGCTGAACTGGCCGGCGTCGGCGCGGAACTGGCCGCGCTGCAACGCATCGAAGCCGGCAGCGTGGATGAGGCCGACTTCGCCTGCGTCGGCGACCATTGGGATCTGCGCGAGCGCCTGCAGCAGCAATGGCAGGCGCTCCGCCTGCCCGACGATCTCGATCCCGCCCAACCCGCCGCGCGTCTCAGTGGCGGCCAGGCCATGCAGGTGGCGCTGTCCGGCGCCTGGGCCAGCGGCGCCGATTGGCTGATCCTGGACGAACCCAGCAACCACCTCGATGCCCGCCATCGCCAGCGGCTATACGAACGGTTGCGGCAGTGGCGCGGCGGCCTGCTGGTGATCAGCCATGATCGCGAGCTGCTGGCGCAGATGCAGCAGATCGTCGAGCTCGATGCGCGCGGACTGCGTCGCTATGGCGGGCCGTGGCAGCACTACGCCGACGCGCGGGCCGCCGAACGCGCAGCGGCCGCCGCACAGCTCGACCACGCACGGGCCCAGCACCGGCAGCAACAGCGCAGCGCGCGCGAGCAGCACGAACGCCAGCAGCAGCGCCAGGCACGTGGCAATCGCGATGCGAAGCAGGCCAACCAGGCACCGATCCTGCTTGGCCGGCAGAAACAGCGTGCAGAGGCCAGCCACGGGCGCGCGCAACAGGTCCAGGCCGATCGTCTGCAGGCCAGCAGCGACCAACTGCGCGCAGCGGCTTCGGCAGTTCACGCCGCGCCAGAGCTGGCGCTGTTCGCCGGTGACGGTGAACGCGGCAGCGCACGTCTGCTGCAGGCGGAGTCGCTGGTGCTGCCGCATGGTTGCAGTGCACCGTTGCAACTGGAGGTCCGCCGCGGCCAGCGCATCGCCGTGGTCGGTGACAACGGCAGTGGCAAGTCCACGCTCCTGCGCGTGCTGGCCGGCCAGCTGCCTGCACGCAGTGGCATCGTGCAGCGTCATGCACCACTGGCGCTGCTCGACCAGCAGCTGCTGGGGCTCTCCGGCGAACGCAGCATTCTCGACACCGTGCAGGCTGCCAACCCGGCGGCCGATACCGGTGAACTGCGCACACGGCTGGCCCTGCTCGGGCTGGACGCGCAGCGCATCCAGCGTGCAGCCCATCGCCTCAGCGATGGCGAACGGGTAAAAGGCGCGCTGGCCAGCGTGCTGTATGCCGATCCCGCACCGCAGCTGTTGCTGCTGGACGAGCCTGGCAATGCACTGGATCTTGATGCCCTGCAGGCGCTGGAAGAACTGCTGGCGGCATGGCCGGGCGCGCTGCTGATGGTCAGCCACGACCGGCACCTGCTGCAGGCGTTGCGGCCGACCCACGTGCTGCAGGTGGGCACCGGGGGTTGGCAGTGGCGTGACGCCTTGTAGATCCACGCCATGCGTGGGTCCACTGCAGCAGCCGAGCATGGGCTCGGCTCTACAGGATTGGCCGCGACGGATCACATTGTAGAGTCGAGCCATGCTCGACTCCGCCATGCATCCATCCACGCATGGCGTATCGACCAGGGGTAGTGCCGCCCGCTGGCCGGCAACCCATGGATCCTCAGTGCACCGTCACCGCTTCCACACCGGGAACGCCTGCGGCAGCTGTTGCCACAGCAGCGGCCCCGCACGCAGTTCCTGATCGTTGAGCAGGCACGCGTCCAGCTCCGCACGCACCGCACGCTCATCCATGTGCACGCCGATCACCACCAGCTCCTGGCGGCGGTCGCCCCACAACGGGTGCCACACGCGCTGCATCGCCGAATGCGCGGCTGCATCCGGGAAGTCTTCCGGTCCCGGCAACGGTGCGCTCCAGCAGTCGGCCTGCTGCCGCGCCCAGCCCAGATCGCTGTACGGCAGCGGCGTGGGCGGCAGCAACGGCGGCGTGTCCTCCAGCCCGGCACGCACGCGATCGCGTGCGGCGTACCAGAACCCCGCCGCCTGCGTCCGCGTCGCGGCGCCCACGGTGTTCAGCTCGCCCACCCAGTCCATGCGGTTGGCCAGCCAGAACCAGCCCTTGCTGCGGATCACGCCGGGCATGCCCGACTGCAGCGCACGGGCGAAGCGCGCGGGATGGAACGGTCGCCGCGAGCGGTAGACGAAACTGGCGATGCCATATTCTTCGGTCTCCGGCGTATGCTCGCCACGCAGTTCCTTTACCCAGCCCGGCGCACGTTGCGCACGCTCGTAGTCGAAGCGGCCGGTGTCCAGCAGCTCGGCCAGTGGCACGTCACCGAAGCGTGACAGCAGCAGCTTCGCGTCGCGGTTCAGGCCACGCAGCACGGCCAGCGTGTCCTGCAGCACTTCGTCATCTGTCTGGTCGACCTTGCTGACCACGATCACGTCGGCGAACTCGACCTGCTCGCACAGCAGGTCGACTACGCCGCGATCGTCATCCGGCCCGGCCTGCTGGCCGCGCTCGGCAAGGCGCAACGTCGAGCCGAAGTCGGCGAGGAAAGCGCTGCCATCCACCACCGTCACCATCGTGTCCAGGCGCGCGATGTCACTCAGGCTGAAGCCCTGCTCGTCGCGTACCGCGAAGGTGGCCGCCACCGGCATCGGCTCACCGATGCCCGTCGACTCGATCAGCAGATAGTCATAGCGCCCCGCATCGGCCAGGCGCCGCACTTCCTGCAGCAGGTCATCGCGCAGCGTGCAGCAGATGCAGCCATTGCTGAACTCCACCAGCGTCTCTTCGGTGCGGTGCAGTTCGGCGCCGCCCTCGCGTAGCAGCTGCGCATCGATGTTGACCTCGCTCATGTCGTTGACGATGACCGCCACGCGCAGGCCCTCGCGATTGCGCAGGATCTGGTTGAGCAGGGTGGTCTTGCCGGCTCCGAGGAAGCCGGACAGCACGGTGACCGGAAGGCGACGGTCGGCGCGGGAAACAGTGTTCATGTCGGAGCGGGTTGGCTGCGGAACGGAAATGTTACTGTATAACAATTGCTGCGCAAGGAACCTCCCCCGATGAAGTCGCCTTCTGCCGCCCTGCTTGATGCCGGCGCGGTCGCCCTGTCCAGCCTGTGCCTGCTGCACTGCCTGGCGCTGCCCCTGCTGGCCGCCGCGCTGCCGCTGTTCGGCACGTGGGCCGAAGCGGAATGGGTGCATCTGCTGTTCGTGGCCATCGCCCTGCCGCTGACCGGGTATGCACTATGGCGGGCCGAGCGCCGCCATCCGTTGCCGGTGCTGGCCTGGGCCACCGCCGGCGCCGGGCTCGGCCTGCTGCTGGCCGGCGCGCTGGCGTTGCCCTCGCACGACTGGGAAACACCGATGACCGTCACCGGCAGCCTGTTGCTGGCCGCCACGCACATCTGGAACGCGCGGCACCGGCACGGGTAATGCCGGTCGCTGGCCGGCAACTTCACGAACGGGGAAGGCAACCTGCGGTTGCCGGCCAGCGGCCGGCACTACCCGGTCATTTGCCGTAGCGGCGCAGCAGTTCGACCAGCACTTCGGCCTCGGCCGCCCGCTGCTGCGGGTCTTCGGCGCCGACCACATGTTCCTGCAGATGCTCGTGCAGCAGCTCCATCAGCAGGCTGTGGGCGGCGCCGCGCACCGCAGCAACCTGCACCAGCACGTCCGCACAGTCGCCGGCCTCACCCTCCGGCCTGTCCAGCGCCTGCTCCAACGCCGCCACCTGGCCGCCGATCCGGCGCACCCGGGTCAGCAGCTGCTTTCGATTCCTGTGTACATGGGCCATGGGCGCATCGTATACCCTATGAGGGTATCCTTCCACCCTCTGGTCTTCCCATGCACCTGGACGCCCTCGCCGCCGCCCGTCGCCACGAACACCGCTTCGACGACGGCAACCCGCTGGCCGAACGCAATACCCGCCGCGCCCTGTGGCTCACCGTCAGCATGATGCTGGTGGAAATTGTCGGCGGCTGGTGGTTCAACTCCATGGCCGTGCTCGCCGACGGCTGGCACATGAGTTCGCACGCACTCGCGTTGGGCCTGGCAGTGTTCGCCTACCGCTGCGCGCGCCGCTACGCGCACGACCCGCGCTTCGCTTTCGGCACCTGGAAGATCGAGATCCTGGCCGGCTATACCAGCGCCATCGCCCTGCTTGGCGTCGCCGCGCTGATGGCGGTGCAATCGCTGGAGCGGCTGTGGGTACCAGCGCCGATCCACTACAACGAAGCCATCGCCATCGCCGCGGTCGGGCTGGGCGTGAACCTGCTGTGTGCCTGGTGGCTGCACGACAGCCCGGGCCACGCGCATCATCACCATGGCCATGACCACGGGCATGGCCACGACCACCACGACCACGGGCATGCGCACGGTCACGACCTCAACCTGCGCTCGGCCTACGTCCACGTGCTGGCCGACGCCGCCACCTCGGTGCTGGCCATCGTCGCCCTGCTCGGCGGCAAGCTGCTTGGCCTGACCTGGCTGGACCCGGTGATGGGCCTGGTCGGCGCCGTGCTGGTCACGGTGTGGGCGATCGGCCTGCTGCGCGACAGCGGCCGCATCCTGCTCGACGCGCAGATGGACGCGCCAGTGGTGGCCGAAGTACGCGAGGTGATCGAACAGGGCCCGTGGCCGGCACGCCTGGCCGACCTGCACGTCTGGCAGGTGGGTCGCGGCAAGTACGCGGTCAGCGCCAGCGTGGTCACCAGCGACGCCACGCTGGATGCCGATACCGTGCGCAGCGCGCTGGCGATCCATGAAGAGCTGGTGCACGTAACGGTGGAGATCCACCGCAGCGCGTGAGACATCCGGTAGTGCCGGCCGCTGGCCGGCAACCCCATGAACACCGCACGCGATCTGCAGTTGCCGGCCAGCGGCCGGCACTACCGCTAGAGCTTCAGCATCATCCGCAACAGGTACATCAGCAGCGGCAGCGCACTCAGCACTGCACCGCCGATGCCGATCCACGGCCAGCGCTCACCGCGCACGCGCGAGGCCACGGCCAGGCCGCCCCCCACCAGCGCCGCACCCAGCACGCCCACGCCCAGCCCTGCGGCCATGCCATTGCCACCCGCGGCGACCGCCGCCTGTGCCGCCACGGTGCCTGCCCCCCACCCCACTGCAATACCCAGCCAACTGGCCACGCCACACCACGGTGCCTTGCCCTGCGCCATCCGAAAACCCCTGTGTCCTTGCCGAATTTCTGTACGGGCCACGCCCGCGTGCTGCCTACACTAGCCGCACCTGCCCTGTAGGGACATCCCATGCGCGCGCTCCGCCTGCTGCTGCCCGGTGCCCTCCTGCTGCTCACTGCCTGCGGCGACGATGCACGGCTTCCCTTCTCCGCCGACCCATTACAGGGCTGCTTCGCCACAGGCGCGCGCAAGCCCGCCGACTTCCGCATCGACAAGGAAGGCGGCCAGTACTTCGTTTCCTTCAGCCGTGGCGCGCAGTGGCAGCGCGAACCCAATGCCCTGCACAAGGCCACCCGCAGCGAGATCGGCCGTTACTTCCGCGACGGCGCCGAGCAGATCGACAGTGCCCTGATCCGCATGTCCGGCGGCTTCGGCATCTTCCACTTCAACAAGGGCGCGACGCTGAAGGGCAAGGCCGGCGACAGCGACTACATGGCGCTGATGCTGATCGGGGCTGGGCCGGTGTATGCGGTGAAGTGCGATTAGGCAATGGATCAACATTCAAACTAGTGAGAAAAGTTTGAAATGTGGTCAAGCACAGCGCAGGTCACAATCTGAAACATGAATATGTTTGAGCCTGATGTCTCCGCAACCGTAGAACGGAGACTCGCAGATGAGCAATCGCACGCTGATCCTGTGTCTGGCAATCGCCACGGCCTCGCCTGCATTCGCAGAAACACCATTGAGTGTCGACAAAACGGAGCTCGGCACCAAGGGGGAGATCATCATTGTTCGCCGTACAACTTGGCCGGACTTCGACGGCGGGCAGATTCCAGTTGATCAGCATCTCAAGCCGGATGGATTTGGACGCCTGATCTATCGATACAGCGACCAGCCGGAGGCGACCAAGCTCTATCATCAAGCCTTCTGCGCTTCCATGGATATGGAACCATCTCAAGGCGAAGGGACGATTGAAGGGCCTGCAGCAGGCTGGGCATGCACTCGTGAAAACACACCTGGTAATCCAACCTCAAAATTGAATTCGAAGAGTATTGACTGGGTTACGGCAACTGCGCCGAATGGACGTGTGCCTGTGGGTGTTTCCTATTACTCAACAGGCCAGATGAACGCAGAGAGCTCCGTCGCCGGAGCCCGAACAGCTAAGATTGGTGTTGACAACGGCAGATGCTACCTTAGCGATACACGTCATTACTCATCCCCCTTCTATCTCAGCGAGGGAATTGGCGTCGTCTGCACCGTAATGGAGTCACGGTTCGTGAGCACCTCCCTGGACGTGTGCATACCAAAGCAATGCGCATCCAATCGCGGAACTCAGTTCGCCCAGTAGGCAACTGATCTTAGGCGGCCTTCAGCCTTTCACTGAAGGCCGTGCCGCGGCATCCCGTCATACTGATTGATTGCACACGCCTCACAGACCGTTGTTCTCAACGACCATGGTCAGAAACCACTCTTTCAACCCATCATGGGGGCTGCGGTAACATGCCCTCCCCCGAACCGCCCCGGTACCCGCCGTGCCCCATTACACCGGCCCCCTGCTGACCCGCGACAGCGCCGACACCCTGCGCCGTGCCCATGACAAGGGCGCCGCCGACTGGCAGGGCTCGCTCGACCTCGGGCGCAGCCAGGACAGCGTGGCGCTGGACGCGGACGGCTTCCACTTCCGGGGCCAGCCCTACCCCTGGCCGGGCAAGCTGAAGGACCGCACGCTGTACTACTGGGATGGCGAGGACTTCGCGCCGATCTCGCGCTACAGCGGCTCGCTGATCAAGCTGGTGCCCACCGAATGGGGCGCACCGACCTTCGAGATCGACGGCATCAAGATGCTGCCCACCTCGAAGCTGTCGCCGTTCGAGGATGCGCGCCGCAAGGTCGAGCTGGTCGCGCCGGCCGGCAAGGTCATCCTCGATACCTGCGGTGGCCTCGGCTACTTCGCCGCCTGTGCGCTGGAAGCCGGTGTCAGCCAGATCCGTTCGTTCGAGAAGAACGCCGATGTGATGTGGCTGCGCACGCTCAACCCGTGGTCGCCGGATCCAGACTCGGCTGCCGCCGGCGGCCGCCTGCAGTTCAGCCACGGCGACGTCTCGCAGCAGATCGAACAGGTGGCCAGCAACAGCGTCGACGCGATCCTGCACGACCCGCCGCGCTTCGGCATCGCCGGCGAGCTGTACTCGCAGGTGTTCTACGACCACCTCGCCCGCGTGATCCGCAAGGGCGGCCGCCTGTTCCACTACACCGGCGCGCCGAACAAGCTGACCAGCGGCCGCGACGTGCCGCGTGAAGTGGCCAAGCGCCTGGAAAAGGCCGGTTTCAAGGCCGAACTGGCGCTGGACGGCGTGCTGGCCGTCAAGCGCTGAGCCTTACTCCGAATCGACCTTGGCCAGCTTCATCACCCACGCCGGCACCTCGGGTTCGCCGGCGTAGAAGTCCTTCGGCTTGTTCTCCGCCATCGCCCAGCGGTGCAGCCAGCTCGGGCCATAGCGGCCGTTGTAGCCCTCGGCACCCCGCGCGTAGGCCGGGTCACGCATCGCCTCGTCCAGCGAAATGAAGCGATAGCCGCGGCGCTTCGTGGCCGCGACCAGTTCGGCGAAGGTGGCCGCGTTGAGCTCATTGGCGTGCATCAGCCACACCTGCGGCAGCGCGTACCCCAGCAGCGCCTGCGACTGCTTCTCGTAGTAATCCAGCTTGTTCAGCATGTACGGCACGTAGCCCTTGCGCAGCTGCGCCAACGTCGCCGCGCGCGCGGGCGAGTCCGCCTGCTCGTTCATCACGTTGGCATAGGCGAACGCCCACACCCACTCGCCGTTGTCCACCGTCACCGGCGCCACGCGGTAGCCATGCTGCTTGAAGAACGCATCCATCTGCGCGCGCTCATCCGCGGTGCGCCCGGCGCGCAGGTAGGGGTGGCGCATCCACTGCGGCGCCTGCCCCTGCTCAGCCAGCAGCGGCCGCAGCACCGTCTCGCCGCGCAGGAAATCCTGCTGGAACGCCGCCACGCCCTTCGCATTCAGATCCATGTGCGAGTAGGTGTGGTTGCCCAGCACATAGCCCGCATCGCGCCAGTCGCGCAGCATCTGCACCCGCGCCGGCTGCACCTGTCCATCCACCTCAAGCTTGTTCTCGTTGACGAAGCCGACCACCGGCACGCCTGCCTGGTGCAGCTGGGCCATCAACGCCTCATGCCGCGCCTGCAGGTCCGGCGGCGCAATCTGGTCAAGTCGTGCCCATGGCAGGTCATCGATGGTCACCGCGATACGGCGGTCCACCTCGGCGGCATGTACCGCCAGCGAACACAGCAACAACGGCAACGCACGCAGCAACAAGCGCATCGGGTCTTCCCTGGAGTGGCGAGGCATCGACTGTAGCGCGATTGCCGCGCGCCGCCGAGCGTGCTCAGCCCGCCCGGGCCCGCGCGATCGCACGCCACAGGGCAACGCCGCCGGCCATTGCGGCCAACAACAGCACCGTCAACACCAGCGCCAGATCATCCGGATTGCGCAGCAGTGGCGCGTTCACCCGCGTCAGGATGTGGAACACCACGCGCTGCGCCTGCTCCAGCGGTACATCACCCTCCGACACCAGCTCCACCAGGCACGCCGTGGGTGACAGCAGCGCCACATTGCTCCACGCATTCTCGTACAGGTGCAGCACCCATCCGGCCAAAGCCAGTGCGCCACCGTGCAGCACCATAAGCGCCACGTTCGCAGTGCGCAGCCGATCGCGCAGCCACAGGGCACGGCTTGCGCATACCGCCATGGCCCCCAGCAACGCCAGCACCACGCCTACCCATGGAATCCAGCCCAGGGGCTGCCAGTCATCCAGTGCGCCCGCACGCGCCATCACTTGTTCGGCAACCTGCAATCGCGCTTGGGCGTCCGGGCCCCCACAGGCCGCCGTCACCGGCTCCAGCAACAGCTCCACGCGGTAATGGAAGAAGCCGGCAGCCAGTACCACAGACAGCAGCGCGACCCACTGGAGCATCAACAGGATCGGCCCCTGCCCACAGATGCGGCGGATTCGGGAAGTGGCGGCGCTCATCGGTTCATCCATGACAGCAAAGAGCCATCCTAACCAAGCGCTTCGCACGTGTCGGCTGGCGGATGCGACACGCACCACGCAGCGCCGTTACGATGACGAGGTTGATTGAATCCGTGTGTGCCAAGCAGGATGTTCCCGATGGTGATGCTGTACCTGATCGTACGAACGCTGCTGCCACTGCTGGCGTTCGTGCTCGCATGGTGGCTGCTGGCGCGCCTGATCAATGCGCGCGTCGCCCGGATGCCACGCGTCCCGTTGAACCTGCCGGAGCACAGCAGCAGCCCCCGCAAGAACGATCGACGCATCTACGCGCGCAAGCTGCGGCGGAAGCCGGGCCTGCGTATGGCAACCCGCGCCGCCACCGCACCCCGCAGCTGGCACGTCGCCGCGGCCATCCTCTTGCTGATGGCGCTGATCGCCACCGTGCTGGCCATCCCCGATGGCGCACGCTTCCAGGTGATGGTGGGCAATCTCATCGGTTATCCGGGAATCGTCATCGAGGCGCAGGTTCCCGTGGCCGCACAGCCCGTCGTGCTGCAGGCATGGCAACCCGCGCTCGCACAGCTGGGGCGGCCCACGGCGATGCGCTACCCGATCGGTCGCACCGGTGGTGAGCATGAAGCCCATGCGGTCGTACCCGTGCAGGTACGGCTGCAGGGTGATCGCCTGCAGGTGGCCGTCGCGCGACCGGTAGACGCTGAAATGCTGCGTGTAGAACTGGCACGGCTGGCCGGGTTGCCAATCGAGGCCATTGACGTACAGCAACGCGACGTTGCGCCGTGGAGGGAGTCGGGCTGGCAGCCACTGCCCGGCCCTTAGAGCAGAGCCCATGCTCCGCTGCCCTTTACCCCTTCCCCGGACGGCACGCGCTGCGCGCGCCAGCCGAGCATCGGCTCGGCTCTACATCAAGCCCACACCCAGCCTTTGAATCACGACCCTCGCGGCAGCTTCGCCGCCCACATGTTGTCGACCAGGTTGGGATAGCGCCGCCCGTTCTCCTCGGCACGTTGCCGTGCCGCCGCCTTCTGCGCATCCGACAGCGGTTGCGACGTCTGGCCCTTGGGGTTGGGCTTCTTCCACGGGGGGGTTCTGGTCTGGCGCATGGCCGCAGCTTAGCGCTTCAGGAAGTTCAGCAGGGCCAGATTGAAGCGGTCGGCGTGGCTGGTGTTGCAGCCATGTGGCGCGCCTTCCAGGATCACCACTTCGCTGCCCTTGATGGCCTTGTGGGTACGCTGGCCGGAGCCCTCGAACGGCACGATGGCGTCACTGTCGCCGTGCAGGATCAAGGTCGGCACCGTGATCTTTTTCAAGTCATCCCGGAAATCGGTCGTGGCGAACGCCTTCATGCAGCCCAGTGCCGCCGTCTGGTCGGATTGATGGCACAGCGCGATGGCCGCCTGGCGCGTTTCTTCGGTCACCATCAGCTGGCCATTGGCGCTGAAGAAGTCGCGGGTGAAGCCGTCGAAGAACGCCTCGCGGTCCTTCTCCAATCCGCTGCGCATTTCATCGGCCTTGGCCTGGGGCAGCGGCCCCTCCGGGTTGTCGTCACTGCGCAGCAGGAACGGCGGCACCGCCGCAGCGAACACCACACTGTGCAGGCGATCCTGGCCGTGGTTGGCCACGTAGCGCGCTACCTCGCCACCGCCCATCGAGAAACCGACCAGGGTGACATCGCGCAGGTCACGTTCCTCGATCAACCCCGCCAGGTCCGCCGCCAGGGTGTCGTAGTCATAGCCGTCGGCCGGTTTGTCGGAGCGGCCGAAACCGCGCCGGTCGTAGCTGATCACGCGGTGCTGTGCATCGCGCAGGATCGCCACCTGGGTCTTCCAGGCGTCGGCAGACAGCGGCCAGCCGTGGATCAGGATGACCGGGCGGCCGTCGCCACCAGTGTCTTCAACGTGCAGGCGGATGCGGGAAGCAGGCATGGGCGCTCCTGTGGAAGGGGAGGATTTCAGGCTAGTGGCCGTCACCTGTGGCGGCTGTGAGGGAATCCCGGCCGCTCATGACATCCCCTGCACAGGCAACGGCCTCAAGGCTGGAACAGGGCCGCCAATATGGGCATTCATTCCGTGGCGAGGCCGTTTCGTCGGAAGCCGGCTGCAGCGGCCCAAACGCCATGCCAGCCTGCGTGAACCCTCCCTGGAGCCTCACCATGCTGCTGCTCACCCTGCCCTTGCTGGCCGCCGGCCTCGTTGCCGCGCCAGCGCCCGCCGACACCCTGCGCGCGCAGGTCCGCCAGGCCGACACCCAGCTGTTCGCCGCCGCCTTCGAGGCCTGCGATGCCGACAAGGCCGCCGCGATGACCACCGAAGACATGGAATTCTTCCATGACAAGGATGGCAAATCGGCCAGCAACCGCGAGGACTTCCGCCGCAGCGTGGCCAGCCTGTGCAGCAGCGCGCGCAAGGGTGGCTGGCAGCTGCGCCGCGAGCTCGTGGAATCTTCGCTGCAGGTGTTTCCGCTGCACGATGAGCGGGCGCTCGAAATCGGCGACCACCGCTTTTACGAGCGCGGCAAGGACGGCGTGGAACGCTGGACCGGCCAGGCCCGCTTCATCCAGGTCTGGCGCCGCGTGGGCGGGCACTGGCTGGCCGAACGGGTGATCAGCTATGACCATCGGCCGGCGGACTGACGTTTCCGGCGCCCTTCACCGGCCGGATCTATACTGGCAGAGTTAACCCCGACCCACCGCTACCGTTCGATCGCCATGGCAGAGATCACCCCCAACCACCCCGACTACGGCCTCAACCAGCAGATCCGTCAGGGCGTGGCCGCACTGGACGCCCAGCATGGCCGTGCGTTCGACCAGACCAGCGAACGCCTGACCGCCAGCCTGACCGTGCTCGCCCGCGAGCAGGGCCTGCAACAGGTCGACCACGTGCTGGTCAGCAACGCCACGGCCCAGCACCCGGCCGGACACAACATCTTCGTGGTGCAGGGCGACCCGGCCAATCCAGCGCACCTGCGCGCGATGATGCCGACCGCGGTGGCGGCGCAGACGCCGGTGGAGCAGTCGATGCAGAAGTTGGGGTTGGGTGTGCAGCAGCAGGTTGAGGCGCAGGCGCAGGAAATGCAGAATCCCGCGCCTCGGATGGGGTGATGCTTCTCTGAAGCTATCTTCACGATTTACGGCATTTTCCAGTAATGGACCTCAATAGAGATAGCGCCGCCCGGCTGACGTCTCGCCACAGAGTAAACACCGTTGGCGTGCATCAGCGTGCGATCGTCGGCGGGCAAGCCCGGATACTTGTCGGCTGCTTGATAATCGCCATAGTACGCAATCCAAAGCCCTACCCACTCAAGCTCTGGTTGAAAATCCCTCAACTGTTGACTTGAGACAAGAAGCCCGCCGAACAACCCAACTACGCCCAGAAGCCGTGCCAATGCGATGTTCTTCTTCCCTTCCAATCTATTCTTTACACGCCGGCCGACAGAAGGGATCAGCATCGCCAGAAGTGGCACTCCGAGCGCCACCAATCCCAACGTGATTTGCCAGACAACGGTCGCCAAGCCTACAAGCAACATTGCCAGCGTCAGCCAAACAAATATGTAAAGCGGAAGCGCTAGTGCTCCGGTAGCCATGACGAAATCCTGCCCCGGAAGACCGGTTGCGCTGGTCATGATGTTTCGCGCGATCATGGCCGCCCCAAGAATAACCCCCAAGTGCAGCATCAGCATTAGCCTGCGCACATAGCCATACCTCCATGCCCCCTGAAAAATTGGGATAAGCCAGGTCATCAACCCCAGCGCCATCAATGTATAGCCAAGGACAAGAGCAGCCTGGCAGCTGTACTGATTCCCGGTTCTTACCACCTCAAAAATCCACACCGCCAGCAGTGATACTCCGAGCAGGTAGAATTTTTTCTCCAAATCCAGCGCTCTGAGGCGATCAACAGTGCGCGCAAGAATTTCCATGTTTTCCGAACTCAGTAGGAGCGGCCAGCATTCTGCAGGTTCATCAATTTGTTGACCACTGTGGATCAAGTCCACAGTGGTCACTCGTTCGACTCCTTACAACTGGATGCGCGCCACGCTCTCGTCAGCGCCCTTGTCATCCTTCTCGCCGTTCTTGATGCTCACGAACAACACGTTGTTCTTCGCATCCAGCGCCAGGCTGTTCGGGTGGGTCGGCACCGTGTAGGTGGCCACCTTCTGGTAGCTGTCACTGTTGTATGCGGTCACCGTACCGGCTTCGCGGTTGGTCACGTACAGGCGCTTGCGCGGTGCATCCAGCAGGATGCCCAGCGGGCCGGCATCGGTCGGGATGCTGGCCAGTTCCTTGCCGGTGCTGCGGTCGAGCACCAGTACGCGCTGGCCCGGATGCTTGCTGACCAGGCCGCTGCTCTTGGCCTGGTAGCCACGCAGGAATTCCGAGCCCTGGTCGGTCACGAACAGGCGCTTGCCCGCCGGGTCCAGCGCGATGTTCATCGGCTGCTCGGCGGCGATCCTGTGCTGCGCCACCACCTTGTTCGAATCGGTACCCACCACCACCAGGTCGGCCAGCAGGTTGCTGGTGTAGACGCGCTTGTTGGCCGCATCCAGTGCCAGGCCCGGCGCCTTGGCATTGCCCAGGCCGTCGATGGTGTTGATCACCTTCAGCGTGTTCGTATCGATCACGAACAGCACGCTGCTCACGTCCGGCTGGCTGCTGTGGCCGGTCACGTACAGGCGGTTGGCCGCGCTGTCGACCACCAGCTCGCGCAGGTCATGGGTGTAGGCGGCCTTGCCGTCCTTGCCGGTCTTCTTCTCCATCAGCTGGATGGTGCCGACGGCCTTGTTCTGCGCGGTGTCGACCACGGTCACCGACAGGTCCACGGTGTTGCCCACGTACAGGCGGTTGTGGGCGTCATCCAGCACCACGCCGAAGGCTTTGCGCTCCAGCGGGATGCGGGTTTCCACCGCCAGCGTGGCCGGGTTCAGGCGCAGCACCTGGGCCGGGCCGGCGTCATCGCCGAAACCGCCAGAGGAGGCCACGAACACGGCGTTCTGCTTCGGGCTGTAGGCCAGCTCGTACAGGCCCTTGGCCACGGCCTGGCGCTGTACAGCGGCGGTGGCACTGGCGGCGGGCGCGTTGTCGGCGAACGCGGAGGGCACGCCGAGGCTGAGCGAAACGGCAACGGCCAGCGCGGCCGAGCGGAAGAGAGGAGTACGGAACATGCGAGCGTCCTTGAATGGGCACGGGAAGGTGTCCTGGCTCGCTGGGCCGTACTTCGACGGCCCGCCCCGCATCTGTCTGCGCGGGGTGGGCTGGCTGGGGTTGCGGGGGGAATGGTAGCAGGTGGGGGGCGTGGCGTGCGCCGGCGCGGGCATGGCCGACGCTCGACCTCGATGCTGCGCCCGCCGCTATGCCATCCGTGGACCGTGGCTCTGCTGAAGCTGCTGCTCCTCCTGCAGGCGCTGCGCGTCTCGCTGCGGCTCATTCTGCTGCAACTGCGCGACCCGATCGAACGAGGCCTCCACCGGTGCCTGCGCAGCCACCTCCGCCGGCATGCTGGCGCGCTGGTGTGCCGGGTCACTGCGGTCCCCCTGCACGATGAACAGCTTCGGTGCGGTATCACCGCGCTGCTCGCCCAGCACCACTTCGTCCACGCGCGAGAACTGCTGCTCCTTCGACAGCGCGAGCAGGCTGGCACTGACATTGCCGTTGCGCGCCCCGAAAGCGCCGAGGTCGGCCACCTGCTGGTGGATCTGGTTGAGGCGGGCATGATCGTCGTGCGCCGGGTCTGCGGGCGTGCCGCTTGCCGCGAGGGTGCTGTTGCCGCGCCACTGCTCGCCGTTCTCGGTGAACATCCACTCGCGGAAGGTCTGCTTCGGCATCGGGTTCCACTGCACCTTGTCCAGCTCGCTGCCCTTCACCTGCTGCGGAATGGCGTTGACCGCGCGGATGTTGTCCAGGACCCTGGTAGCGCCCTCGTAGTTGCTGATCTCCCCGGCCAGCCCGACCGGGCGCAGCCCAGCGTGGTTCAGGGCACCCCATGCGAAATCGGTGCACGCGTTGGAGAAGAAGTCGTACTCCATGTCGAAGCCGTGCTTCTTCGGGTTCGCCGAGAACTCGAGGATGCGGTCGTACTGCTCCTTGCTGATCTCGATCGTGCGCTCGAAGCGGGGCTTGTCGTAGACCCGCAGATCCGTGTCATCGACTTTGCCCAGCGAGGGATTCGCACGGTCGTTCCCCATCGTGAATCCCCTGCTCACGGGTACCGGGTCATTTGATCGCGCCAGCGAAAGAAACATGTGCCCGGCAAATGACGGATCCAACAATCTCTTCTGGCCCGCGTCGCCCACATCGACTCTCGGCGTGCCCGGTGCGGCGAGATGAATCGTGACCGTATAGCGCTCTGCTTCCTTGCTCATGTCTTACTTCCCTAGCGATTGATATCCAACAATCAGTTCGGCTTGGAGCCCTTCCAACTGCGGGCGGTCCTCCATCAGGTCGACAGTCAACCGATACCGGCCCGGCTCCAGCCAACCGACCTGCGCGAACTGAAGCACCTGATACAGCATCTCATCCGAGTGCAAACCGGCCTCGATCAGTGCGTTGTCATCCAAGCTTGTATCAGCCAGATATCGCACAACCTCATCTTCTGGAATTCTCTGTGAGTCGCGCCCGTCAGGAGTGCTCTGCCATAGCTGTACAGGACCAAGTGCGCCGCCATCAATCCGCTCCAGGCGCAATCGCGTGGGTGGCTTTCCCAGCCTGATCTTCTCCCACGCGTCCAGCAACGAGCGCCCATCGGTATCCTGCAGCCGCAACCCGATGTTCAGGATCGGAATGGCCGGCTTCTGGGGCGCCGGCAAATCAAACGTGACCTCGGCAATCCGACCGGCCTTCTGCAACTGCACGGCCCGCGTGAGCGGCACAACCGTGCGGGCCTCGGCCTGTGCGCGCGTCAGCAGGGACGGCGCAACCTCAGGCGCTGGTGACGCACGGCATGCCGTCAGCGCGCCCAGCACCGCCAGTACCACCAGCCCCCGCCGCAGTGGCCGCGTCATTGCTCCTTCAACCGCAGCGAATCGGCCACATCGGTCTTGGCCGCCACCTCGGTGGCGATGCTGGCGCGGCGGTGCCCCGGGTCGTTGCGGTCGCCCTGCACGATGAAGATGCTTTCGGCGGCATGGCTGTTCTGGGTCGGCCGGCTGAGCAGCACGTGGTCCACGCGCGAGAGATTGTTCTGCTTGGCCAGCACCAGCAGGCTGGCGCTGATGCGCTGGCTGGCTGCATCGAACGGGCGGCCGTGCGCGGCGTCCAGCTCCGCCACCTTCTGGATCAGCTGCGAGAACAGGCGATGGTCTGGGTGCGAAGGGTCCAGCAGCGTGCCGGCCACTTCAATCGGCGTCGGCGGCGGCTCGTCGCTGGCGCGGTCACCCTGGCGATGGTGCTCGGCCTCGTGCTCGGGCATCGCGTTGTGGGTTTCGGCATTCAGGTCGCTGCCCGGGAACGGCGCGGCGATGCACTGGATCTCCGGCAGGTTGAACAGCACCGCGAACTCGCCCAGATTGCTGCCGCCATCCAGCGTCGCCGGCAGCGGATGCAGGCCAGCGTAGTGCAGGGCCGCCCAGACGAAATCGCTGCAGCGATTGATGGTGGCCGGGCGATCAACGTCGAATTCGAACTCGGCCGGTTCCTCGGCGAAGTCGCGCAGGCAGCCGTAGTGCTCCTCGGTGATTTCCAGGGTGCGGCTGTAGTACGGGTCCAGGTGCTCGTCGGCATCGTCGTGGCGCACCTGTGCGTACTGCACGCCGGTGCGGGTTTCGCCCGGCGCGTGGCACGGTGGCGCGAAGCCATAGCTGTGGGCCTCGTCGCCCGCAGCGACCTGCAGGTACATGTGGCCGCGCGGCGAGATGCCCCCACTTTTCAGCGGGGTGCCGGGCGCGGCCAGATAAAGGGTTGCGGTGTAGCGTGTTGCCTGCTCCATGCCTGTTCAGCCTTGATGGGTACTGCGGTCCTGGGCGGATGATGGCATAGGTGGGATGGGGGGCAGGTGGAGGTGAAAGCAGTTTCGAGGCCGAGGCGCTCGAAACTGTGATCTGCCGTGCAGTCGCTGGAAGTCAGCCCATCTGCAGCGGCGCCCGGGTTTGTTCCATGGCCAGCTCCTGCGGCGCCAACGAGGCGCGCTCCTGCTGGGCTTTCGAAATCTGCTCGACCTTCGCAAAGGACTGCTCCACTGGCGTTCGCGCGGCCTCCTCCGCCGCCATCGACGCCCGCACGTGGGCCGGATCGTTGAGCTCCCCCTGCACAACGAACAGTCGCTGCGCCGAACCATCGCTTGGCGCATTGCCCAATACCACATGATCAACGCGCTCCAGCCCGCTCTCCTTGGCCGTGGCCAACAACCCCACTGAGATCCTCTCGCTGGTCGCATCGTAGGAACGGCCATGCCCCTCATCGATACCCGCCACTCCCTTGCGGATGGAGTCGAGCATATCCCTGTCCCCCCGCGGCAGTTGCTCATCGCTGATGATTCGCTGGAACAGCGTTCTCTCCGGCATTTTGTTGTAGTGCTCGGTATTCAACGCGCTGTCCGGAAAAGGCGCCCGGATACTACGGATGTACTCGATGTTGGTGAGAGGCTTGAGGCCGCCTTGGAAATCCTTGTCCTGCATGAAAAGCGCATTGGTGCGATGAAGTCCCGCGTGGTTCAACGCACCCCAAGTGAAATCGATACAACTATTGTTGAGCCCGTGATACTCCGTATTGAACCCGTGCTTGTCCGGCGCATCACCAAATTCTTTGAGCTTTTCGTACTGATCTTTCGAGATTTCGAGCGTTCGCTGGTAAAAGGGATTCTGGTAATCACCCGCGTCGGAGTCATAAACCTTGCCGGGACCGGTCGTTGCCCCGTGCTCCTTCGGCGCAAAGCCATAGCTGATGCTCTCACGGCCATCGCCCACCGTGTAGTAGACGTGACCCGCGGCAGACGTTCCGCCCCCCAACAGCGGGGTTCCTGGCGCCGCAACGTAGATTGTCACGCGATATCGTTCGTCCATGAAGCGCTCCTATTTTGACTTGTGCTTGTAGGCGACCAGCAATTCTGCCGGGATTGGCGCAAGGCGCGGTGAGGGGTCAAGTAACTCCACACTCAGGCGATAGCGGCCTGGAGAGAGATTCTGGCCCCACGCCATCGCCAACTGCTTGTAGTGCCCTTGCAGACTGGACAGCCCCGCCGCCTCAAGTGAAGTGTCGTCCACGTCATCGAGCCACACCGTTGAAACTTGCCCATCAGCGTTGATCGGCACAAGAGTGGCGGCCGTTCCTGGCTGCTGCTCAACACGCACGAGTGGAGCATTTGCCTCACCCATTTCCCCGAGCCGAGTGAGGTGCACGCGTGCAGGCAGACCAGCGCGTCGAATCATCAAGGCCCGCTCAAGCGCTGCTGCGCCATCCTCCCCACTTACGCGGACGGCAACCAGGAGTGTTGGCGCGGCGTTTCTACCGGGCGGCTCAAGATTGAACTCTACAACCATGGGCTCGGCCATTGACGTCAACGTAAGCGGCCTGACAAGCGGCACATTGTTCTGCGCAGCACCGGAAGAAGGCTCAGATCGCGGCGGTGCTGTCTGAGCCTGGCAAGCGCTTAGCAGTAGTAAGGCCAAGCATGCGCCTGCCCCCAGCATCCGTCGTCCCAGTCGCAGCATCGTCCGTCCTCGCTTCAACTTTGATTGATAGGTGTTTTCTCACCAGACCTTCTTATACACGCAGGCCTGGAAGCAATCCATGACGACTGCCACCACAGAACGGGAGAGCTGCAAATTGGACAGCGGCTGATTAGTCGCCATGGGCTGCAGAGCACGAGGCATTGACGACCCAATGCGTGCTTGTCCCAGCGCAGCCTATGAAACACCCAATCGTTGAGGCTGTTGACTGTCCAAGTCCTATTTCACGTTGTAGTTGGCGACGAGAAGCTCGAAGTTGAGATGCGCAACGTCTGGATTGCCCTGCAGGTTGGTCACCTTCAGCCGGTACTTCCCGGCCGTCAGATTCCCGGAATCAGCACGGGCCACCTCTTACTCCCTGTCGGCCAGGGACATGTCGTACTTTCCTGCATTGACCAGACTGTTCGAATCCGCGCCGACGGCGCTCCTGTACTCGTACACGTCGCCCTTGGACGGTTGATAGCGGCTGCCCTGCCAGACAGAAGGCAGATCGCGATTCAATACCTGTAGTGCTATAGGCGTTTCGGAGTCGCTCTCCAGCTTCCACAGCTGCACCTTCAGGGGAATCCGGGCGTCTTCAAGGAAGGCGACATCGCCCGGCTTCATGTCCGGGCGCTTGGCAGGCCCACCGGTACGGAAGCCGATCAGGAACGTGCGAGGTTTGGGATCCTTCTCCCAAGGCGGCGGCAGTTCGAAACGCGCCTCTACCGTCGCACCTGCATGGACCAGGTCCATCGGTTTGGCGACGGGGAAACCATCGCCATACATCTGGGGTGCCTGCGTACCACAGCCGCCCATAAGCAGGGGCAGCAGTACCATCCATGGCCTCAGTAGGTGTCGCATCCGTTCCTCGCATTCGGGCACTCACGTGTCGGCAGTCTATACACCGCACCGGCCGGCAGGACCTGAACTGGCTTCACATAACCTTGGGGTGGGACGGGGATTCCTGCCGATGAACATTGCACGGGCCAGTTCTGGAGTTAGCAGGCATGCGATGGTGCAGGCACTATTCCTGCACTCTGGAGGATGCCCATGACCAATATCGACCCCGCATGGCTGGAAGCCTTCGACAAGGGGCTTCTCTACCTGTTCGCCATCGACCACAGCGACGCCAGCATGGATGAGTACCTGCTGGGCTGCTACGCAGACCTTCCTCCACGCGAAGCAGCACTGGCGTTCGGCAGCGACTACGACCTGGAGCGCGACGACGCGCTGTGGCCTCGGCCTTGCGTAGCAATGAAAAGTTAAGCCGTGTCGCAATCGGCCAACTTCGGATCTCAGCCGTGCGGGCGGATTGTCGCTTTTGAGACCCCGATCCTCTGCAAACCGTGCTTTTCAATGCGCATTCGGGCGGTAACTTAACACCGGCCGAAACCACTGCACCGCAAGGGTTCTGCCGCGCGCGCGCCATGCAACAATGCCGTAAGCGTCAGCATCTGCGGCCTCTGCGGCCTACGGTTTCTTGGCATCTCGCAACCATGCGAGTACACCTTGGCATGCCACCTCACACAGGGTGGCACGGGCGTCGAAAACCCGGTCAACAACCATGTGTTTGCGCTTGTCAGCCGGCGTCACGTTTGTGTGACGCCGGCTGGCAATCCGTTCGCGGTCCATGGCGGGCGGTGCGTGGGGGTCTTCGGACCCGCCGGATTGGTTGTTGACCGGTTTTCGAGCCTCGCATCGTCCGCCACTTTTATCGGTGGCGCTGCTGTCTGTCCTGTACGGAGCACTGCCATGAACACATCGGACTTCCGTTCCCTACACGCGCATTACGATCCGGACAACGCCGAGACCGAGCGCGAACCTTCCCCCGATCCCAACGCTTTCGTCGCCACGCTGCGCCGCATCGGATCTGGTGCAGCTGCGGATGGCCAGCCTTGGCCGGAGCGGCATCAACTGCCTGGGCGGTGTCTTCAGCTGGCGGACGCGGATTGCGCGCTGGCGGGTCTGCGTGTGGTGGCGGAGCTGATGCTGGCCGCAGAGCGGACCCGGCAGAACGGTGCGCCCGAGGAGTACGTGGGGGATCGGGTGATGGAAGGGTTGAAGATGGCTTGTGTGGCGTTGACTGCGCAAGCCAGTGCTTGCTTGCAGGTGCGCGGATAGTGCCTGGGTTAACGGTTTTGTGCGCTGCGGCTGTGACGCTGCATCGCCGCCCATGAGGGTTCCGCCCGAAGTTGTCACCACCACGCTCATGGTTATGGGCATGGTGATCGCGGATCACTACCTTCCCCATGCCACGCTGGAGGTGCAGGTCTACCCCAGGCTGTCGGATGCTGAGTTCAGGCTTATGCGGAAGGAGGCTGAGGCGTTTGCGAAGGCCCGGGATGGCGAGGGGGTAGTGGTAAGTTCAAGGGATGAGAGTGCGCGGTACTTTGAGCTACGGGCAAACGGGAAGCCGGTGATGCTGGTGGACAATTCCGTGGCGCAACTAATGGTGATGGTTGCTGGGGATTCGCAGGAGCGGGTTCCGGATTTGCGAAGTTTGCAGCAGCAGTGGCGGGTGCGGACGCTGCCGGATTGGGAGCGGAGGCGCTGATTCGCTCAGTGATCAGACGTGGGCAACCATGAGTCGAGGCATGCGGGCCTTACCTTTGAGCCTTCTGGGCATCGCTAAGGCGCCCCGATATTGGGGCGGCCTGCTAGCGGATGCTCATGCCTACTTTTTCAACAGCACATCCCGATGGTAGCTGAGGTAGCGAGCCTGAGCCGCAGAGAACGGAATGCGGGGTGTCCTTTGCACGACATCCCATTTCACCCGGACCGCATCTGGCAACTGGCTGCTAAGAATTAGACCACCATCATCCTCAAAGGAGATGTAGCCCCGATCGAACAAGCGATCGATGTGGGGTGCGAGCATGAGGCCGTTGTGGCCATCAAGGCGCTCACTGTTCTCGCTCTTTGACCACGGCTTGATGTGACTAGCAACCAGAAAGCTGGCATCACCGGTCCCGGTCACCCGGCAGGCGTTCTCAATGTCGCTGACATTCTTTCGGTAGACACCCTGACCTTTCCTGGCCTTGATCAGCTGGAGCTTCTCGGTCTCGTCAATATTTTTGTCATTCACGATGTCCTGGACCGGCCCCTCGTCCTGCCACTCTCCGACATCATCAAGATCGACTTCGAGGAGCTCCAGCAGCTTGGCAGCCATCGCCTCGGGTACTGGGAACAGGTAGGCCTGATTGCCCTTGCCGTCAGCCTTTAGGGGTGAGTGCTTCACAGGAAGCAGCGGCCCAATCTGAGCCATGTAGTCACTCACCTTCAGCGGAACATCCACCAGATGGTAGTCCACCGAGACGGCCCAACCATCCTTGCGCCATTCCTCGTCCGTCTTCCTGAATTCCTCAGGGCGATCCATCGAATAGTGAGCGCCATTGACGATTGCGATGGCCTTGATTCGGGTGCTCGCAAACGCAAAAACCACGTCACCCGGTCGCACTTGAGTCATGTTCTCGTAGGAGGGGTTAATTTTCCCCTTTACGTTCGTCTTAGGCGACCACAGGTAACCTGCCTTAACGGCTTTGTCGAAGGTCTGCTTCTGGTTCACCCACCAGTACCTCATCCCCGTCCCCTGTCCAACCCAATTGATGCGGCCTATTGGCCGTGGAGACGGTGATAGTACATTCCCATTGTCGTAATCGACACCCCTCGCTAGTCTGCAGCGCCTCCGCGCGTGAACGGCAGCAATCTCCGGATCAGCCACGCAGCTTGACCCTCCATAAGCCGATAGCTAGTCAGGGACAGTCAACCCAGGCGCCTAATGCGCACGGGTTGCATTTGCATTCCCAGCAAAGCCGCAGAACCGCCTATGCCATTGATTTGAATAATTTTTTCTCAAACAGCATTGACAAGGAGGGGGGGTAGCTGGCCAAATACCTACACAAGACAATGTGGGTACGAAGTAGATGGCGGTCGTAACGTCCGGAAGTCACCGTTTCACGCCGGACCCGGGGCTCGACGCCTCTGGAACCGCGCGCCCGTACATCCCCGGGCACTCGGATCGACAGATTCTCTCAGAAGCGATCAAGAGCGCTTGGGTGCGCTCGCGGCATGCTATTGATAGCGGAGATAAGTCTGCCATCCGCCAACTGCACCTACGTGCAAAATCCGCTGATTCATCTGTTAACTACAAGGATCTCCTTGCTGACCTAAAGCGCCTGAAGTCATATTTTCCACAGGCCGCAAAGATCGATCCAGCGAAGATCCGGCCAATCGTAGTTCCAGTTCGCCCCAGGACTAAAGAGGAGAGACTATTCAAGATTTCAAGGGGATACTGGACTATGCCCTACTCGAAGGGATATGGGAGGCGACTTAGATTCCTTGTAATGGACGAGTATCACGGCGCGGTAATAGGAATTATCGGACTTCAATCCCCGTCGGCGGATCTTGCGTGCAGGGACAAATACCTTGGTCTAGACAGACAATTCAAGCTACAGGCAGTAAACAATACACTGGACGCATATACCATAGGCGCAACTCCTACTTATGCCCCACTCTTGGCCGGAAAACTTGTAGCAGGATTTCTGCACTCCCCCATAATTCGCCAAGAATATTGGAGAATTTACGGCGGAAAGAGAACCACCCAGCTTGGAATGCGTATTCCTCAACCGCTACTAGCCATAACCACCGCAAGCGCGTTTGGCCGGAGCTCTATCTACAACAGGATCAAAGATAGCAACGGAACACTTGCGAAACCATTGGGGTACACGAAAGGCTTCGGGACACTCCACCTCGAGGAGATCTACCCACAAATCGTAGAATGGCTTGTAAACTCCAAAAGGCACGTCCCCGCGGGCTTCGGCAACGGACCTAAGGTGCGCTGGCAGAACATCATGCGGGCTCTGACTGATCTAAATCTCTCAAAACACTACCTGGAGCATGGCCTTAAGAGGCAGGTGTATATTTTTGAGCTTGTGGAGAACCTTATCGGTGTTCTTCACGAGCATCAGACCCCGTCGTTCAGAAAGTTCGAAGATGAGTGCTGGTCGGAATACTGGAGGGAGCGCTGGTGCCTTCCAAGAGCCCAGCGCAATCCTAATTGGTATCACTTTGACTCGTACCATGAGATGCAACAAGCTTTGACACAGAGCTGATTATTTCTTATCGCTCTTGAATCCAAGAATGAGACCAATGAATGCCAGAGTAAATACAATCACGGGAAGAATGAAATGATAGTAATCGTTGCTGCTAGCTGTCGGCGCTTTGTACGCTGCGGCGCCAGCTGCGCTGGCCACCATGAATGACGCAACCCAAGGCATTACCCGGCCGACCTTCATAGGGAAATCGTAGCGCGCAAGCGCAACCTCTTCACGCTTCTTTGCGGAAGTAAGACCGTTGCAGGATTTTGCTTCAGCGGGCAAAGATTGACAGAAAGAGACGGAGCGGATAGAGAGATGCCCGCCGACCGTTCGAAATAGAGCAGAAGTAGTTAACTTAACAACTCGAACGTCCCTACGCGAATCAATTCGGACGCGGCGACTGCTCTCGAAACTCGCTGAAGAATGCGAAAGGTCAAAGCAAATTTCCCCGAGTGGATCTTTCAAAGCATCTGCACCAGGTGCCGCGATAGTATGGACGTGCATACTTAAACTCCGACCCGCCTCCATTCTTATGCACCCACTTTCCTCGAGCCTCTTTCGCACTCCAGGACCAATCCCTGCAATATAGAACAGAAACGGGACCAGCCCCGAAACGCACTCGCCGCCCTGCTGGCAGCCTATCGACTCCACTTCGAAGAAAGATGCTGCTGCCGCCTCCCACCCCGCGATGTCTTCGCATGTTTCCAGCGCAGCGCTATCCAACGTCAGGCGCTCGAGGTACTTTGCATCCTTGCCAGGCACATAATTAAAATCATCCGTAAGGCCGGGAGCTAGCGTCCTGACGTTCTCCCAGAATAGGCCGTTATATGACGTCTTCCTGACAAACGATGATAGTGAAACATCAAGCACAAGCACTGACCCCTCGCAGCTTGCGCCAACGACTTCAGCTAATCTGACCGGCCTTACTACATTGCCTCCGGAGTTACTGGTAGCACCTAGGCAAATAATTGCTGAATCACCTTCGATCGATCTTCCATGGGCAACATGGGCCCAAAGCCTCTCGCTAACATAAGGCCGCCGATAACGGAGTCGCAATCTGGCACCCATTGGTAACCCGACTGCGTGCATCGCGTCCTCAATAAACCTCCGATGCCGAAGGGCTGTGAGACAAAGCCAGTACTTCTTCTCCATCATGATTCTTCCGAACCATCGGCACAGACTAGAACAGCCTGTCCAACTGCTGAAAGATTTTTTACCATTGCACCCACGTCTCCTATGTCGATAATGTACTTTCGACCGATGCCATCGGAGTATGCAGATGGAACGAATTTTTGTGGACGTGCGTGCACCACTGAAATTTCACTCCTCGCAGCAACAGCAAACGCGGCGCCGACAGCCTGCAGTTTTGAGCCCATATGGACTAGGTAAAGATTCTGTCCCGACCTAGCATCAGCTTCCCTAAGCACTATCCTCGCAGCATCAGCAGGAGAATGAGTTTCGCAGTCGACTTGAGCTTCTTCGAAGCTTGGCTTGAGCGGGCCGCAATCCGAATTTACGTCGGACTGCGCCATTAGCTTTCGAATCACCTCAATCGTTTCTTGACGACGCCAAATGTGCTCCTCGTTCGTAGTTCTTGGCAGAACCCAAAGCACATTTCGTTCAGCCAGAGTTTCTACCGCTTCGCCACAAAAATTCAAACAACGTGCCACCCTCAATACCGAGTGCGATGGGAACGCTATGATATGGCTGCCCGCGGAATCCTGATGCCTGCCTGGGAAGACGGCGTTATTCCACACTGTCGCCACGCCAAGCTCTGGCGCCTCAAGAACCTCATCACCATCCGAGGATCTACGAGCGACACTGTATCGAGCGGCTTCCGCGTAAACGATTCTTGCACTCACGTCCGGAAGAACCTGCGAAAGCGAACCTAGCACGCTGAATATGAAACTTGAAGACGCACCACTTATATCGAATAGGATACTCGAAGGATTTATGGATTCTGAAATACGAAGCACCGAGCGCAGAACATCCTCTGGAACGTCTGCGTCCACATATCTAATATCAGACGACATTTGACGCAGAAGTGGCTCTACCTGATTAAATCTCAGATCGTTATCTTCCGGATTTGTCTGGTATCGACCGACGAGAATCACCTTGAACCTCGAGCCAGGGGATGCGTTCAACAGCTCGGGAAATGCGCGCACACGCTCCTCGAATCCAGCAGCAAGCACAAGAACATCTGCATTGCACTCAAGATTCTCTACTGGACGAATGGCGGGAAATTCCAGCATTGCCTCTTCCACCGACCTTTTGCGAACAGAAAAACTCTTCCGCGCCGTCATGACTGTATCATCCCTGCGAAAAGGTCGCCCGTCCCCGCCGCAGACGTGTCAGCTGATCGGCTCCACACCCGCTCTGTGAATGATTTTTCGCGATTCAATAGGAGGCAAAGTTCCTGCAGACTTCGTACATCCATGTAGTTTTTCCTAACTAGAGATGTTCCGTAGCTCGGCAGAAGAGAAGACCGAACCTGAATACGCAAAGTTCTTTTGTGCGCCTTGCTTCGCCCCTCTCCCAGATCAATAAATATTGAACGGCGAATTAATTCTTTGTAAAGAAGCCCAGCATGTTCACTTCCAGTGATCTCCTTTAATTGATCCAATATCGTTCCATTTTCTTCCAGGTCGATCTCTAGCCTATATCTGCGCTGCGGCACATCGTGCGCACTGTCATCATCCCGCTGAATTGGCGCTTCCATCAGTATCCTCCGCGCAAGACGAGCGAAAGTATCTAGAACCCCCTTCATCTCGGTTCCAAATGGATGACAATACTCCACCCGCTCCACCAGAGCTTTCGACACGTACACTATTGCTTCATGCTGGTGCCTCTTTGGAATGAGCTCGGAAAAATCCGAATTCACGCCGGCGCGCTGAAACATTTCGCGAACCATGAAGAGCACGGTCGCTACGTCGCCTGACCACGCATTCGAGAGAACCTCGAGCCCGTGGTAGTAGTAGGAATTACCCATACCCGCATTTCGAATTGAGATGGCCAATTCAGTGTCATGTTTGTGAGTACTTTCTCCGATTAGATTACTTACCCGCCCAGCGTATCCAGCCGCGTCGAGCCGCTTGTCAATCAGTCCCTCTACAAATCGGCGTCTTTGGCTCGCGATCTCTGGGGAGCCGCTTATCATCTGATTTCCAGTGTCAGTTACTATAAACTCTCTATTCTGATCAAGCTTCGCTTCGTCTATGTGAGAGCTTGAAAATCCATAGGGCTCACATGAGACCTTGAATACACAGGCAGAATCACGCTGCCACAGAATGGGATTTAGTACCGCCTGAACCTTCTCACCAAGGCGCTGCTGTGTAAAATCGTCGAGCAGGAACACTAGAGGCTTCTCTTTCAATCCTGGCATCAACCTTACTGCTGAGCGCGTCAAATCACGAAGGAATGTTCCAGGAAGTACGATACTGGCAGCGCATCCCTCCAACATGCTTCGGGCAAGCTTGATGCGTATACGATCGAACTCATCTGCAACCCCCTGTGCAGCGTTAGTTCCGACCGCGGTTATGTGTTTCATTTCAACGCCCATATCGTTGGCGATGAACTCCACGAGTCGCGCCACGCTTCCCTCATTGACGCCCAGCACGTCGCTCACCCGCTTGTTCAAACATGCCATGGACAGAGTGCGAAAGAGCTCCCGTGCCGCGACAAGGTTGAAGAACGTCACGATATCTGGTGCAAGTTGCTCGACCCTACCGCGCTCTCTCTTAATCCACAGCAGATCATTCTGGAGATCACTGGCACAGCCAATGTATATTCCGACATATTTCATCGTGGACAACGCATCCTCAGAAATTTCGCCTGAAGCCAGATGCGTTCGGAGCGACATATATCTAAATACCATGGATTTACCACAGCCCCTAGGCCCCGTTAGTACGGTCGGAGTAGGATCGCGAACATTTTCGAACCAACCAAGATTATCCACAAACAACTTAAGCAGCATTTGGTCACTCGCCAAATGCTCAGCGCTAATTGCGGTAAATGGTGAAGCCAAGGCTGTCCCGCTCGCAGAGCGAGTTGGCGAATAGAGTGATCTTCTAACCTGATCTAGTTGACCATGAAGTGACCTGGCATCGATGAAGTTCCGCGTGGGATCCTCCTCGGCCAAAAGTTGTGCAAATTCGAACAGGGCTCTCAGAAACTGCGGATAGCGTGCCGATAGAGCTCTGTCCCGATGGATAACATTGTGAATCCTTACGATGCACTTTACGTATGACGACCAGTCGTCATGCATCTTTTGCGTCGGAGTATCACGACGCTTAATGGATCCCAAATCAATAACACTTATATCGTATTCATCCGACCCGGGCTCAGAAATTATTATTTCCTCTGTCCTTCGAGCGAGCATCACGTTACCTAGATGAAGATCATCGTGTTTCAGCCCTTTCGCTTCCAAGTACAAGACTGCCGATAGGAGTTTTCGCAGAACGAGCAGCGCCAGCTCTGGATTCAATTGGTTAGGTCGCTCCTCCATGATCTGCTCCAGAGTGTTCCCTTCGATCCAGCGACCGATGAAGCACAGCCATGCTGTGTCCATTTCGGGCTGCTGCGGCAGTCCAGTTAGAACTCCTACAAGCTCGTGGGATAAAATTGGCGCGTTGGCATCTATCTCGCTAGCAATTAGCATTTCGTCTTGGAGCTTTTCGGGACTGTAGTCCTCCCTAAGACAAATTTTTGCGGCACATATTCTATTGTTGGCCGCATTGCGTACGCGTAGCGTAAAGCCTTTATTGCCGACGCGGCGAGCCACGCCGGGAACACGCCCGTCCTGCTGCCGGTCCAGCACTTCGAATGCCATTTCTGCGGTATTTGAAAGACGTATCCGAAGCTCTGGTGGGAATCGACCTCCATCGAGCAACCAGTCCCTCATGGGTTTCGAAATTTCCACCCGCGACTTTTGCGCTTCCTGCATGTTCTCTTCGGCACGTATCGAGCTACTCGCGCAGAATACGTAAACCGCCCCGTGTTGATGAACCCGCTTGATGATAGCCTGCTGGAACGATCGCGAACTAGCCCAGGACTATACGTCTCGTGCAAGCCCGCCTGGAACTCAAGGAGTCGCACCACATGCGAAGTTCCATTGCCCCTCCCCATTCTCAGCGGACATTTGAGCTAGATTGTCAGATCAAGGCTTGTTGCAGATCATAAAAAAAGGGCGGCCAATGGCCGCCCTTTCTCACGTCAATTAATTGACTACATCAAACCCCGACAGGATTAGCCTTCTCCGGATCAATCTTGTACTGCTTGATCGCCCGGGCCACATCCTTCGCGGTCATCTTCCCTTCCTTCGCCAGCGCCGCAATCGCGGCATGCGCGATGTAGTAGCGGTCCACTTCAAAGAACCGACGCAGGTTCGCACGCGTATCCGAGCGACCAAACCCATCCGTACCCAGCACCGTATAAGACATCGGCACGAACGCACGAATCTGGTCCGCATACGCACGCACATAGTCGGTGGCGGCAATCGCCGGGCCCTGGCGGCCTTCCAGCAGCTCGGTCACGTAGGCCTTGCGCTGCTCACCTTCCGGATGCAGGCGGTTGGCACGCTCCACGTCGAAACCATCGCGGCGCAGTTCGTTGAAGCTCGGGCAGCTCCAGATGTCGGCGGTCACGCCGAAGTCCTTGTCCAGCAGCTCGGCGGCGGCAATGGCTTCGCGCAGGATCGTGCCCGAACCCAGCAGCTGCACGCGCAGCTCGCCCTTCTTCGGCTTGCCGGCGTCGGTCAGCAGGTACATGCCCTTGACGATGCCTTCGGCTGCGCCTTCCGGCATTTCCGGGTGGGTGTAGTTCTCGTTCATCAGGGTGACGTAGTAATACTCGTCCACCTGGTCTTCCATCATGCGCTTGGTGCCGTGCTGCAGGATCACCGTCACTTCGAAGCCGAAGGTCGGGTCGTAGCTGCGCACGTTCGGGATGCCACCGGCCACCAGATGGCTGAAGCCATCCTCGTGCTGCAGGCCTTCACCGTTCAGCGTGGTGCGGCCGGCGGTGCCACCCAACAGGAAGCCGCGGGTACGCATGTCGGCGGCCTGCCAGGCGATGTCGCCCACGCGCTGGAAGCCGAACATCGAGTAGTAGATGTAGAACGGCAGCATCGGCACGTTGCTGACCGAGTAGCTGGTACCGGCGGCCATCCACGAGCTGATCGCACCCGGCTCGCTGATGCCCTGCTGCAGCACCTGACCGCTCTGGTCTTCGCGGTAGAACATCAGCTGGTCGGCGTCGACCGGCTTGTACTTCTGGCCGAACGGCGCGTAGATGCCGATCTGGCGGAACAGGCCTTCCATACCGAAGGTACGGGCTTCGTCGGCCACGATCGGCACGATGTGCGGGCCCAGTTCCTTGTCACGCAGGGTGATGTTCAGGCTCTGCACGAAGGCCATGGTGGTGGAGTAGCTGCGCTCGCCGCTGCTCTTCAGCAGGCGCTCGTAGGCTTCCAGCTTCGGCGCCACGAAGGTCTTGTCGGCCTTGCGGCGGCGCTGCGGCAGGTAACCGCCCAGCGCGGCACGGCGTTCCTGCAGGTACTGCACTTCCGGCGAATCCGGGCCCGGGTGGTAGAACGGCACCTGGCC
Source organism: Stenotrophomonas sp. YJH_SMC_122 (assembly GCF_059369535.1). NCBI lineage: Bacteria > Pseudomonadati > Pseudomonadota > Gammaproteobacteria > Lysobacterales > Lysobacteraceae > Stenotrophomonas > Stenotrophomonas sp. YJH_SMC_122. Next base: position 69,650 of record NZ_JCAFST010000007.1, on the reverse strand, counting down.
GTCGGCCAGCTGCGCATCGGTCACCGGAATGTTGAAGCGGTCGCGGAAGTGGCGCACCGCTTCGTCGTCCAGCTTCTTGGTCTGGTGGGTGGGGTTCAGTGCCTCACCGGCGCTGCCCATGCCGTAACCCTTCACGGTCTTGGCCAGGATGACGGTCGGCATGCCCTTGGTGTTCACGGCCTGGTGGTAGGCGGCGTACACCTTGTGCGGGTCGTGGCCACCACGGTTCAGGCGCCAGATGTCGTCGTCGGAAAGGCCGGCGACCATCGCAGCGGTTTCCGGGTACTTGCCGAAGAAATGCTCGCGGGTATACGCGCCGCCGAAGGCCTTGCAGTTCTGGTATTCGCCGTCGACGGTTTCCATCATCAGCTTCTTCAGGACGCCGTTGGTGTCCTTGGCCAGCAGGGCATCCCAGTAACCGCCCCACAGCAGCTTGATCACGTTCCAGCCGCCGCCACGGAACACGCCTTCCAGTTCCTGGATGATCTTGCCGTTGCCGCGCACCGGGCCGTCCAGGCGCTGCAGGTTGCAGTTCACCACGAAGATCAGGTTGTCCAGGCCTTCACGGCCGGCCAGGGCGATGGCACCCAGGGTTTCCGGCTCGTCGCTCTCGCCGTCGCCGATGAAGCACCACACCTTGCGGTCGGACTTCTCGATCAGGCCACGGTTTTCCAGGTAGCGCATGAACTGCGCCTGGTAGATGGCGGCCAGCGGGCCCAGGCCCATCGACACGGTCGGGGTCTGCCAGTAGTCCGGCATCAGCCACGGGTGCGGGTACGAGGACAGGCCACCGCCGTCCACTTCCATGCGGAACTTGTCCAGCTGCTCTTCGCTGATGCGGCCTTCCAGGAAGGAACGCGCGTAGATGCCCGGGGCGCTGTGGCCCTGGATGAACAGCAGGTCGCCCGGGTGGTTCTCGCTCGGGGCGCGCCAGAAGTGGTTGAAGCCCACGTCGTACAGGGTGGCGCCGGAGGCGAACGAGGCGATGTGGCCGCCCAGGTCACCCGGCTTGCGGTTGGCGCGCACCACGGTGGCCATCGCGTTCCAGCGGATGATCGAACGGATGCGCCATTCCAGCTCGGCGTTGCCCGGGCTCTTGGCCTCGAACTGCGGTTCGATGGTATTGACGTATTCGGTGGTGGGAGAGAACGGCAGGTAGGCGCCCGAACGACGGGTCAGTTCCACCATGCCTTCCAGCAGCTGATGCGCGCGCTCGGAGCCCTCGACATCAATAACGGCCTTCAACGACTCGATCCACTCCTGGGTTTCCACAGGATTCGGGTCGTTGTTCAGCACCTCGTTCAACCAGTTCATTAGCGCTCCCATAACCGCACGCACGCGCGCGACTGTTGTATAGATTTCTAGACCGCAAAGTGTAGCGCACCAAGGGCTTTCGTCACTTGGCTACGCAGGCGTATGGATGCAACCGGCCAGTGTCCGCAAGGGGCTTGCCGGGCCCGCTGATGGCCCTGCGGCAGGCCTTGGCGGCTGCGCGGGCTGTCGCTTGCGGGCCGCTGCGCCCATGTGCAGGACGCAGTGTTACCGCTGCCGATGACGGTTGTAGGGCAACCCCGGCACCGCTGTAGGGGCGGTTTGGGCAACGGTACTGAACCGGCGACAACATGTCGCACCTGCCTCTGGATCGGTACCGGCAGCGGGTCCAGCGTGGGCCGCGAGTGAGGGGCCTGGCGGCCCTGCTCCCTTCCACGGTTCGCCGGGGCGCCCTGCAAGGGGCGCCCCTTTTGCTGTGCACGCGGCCGCCCGTGGCCCAAAACGGACCTGCTTGTGGCCGGATCGATGATTGCCGGCTTCGATATATCGATATATCGTTTGCACACTCGTTTACCGATATATCGAAATGAGCCGCGTCTCCTCTCCCAGAACCCGTTCCACCGATCCGGATGTGCCCCGCCGCAACGGCCAGCCGCGCGTGCTGAGCCGCGGCGACCTGCGCCTGCTGGTGCTGGCCCTGATCGGCGAGCAGCCGCGCCATGGCTACGAGCTGATGCAGCTGATCAGCAACCAGTTCATGCAGGCCTATACGCCCAGCGCCGGCACCATGTACCCGCTGCTGGCCAGCTTCGAGCAGGCCGGCTGGATCGAGGCCGAGGAAGTGGACGGCAAGCGGATCTTCCGCATCACCGCTGCCGGCGAGTTCGAGCTGAAGGTGCAGCGCACCCAGGTGCGGCTGGCGCAGCGACGTGCCTTCGACCGTGCCCGCGAGATCACCAAGGCTTCGCTGCCGCCGCCGCTGGCCACCGCCCTGCGCGAGTTCAAGCGGGCGCTGGTGCATCACCACGGCCGCTGGGCCGAGGGTGAGGCGGACGAAGTGGCGGCGCTGCTGACGCGGGCATCGGCCCTGCTCAACGGTACGGCCGGTAGCGAGAGCCCACCCATTTCAACGACCCAGCCAGACTGAATCCAGCCAGGTCTCCCCTACGCCGCGCGCCCCCGCGCGACACCTTTACAGGTATCCCCATGACCGAACACAACAACACGCGCCTGCGCCTGGATGTGCGCTTCCGTGAACTGACCGTGCTGCGCACCGAAGAGGTCACCCCGCACATGCGCCGCATCGTGCTGGGTGGCGACGACCTGGCCGGCTTCGATTCGCCCGGCGCCGACGACCACATCAAGCTGTTCTTCCCCAACGCTGCGGGCGAGATGGTGTTGCCGGTGCTGACCGCCGAAGGCCGCAGCTATCCAGCCGGCAAGGAGCCTTCGCCGTCGCGCGACTACACCCCGCGCTGGTGGGACCACGAAACCGGCGAGCTGGCCATCGACTTCGTACTGCACGACCAGGGCGTGGCCGGGCCGTGGGCCGAGCGCGCGCAGCCCGGCGACACGCTGGTGATCGGCGGCCCGCGCGGCTCGTTCGTGGTGGCCGACAGCTACGACGCCTACGTGCTGATCGGCGATGAAACCGCGCTGCCGGCCATCGCCCGCTGGCTGGACGTGCTGCCGGACGGTGCCGAGGTGCAGGCCTTCATTGAAGTGCGCGACGAAGCCGAGCGCCAGGACCTGCCGCAGTACGAGAACGTGCGCATCCACTGGCTGGAGCGCAACGGCTTCCCAGCGGCCAGCAGCACGCTGCTGGAAGACATGCTGACCGACTTCGAGGCCCCGGACGGTGATGTCTTCTACTGGATCGCCACCGAATCGCGTCGGGCACGGATGATGCGCAAGTTCATCGAAGGCCACCTGGGCGTACCGCGCGACTGGATTCGTTCCACCGGCTACTGGAAGGCCCACCCGGACGAAGCCGACGGCGATTGACCGGGCAGCCGGCGGGTTGCGCGCCGTTGCCCGCACGCCCATGACTAGGTAGAGCCGAGCCCACGCTCGGCTGCTCTCCGCTCCGCCATCGGAAAACCCTCGCGCGCGATGAGCCGAGCATGGGCTCGGCTCTACGGGTATGCCGCCGCCCGGTTCAACGCATCAGCCGCCAAGCAATGCGACAATCGCGCTCCTTTCCTGCAGCAACGAGGCCCACATGGCCAAACTGACCCTGGCCAGCGTGGATGCGCTGCGTACCCGCTTTGCCGATGACGCCGCCTGCGATGCGGCGCTAGCCGCCTTCGCCGACGCCGCTGCCCTGCGCGCGCCGCTGCGCGAGCTGGTGGCGGCACAGCACCGCTACCTGCAGGCCGAATTCGAAGTGGCCCAGGTGGCCGACGTGCTGCGCCGCGACCAGAAGTACGCGCCGGTGGGCCGGCCGTCGGTGCACATCGTGCAGCTGCGCAAGCAACAGGCCGCGACCAAGCAGGCGGCGCTGATCGCACGCCAGGTGGTGGCGCAGGCCGCGCAGACGTTCGCACGGGCCAGCGGGCTGGCGGTGAAGGCCAAGCAGAGCCCGAGCGAAGCGTGCGTGGCATGGTTGGGTACGTTGCGCTGAGGGATCGTGCGGACCAACGGTCCGCACCCACCAGATGCCGGTTGGCACCTGCCGGGTAGTGCCGGCCGCTGGCCGGCACCCCCCTCATCATCGGGCACCTCGCAAGCAGCCGGCCAGCGGCCGGCTCTACCAGAACCCAAAAAGAAGGCCCGCTTTTCAGCGGGCCCTCTGCCTTCTCACGACGAGTGAGCGGGGTGCATCAAGCCGCCGGCTTTTCGCCGGTGGCTTCGGTGGTGATGCGGATCTTCACTTCATCGCTGACGTTCGGAGCGTAGGCGCCGACGCCGAAATCGCTGCGCTTCAGGGTGGTGGTGGCGTCGAAGCCGGCGGCCGGAACCTTGGCCATCGGGTGCTCGCCGCCGCCGTTGACGGTGACGTCCAGGGTGACCGGCTTGGTGATGCCCTTGATGGTCAGGTCACCGGTAACGGTCAGCTTGTTGGTGCCGGCCGCTTCCACCTTGGTGCTCTTGAAGGTGGCATCGGCGAACTTGGCGGCGTCGAAGAAGTCGGCGCTCTTCAGGTGCTCGTCGAACTTGGCGGTGAAGCTGTTCAGGCCGCTCAGCGGCAGCTTCACTTCCACGGTGGACTTGGTCACGTCTTCAGCGTTGTACACCAGGGTGCCTTCGACGTTGCCGAAGTGCGCGCTCGGGTTGGAGAAGCCGAAGTGGCTCCACTGCGCCAGCACGTCGGTGTGGCTCGGGTCCAGCTTGTAGGTGCCCGAGGCGATCTTGATCGCTTCGGCGGCCGGCGCGGCAGCAGCGGCATCAGCGGCCGGGGTGGCGGCCTGCTCGGTGGTGGCCGGGGCGGCGGCATCGGCCGCCGGGGCAGCGGTGTCGGCCGGCTTGGAGCAGGCGGCGATGGCCAGGGTCAGGGCCAGCGGCAGCAGCAGTTTACGGGTGGCGCTCATCTGAGGAACTCTCCGGATCGTAGGGTGGGTACACGGTGCAGCAATGGCCCGCCGCGGAACAGCGGGCCCGAAACCGATACAGCGACTTACGCGATGCGCGCCGCTTCGTCGAACGACAGGCGCGGCAGGCGCGGGAACAGGCCCGCCGGGTCACCGTAACCCAGGTTGACCAGGAAATTCGACCTGATGGAGGTGCCGGCGAAGAAGGCTTCGTCAACCTTGGCCGGGTCGAAGCCGGACATCGGGCCGGCATCCAGGCCCAGCGCGCGCGCAGCCAGGATCAGGTAGGCGCCCTGCAGGCTGCCGTTGCGGATGGCGGCTTCGTGGCGGCCTTCCTGCGGGCCATCGAACCAGGCCTTGGCATCGGTGTGCGGGAACAGGTACGGCAGCTTCTCGTGGAAGTCCAGGTCGAAACCGATGATGACGGTGACCGGCGCAGCCATGGTCTTGGCCAGGTTGCCTTCGGACAGCGCCGGGGCCAGCTTGTCCTTGGCTTCCTTCGAGGTGACGAAGACGAAGCGCGCCGGCGTGGTGTTGGCCGCGGTGGGGCCCCACTTCACCAGGTCGTACAGTTCCTTCAGCAGGCTCTCGGGGACCGGCTTGTCGAGGAAGGCGTTCTGGGTGCGAGCCGTGCGGAACAGCTGGTCGAGGGCGGCGGCGTCGAGCGCGTGGGACATCGGTGGATCTCCAGGGCGGCGAAGGGAAGTCAGTGCCCGCGGGCGGCGCGGGGCGAAACGACGAGCCGCAGTGTAGAGTGTCGCGACTGTTGCAACACCCAGCAGGGCTGAAACGAATTAATGCCAATGGTGAAACGATCGAGCGCGCCATGGACGGTCACTGATGGCCGCGCGGGCAATGTCCGCCAGGCGGTCGCGCTGGCCTCGGCACTGCGCCAGGGCACCCACCGACCGCTGCTCCTGCAACCGCGCGCGCCCTGGCGCTGGCTGTCGCCGCAGCGCCTGCCCGGCGATGTCAACGGCTACGGCGAGGCCTTTGCGTCACTGGCCAACGAGGCGCCGGCGCTGGCCATCGGCTGCGGGCGCCAGGCGGCCGGTGCCCTGCGCGTGCTGCGTGCACGCGGCAGCCAGGTGGTGCAAATCCTCGACCCGCGCATCGGCGCCCGCCATTGGGACGTGGTGGTGGTGCCCGAACACGATGCCCTGCGCGGCAGCAACGTGCTGACCCTGCTCGGCAGCCTCAACCCGGTGGACGATGACTGGCTGGCCTGGGGCCGCGCCGCGTTCGCCGGCTTCAGTACCCTGCCCGGCCCGCGCACCGCACTGCTGGTCGGCGGGCCGACGCCGCTGGCGCCGTGGGATGAGACGGCAATGGTCGGTGTGTTCCAGGCGCTGGCCGAGCAGATCCGCAGCGAAGGCGGCAGCCTGCTGGCAACGACCTCGCGTCGTACGCCGCCGGCCCTGGCCGAGGTCCTGCGTGCGAAATTCGCCGACCTGCCGCACGTGATCTGGGGCGATGGCGGCGACGGCACCAATCCCTATGGCGGCCTGCTCGGCTGGGCCAACCGCGTGGTGGTCTCACCCGATTCGGTGAACCTGCTCTCTGAGGCCTGCGCCACGCGCATGCCGGTGATGGTGGCGCTGGCCGAGACCGCGCAGGGCCGGCTGGCCCGCTTCCAGCAGCAGCTGCGCGAGCGCGGGCGCCTGCAGCCGCACTGGCTGGACTGGCAGTACGACCGCATCGAGCCACTGCGCGAGACTGCGCGGGTAGCGGCGGAAGTGAAGCAGCGCCTGGCATTGGGGTAGTGCCGGCCGCTGGCCGGCAATGCTGCACGCATTACCGAACACCCTGCCGATGCCGGCCAGCGGCCGGCACTACCCGACTACGCGGCGCAAGGGCGTGGATCGCCCGCTGCGCTGAGCAGCGTATGATCGGCGCGCGGGCCTGCCCGCCGTTGAAGGTACCGACATGGATCGTTTTTCCCGCCTGCGCCGCGCCGCGCTGCTGATCGCCAGCCTGCTGGCGACCGCACCGGCCTGGGCCGACAGCACCGCCTGCCGCGAGCGCTACCCGAGCGTGGCGTCGCAGGCGGCGATGCTGGACGTGGCCTGGACCACCGCCGAACGCCTGGACGCGCTGCCCGATGTGGACGTGGTGATGGCCGCGCGCGGTGGCCAGGACCTGAGCCGCTACGGCCTGCGCCACAGCCACCTGGCCTTCCTGCTGCGCGAGGACGACGGCCGCTGGCGTGCGATGCACCTGCTCAACCGCTGCAAGACCGACCGCTCGCAGCTGTACCACGAGGGCCTGGGCAACTTTGTCGGCGAAAGCGGCGGGCATACCGACCTGCGCATCGGCGTGCCTTCGGCACCGCTGCGTGCTGCATTGAAAGCGATGCTGGTATCGCCGTCGATCCAGCCCAAGGCGCTGCACGAAGCGAAGTACAACGTGGTCGCCTACCCGTTCGCCACCGACTACCAGAACTCCAACCAGTGGGTGCTGGAAGTGCTGGCGGCGGCGATGGCGCAGGCCGAAGGCACGCCGGCCATCGTCAAGCGCGAACAGGCGCAGCAGTGGCTGCGCCAGCACAAATACCAGCCCAGCGTGCTGCACATCGGCCTCGGCAAGCGCGTGGGTGCGCGCCTGTTCGTGGCCAACGCCACCACCACCGACCATCCGGCCGGCGAGCGCATCTCCGGCAACTATTCGGTGGTGACGGTGGAATCGGTGTTCGACTTCCTGCACCAGCGCAGCCAGCTGCAGCAGGAACTGGTCATCCCCCATGTGCCGGTGGCCGGTGCCACCGCCGCCGCCCCCTGATTTCCCCGAGGAGAACGACATGCGTCCGCTGCTTACCTCTGTGTTGTCGATGGTGATCGTCACCGGCCTGGCCTGGTCCACGGCCGCCCACGCCGAACGCCGCATCGTGATCATCCACGACCCGGGTCCGCAGGGACCGAGCCTGGAGATGTCTACGCAGATGGTGGCCTCGGCCCGCGCCGCAGCAGCGAAGGAAGCCCAGGACGCGGCCGACGCCGGCCGGCCGCTGGCCCGCCCGCAGCAGATCAAGCTGCCGCAGATGGAGGTGAGTGCCATCGCCACCACCGTCGATGGCCGCCGCGAAGTGCTGCTGCGTGATGCCAACGATCCGCAGAACACCGCATCGATGCAGTATCCGCGCGGCGTCGGCGACCCAGCCGTGCAGTTCACCGTGGGCCAGACCGTGAACTTCGAGCCAACCGGCAACGACCAGGGCTGGCAGCTGAAGGACAACCAGGGCCGCCCGCTGGAATACCTGCCCGAGGCCACCGGCCCGCGCGACATCTTTGACACCCGGCGCTGAGCCGCCGTCCCACGCTGACCAGGAGGTCTCCATGCTCCGTTGCCTGCGCGTTCCCACCACTGCATTGCTGCTCTCGGCGCTGCTGGTGCCCACCGTCCATGCCGGCGCCGCGCCGCAGTTGAACAGCAGCGAGGCCAGCGTGATCGTGACCTCGTTCGTGGTGCTGTCGCTGCCGCTGGCGGCGTCGATGGGCCTGTCCGAACTGTCCAAGGCGCCGTTCAAGGCCAGCGAACGCAACGCCAGGGCTGCCCGCACCAAGGCGGTGCCGCTGCCGCCGATGGAAGTGAAGAAGGTGGAGACCACGCCGTCGGGCGAGCGCCAGGTGCAGCTGCAGGTACCCGACAAGGCCGACCACACCGCCACCCTGCGCTGGCCGGTGCAGCCGCAGGGCGAGAACCCGACGGCGGCCTTCGTGGTCGGGCAACGGGTGCATTTCGACCCCACCGAGGCCGGTGCCGGCTGGAACGTGAAGAGCGCGCAGGGCCAGACCCTGGCCTATGTGCCGACGGCCTATGCCGCCGGTGACGTGATGAGTGAAGCGCTGTAAAGCTGAACGACCGGTTTTGGCTTTGCCGCAGGCCGGGCGGATAATGGGCGATCCCCTTTGTCCCCCTGGCTCGCCATGTCCGTGCGTCCTGCCCCTCTGTTTGCCCCGCTGACCCCGCGCGCCCTGGTGCTGGCGGTGCTGGCGATGGGCGCGGTGGTGCTGCTGTCCAACGTACTGGTGCAGTACCCGATCAACGACTGGCTGACCTGGGGCGCCTTCAGCTATCCGGTCGCGTTCCTGGTCAGCAACCTGATCAACCGTCGCTTCGGTCCGGCCCCGGCGCGCCGCGTGGCGTGGATCGGTTTCGCGGTGGCGGTGCTGCTGTCGATCTGGGTGGCCACCCCGCGCATCGCCATTGCCTCGTGCTCGGCGTTCATCGTGGCCCAGCTGCTGGACATCACCGTGTTCGACCGCCTGCGCCGTGGCAGCTGGTGGCGCGCACCAATGGTGGCCACCACCTGCAGCGCGACGGTGGATACCACGATTTTCTGGTCGATCGCGTTTGCCGGTTCCACCTTGCCGTGGGTGAGCTGGGCCGCTGGCGACCTGGCAGTGAAGCTGGCGATCGGCGTCTGCCTGCTGGCCCCATTCCGCGCGCTGCTGTGGAAGATGGCGCCGCTGCGCGCCACCAGCTGAACGCACATGCTCTGGTAGGTGCCAACCTTGGATGGCACATGAGCACGGTAGGTGCCGACCGTTGGTCGGCACGCTCCATCAGAGTTCATCACCGCTGACAGATTGTGCCGACCAACGGTCGGCACCTACCAACAGCGGATCATCCCCGGGCAATTGCTCTAATGGGTGCACCCACTCACCCGAACGGCAACGCCGCCGCTCTGCACGCCGCCGTAATCGCCGCACACGCGTCTTCAATCGCCGGCGTGGTCGGTGCCAGTCGCGGGCGCCGGTCCAGCGTGCAGGCCAGGCCTACGTCGAGCAGCGTGGCATGCGCGGTGTGCAGCGCCTGCGCCGTGGCATCGGGAACGAAACCGATAACTGCCAGCGCATCAATCAACGACGGTGTATCGCGCGGCTGCAGCAGCGCCGGATGCTGCGCGCTGCGTGCCAGCACGCCGGTCTGCAGCAGGAACTCCAGGTCCACCACGCCACCGGCACCCTGCTTCAGGTCCAGCCGCACGGCGTCGCTGCGGTCCAGTTCGGTGCGCATGCGGCCACGCATCTTCAACACATCGGCATACAGCACACCGGCATCGCGTTCGCGGCCCAGTGTCTGCGCACGCACCTGCTCGAAGTCGGCCAGCAGGCTGGCATCACCGGCCACGCCGCGTGCACGTACCAGGGCCTGGTGTTCCCAGGTCCATGCGCGTTCGCGCTGGTACTCGGTGTAGCTGGCCAACGAAGACACCAGCGATCCTTTGCCACCGTCCGGGCGCAGGCGCACGTCGATGTCGTACAGGCGCCCGGCGGCGGTGACCGCACCAAGCAGCGCCATCACCTTCTGCGCCAGCCGCGCATACCAGCGCCCCGGTTCCAGCGGACGTGCGCCGTCGCTGGCCTCCACGCCGGCCGGGTTGTCGTGCAGGAATACCAGGTCCAGGTCGGAACCGAAGCCCAGCTCGAGCCCACCGAGGCTGCCGTAGCCGATGATCGCGAAACGTCCACCGGGAATCGCGCCGTGCGCGGCGCGCATGTCCGCCTCGGCCATCGCCAGCACGGTGGTGACCACCGCCTGCGCCAGCTCGGCCAGTTGCCGCGTGCTGTCCACCGCCCCCTGGCGACCATCCAGCGTGGCCATCGCCATGCGGAAACTGAGCGCCAGCCGCGTCTCGTTGAGCCAGCGCAGTGCCGATTCGGGATCTTCCACCGCCAGCACCTGCCGGCATTCGGCCAGCATGCCGGCGGCATCGGGCATCGGACCGGACACGCGCACGTCCAGCAGTTCGTCCAGCAGCAGCGGGTACGCGGCCAGACGCTCGGCCAGCAGCGCGCTGCGCGCCAGCACGTCGACCAGACGCGCCAGCGCGCTCGGTTGTTCGTCCAGCAGCGCGAGATAGCTGGTCCGGCGCAGCACCGCCTGCAGCAGGCCAAGCACGCGCTTGAGCGCGGCATCGGGCTGCGGCGAACGCGTGGCCGCATGCAGCAACGCAGGCAGTACGCGATCCAGCCGCGCACGCGCGGCATCGGACAATGACTTCACGCCGGTGCCCTGCGCGAAATCACGCAATGACTGGTCGGCGCCGTTGGCATCGAGGAAACCGGCTTCGGCCAGCAACGCCGCGTTGCTGCCCTCGGGCAGGCTGCGCCAGTAGTTGGCCAGCGCGTCGGGCGCGGCCTGGCCCTTGCGCGGGGCCAGCAGCGCGGCGAATTCGGTACTGACCCGCTGCTGCTGTTCGGCCAGCGCCGCGCGCAGCACGTCCCAGTCCGGGTAGCCGAGGCCGACGGCGATGCGCTCGCGGTCCAGCGCGTCGCTGGGCAGCACGTGGGTCTGTGCGTCGCGCAGCATCTGCAGGCGGTTCTCCAGGCGGCGCAGGAACAGGTAGGCCTCACGCAGCGCGCTGCCATCCTCGGGCGCGATCTGCCCCGCGGCCACCAGCGCGTCCAGCGCCACCAGCAGGCGGCGCTCGCGCAGCGCAGGCTCGCGGCCACCGCGGATCAGCTGCAGCGCCTGGCACAGGAACTCGATTTCGCGGATGCCACCGGCACCGCGCTTGATGTCTTCATGCAGCTCGCGGCGCGCGACTTCGGCGGTGATCGCTGCCTTCATCTCGCGCAGGCCATCGAGCGCGGTGAAATCCAGGTAGCGGCGGTACACGAACGGGCGCAGGGTCTGCAGCCACGCCTCACCCGCCTGGACATCGCCGGCGACCGCGCGCGCCTTCAGCCATGCATAGCGCTCCCAGTCGCGGCCTTCGCGCTGGAAGTACTGGTCCATCGCCGCGAACGACAGTGCGACGCGGCCGGCGCTGCCGAACGGGCGCAGGCGCAGGTCGACGCGGTGGCTGAAGCCATCAACGGTGGTTTCGTCCAGCAGCTTGGCCAGGCGCTGGCCGAGGCGGGCGAAATACTCTTCGGCGGCCAGCGCGCGCGGACCGTCGGATTCGCCGCCGTGCGGATAGGCGTAGACCAGATCAATGTCGGAACTGAAGTTGAGCTCGCCGCCGCCGAGCTTGCCGAGGCCGAACACCACCAGCTGCTGCGGCGTGCCTGCGTTATCTCGGACCACGCCGTGGCGCTGGGCGAATTCCTGCTGCAGGGCGTCCAGCGCCAGCCGCAGGCAGTCCTCGGCCAGGGTGGTGGCGCCGGCCAGGGTCTGTGCCACGTCGTCCAGACCGGTCAGGTCGCGCCAGATCAGCCGTGTCGACATGGCAGTACGCCAGCGCCGGATTTGCGCCGGCCAGTCGCTGGGCTGCAGCGGATCGAGCACCGGTGGCGGGATCGGCGGGCAGCCGGGGGTGGCCAGCTGCGCCAGCAGGGCCGGTTGCCGCACCAGCGTGTCCAGTGCGAAATCGCTGGCCACCGCCAGTCGGGACAGCAGCGGCTGCAGGTCGCTCGGGATGGGCTCGGGCAGGACCTGGGCCAGACGCGCCAGCGCGCGGTCGACAAGGGGCTGCAGGGGGGCGGGCAGGTCAGCGGGGGCGAGGGTCATGGGCGGATTGTATCGACCCGGTGGGGACGCGACGGACCCGGTAGTGCCGGCCGCTGGCCGGCAGATCCGATGACCTGGTAGTGCCGGCCGCTGGCCGGCAGATCCGATGATCCCGCCGAAGGTTGCTGGGGTTGCCGGCCAGCGGCCGGCACTACCGATACTGGGAGCCGCGTATTCATACTGGGCGACAGGCAATAAAAAAGCCCGCTTGCAGCGAACTGCCAGCGGGCTCTGCTCCCTCCCCCACGTCGGGATGCAGGGCCATCGTGCGGGCTGCGAAAGCACTTTGCACGCTGCACTGCAAAACAAAACCGGTGGGTATGGGTGAGCCCCTGGGGGAAAAGCCATTCCACGAAGGTAGAACCCCCCGTACGGATGAGGATGGCCGATAATCGGGATTCCCCCCAGAAACACTGTCGTCATGTCTGTTGATCGCATCGCCAACGCGCGTCTCCGTGACCGCGTGGTCTCCGCCGAGGCCGCAGCCGCGCTGATCCAGCCCGGTGAAACCGTGGCCATGAGCGGCTTTACCGGCTCCGGCTATCCCAAGGCCGTTCCCGTCGAACTGGCCCGCCGCATCGAAGCGGTGCACGCCCAGGGCCAGCCCTTCCAGATCAAGCTGATGACCGGCGCCTCCACCGCGCCGGAACTCGATGGCGCGCTGGCCAAGGCCGATGGCATCGCCATGCGCATGCCGTTCCAGAGCGATCCGGACGCGCGCAACCGCATCAACGAGGGCAAGCTGGATTACATCGACATCCACCTCAGCCACGTCGCCCAGCACGTGTGGTTCGGCTTCTATGGCGAGATCGATACTGCCGTCATCGAAGTCTCGGCCATCCGCGAAGATGGTTCGCTGGTGCCCTCCACCTCGGTCGGCAACAACAAGACCTGGCTGGACCTAGCCAAGAAGGTGATCGTCGAGGTCAACGAGTGGCAGCCGGCCGGCGTCGACGGCATGCATGACATCTACTACGGCACCGCGCTGCCGCCGCACCGCAAGCCGATTCCGCTGGTGAACGCCAACGACCGCATCGGCGATACCGCGCTGCGCTGCGACCCGGACAAGATCGTGGCCGTGGTGCGTACCAACGGCCCGGACCGCAACAGCCCGTTCAGCCCGATCGATGCGACCAGCGAACAGATCGCTTCGCACCTGATCGAGTTCCTCAAGCACGAGGTGAAGAAGGGCCGCCTGCCGCCGAACCTGCTGCCGCTGCAGTCGGGCGTGGGCAACATCCCCAACGCTGTGCTGGCCGGCCTGGCCAAGAGCGGTTTCCGCGACCTGGCCGCGTTCACCGAAGTGATCCAGGACGGCATGCTCGACCTGCTGCGCGACGGCGTGCTGAGCTATGCCTCGTGCACCGGCTTCGCGCTGAGCCCGCAGGCCAACGAGACATTCAAGGAGAACATCGATTTCTACCGCGAGCGCATCATCATGCGCACGCAGGAAATCTCCAACCATCCGGAACTGGTGCGCCGTCTGGGCTGCATCGGCATGAACGGCATGATCGAGGTGGACATCTACGGCAACGTCAATTCGACGCACGTGATGGGCACGCGGATCATGAACGGCATTGGCGGTTCGGGTGACTTCGCCCGCAACGGTTTCCTGTCGGCCTTCCTGAGCCCGTCCACTGCCAAGAACGGCACCATCTCGGCGATCGTGCCGATGGCCAGCCATGTCGACCACACCGAGCACGATGTGTCGGTGATCGTCACCGAACAGGGCCTGGCCGATCTGCGCGGCCTGACCCCGCGCAAGCGCGCGCAGGTGCTGATCGACAACTGCGCGCACCCGGACTTCCGCCCGCAGCTGCAGGATTACTTCGACCGTGCCAGCCGCGAGAGCTACGGCAAGCACACCCCGCACCTGCTGCCGGAAGCGTTGTCGTGGCACCAGCGCTGGCTGGATACCGGCACAATGAAGGGCTGAGACCCGCTACGGACTTCGGGTAGAGCCGGGCGCTGGCCGGCTTCCCCCTACAGCCGGCCAGCGGCCGGCTCTACCTTCACGCGGTGCGCAGGCTCGCCAGCGATTCGGCCTGCAGCCGCTCGTAGATCTCGAACTCGTCATTCACCGCCACGCCCAGCGCCTGCTCGAAGGCCTCGCGGTTGGCATGTGCGGCATACGCGCGTTGTTCTTCGCCGCCCAGGTTCGACTGGAAGATGCCCGCGGCACTGACCGGCAGGAAATCCTCGTAGACGATCGGATCGGCCGTGGCCAGGCCGGCGGCCACCAGCACTTCGGCCGGCAGATCGGCCACGCGCTCCGGCGCGGCGCGGCCAGCGTCGGTCAGCTGGTAGCGGTAATACCCCAGGCCTTCCTGGCGCAGGGTGTCATGATCATCCGGGAAGCTGGCGAACACCGCCTGCAGGCGCTGGCCGTAGTCGCCACCGGTACTGCCTTCGCCGCCGGCATCACGTGCCTGCGACAGCAGCTGGTCGTACAGCGCGCGGCCCTTCGGGGTCAGCGCAAGGCCGCGCTGTTCGATCTCGCCGAAGCGCGCGGTGTGGGTGCCGGCATCGCCACCGTCCGCATCCGGGAAATGCACGGCCTCTTCCAGCGCCTTGAAGCTGGTCTGGCGCAGCAGGATCGGGCAGGCGCGGCGCGGCGGGCCTTCGATCACTGCCTTGGCCGCCATGCCATGCTCGATCATTGCCGCCTGTGCAGCGTCGATGTCCAGCGTGCGCGGGGTCAGGTGGTTGATGTGCGGGCCGCGGAAACTGACCACGTCGGCCACCAGCCGGTGCGCGTTGTGCAGCGCGCGGTAGGTTGGCAGGTCGACCGTGGCGTCGCCGTGCCAGCGGAAGGTTTCCAGTGCTTCATCGACGAAGCGCTCGGCATCGGCCTGCGACAGCCCACCGTCACGCTCGGCCAGGTCGATCAGCGCCAGCGCGCCGTCGGTGAAGATGCGGCGGCGTGCCAGGATCTTCGCCGACTCGGCACGCAGGGCTTCGTCTTCGATCAGCTCCAGGCGCAGCAGCGAGGTGAACACGCGGAACGGATTCTGCGCCAGCGCCGCGCCGGTCAGCGGGCGGAACGCGGTGGAGTGCACCGGCACGCCGGCCACCGACAGGTCGTAGTAGCCGACGGGGTACATGCCCATCACCGCGAACAGGCGGCGCAGCGTGGCCAGCTCCTGCACGGTACCGACGCGGATCGCGCCATGACGCTCTTCATCCAGGCGCGCACGCTCGTCGTTGCGCTGCAGCTGCGCGGCCAGCGCCGGGTCCTGGGCAAGCACCTGCGCGTTGATCCCCTCCACCAGTTCCACCAGCGTGCCGTACAGCGGCACTTCGGTACGGTACATGCGGGACATGGCCTGCGCGAACAGGCGGCGGATCACATCAGGCGAAACGAAAGAGGCGCTCATCAGTCACTCGATTACGGGAACGGGGAACAGCTCGGACCCGTATTGTCGCCGGAGCGCGCGGCGGCGGCGATATGCACAGCAACATAAGGAAATCGGTAGTGCCGGCCGCTGGCCGGCAACCCCGGATGCCTGGAAGGGATGCAATAGCCGGCCAGCGGCCGCCGCTACCGCTTCAACTGGCGCTTCAGCGTGGCATCCAGCGTGATCGGCCGGTCCCAGTGCTGGTAGCTGGCCACGATGGCATGGCGCACAGCCCGGTAGTGCAGATTGTCCGGCTTGGTGGGCATGCGCTTGACCACCGCCTCCCAGCCGCCCTCCGGGTCCTGGCTGAAGGCACGCACGCTGTCGCGGCAGGTCTGGCCACTGGCCTTGGCCCAGAAGCAGGCGAAATAGATGTCTCCGGCCTGCCAGCCGTGGGTGGTGAACAGCGCGCTGATGTAGCCGCGCGGCACGTCGGCATAGCGCGACACTTCGTCGAGGAAGGCGTCGGGGTAGCGTTCGGCGTAATGGTTGATGTCCTGCAGCTGGGCATCGACCCAGCTGTCGCCGGTGTCCACTTCGTAGGCGCTTGAGCGCTCGGCGGTCTGCTGGGCCAGCACGGTGGCCGGCACCAGCAGCAGGGACAACAACAGCGCGCGCAGTCGGTGGTTCATGCCCCGATTCTGCCGCAGCCGACGGGCCCTGTCAGGCCGCAGCGGCCTTGGCCTCGATCGCCGCCAGTGCGGCCGGCCAGTCGTGGGCGGTATCGGCAGTGACCATGCGCGGTTCGTCGTCGGCCACGCCATGCTGGGTCTCGTGGGCCCAGGTCACTGCGTACGGGGTATGCACGCCCCAGCCACCCAGGGTGACCACCGGCTCGATGTCCGAGCGCAGCGAGTTGCCGACCATCACGAAGCGCTGCATCGGCAGGTCGAATTCGGCCAGCACGCGGGCGTAGGTCTCCGGGTCCTTCTCGGAAACGATCTCGATGCGCGGGAAGAGCTCGGCCAGGTTGGCGACCTTGATCTTGGCTTCCTGGTGGAACAGGTCGCCCTTGGTGATCAGCACCACCGGGTAGTGCTCGGCGATGGCCGCCACCGCTTCGCGCACACCGTCGATCAGCTCGACCGGGTGGCGCAGGGTGTCGTGGCCGATATCGAGGATGCGCTGGATGTCCTTGGCCTCGATGCGCTGGCCGGTGATGTCGATGGCCGCTTCGATCATCGACAGGGTCATGCTCTTGACGCCGTAGCCGAAGGTGCCCAGGTGGCGCTGCTGCACTTCCAGCAGGTGGCGCGCGGTCTGGGTGTCATGCACGTCGACGTAGCGCGACAGCAGGTCAAGATAATCCTGCTCGGCCTTGCGGTAGTAGTCCTCGCTCTTCCACAGCGTATCGTCACCGTCAAAACCGACCAGGCCGATGGCGCGCGACGGCGCAGGCGTGGGGGTGTTCATCACGCAAGGATACAGGGGCCGTGGTGACGAAAAAAACCCGGGCGGCCGAAGACGCCCGGGTTCCCATACGCCCCGATGCAGGACTTACCTGCCCTGTGCACCCTGCGCTGCGCCACCGGCGCCGGCCTGCTGGGCGGCCACGTAGGCCTTGTACTCATCGGCGCTCAGCTCGCCGTCCTTGTTGGTATCGGCCTGGTCGAACACCTGGGCCAGGCCGGCGTTCACCTGCGCCTCGGTCTTGCTGATGGTGCCGTTGCCATCGGTATCGATGCTGGCCCAGGTCTGGCCACCGCCGTTGGCCTGGGCCGAGGCCGCTGCGGCCGCATTGGTTGCCTGGTCAGCCGCCTGGCCCGCCTGTGCCGCTGCCTGCTGCGCCTGGGCGGCCTCGTTCTGTGCCTGCGCGGCCTGCTGCTTGGCCGACTGGGCCATCGCCGGAATGGCCAGCACGCTGCCGGCGGCGACGATCAGGGCGATCAGGGGCTTGCGGTTGCGAATAGTCATCAGGGGTGTCTCCTACCGATTGGGTGGTGTTGCGCGGCGTGTTGATTCCGCACGGCACCTACCCTGCCACCGCGTTTCTGAATCGATTTTGCGCCGCGACCGGCGTCCACACGCGCGATTAACCACTGGCCTCCACGCATGCGTTAGCGCGGTGGTTAGGGCGAAGTGAGTGCCTCATAAGATGCGCATTCAGCGCCTCTGCACTTAACCGGCAGGCAACGAAAAACCTGCGTCAGTCGACGGTTTTTTCCGATGACCGCGAACTGAACAACACCCACGCAAGAGCAACACCGGCGAGCGCACCGGCGATTTCCAGCACCACACGGCTGCCAAGTTCGTTCGGATCGTGGATGGTGGCCAGGAAGATGCGCGCGTACAGCGGCGATTCCAGCCGCACGATGCCCATGTAGAACAGCTTCCACGCATCGATGCCGGCGGCGATGATCACGGCGATGACGCAGGACCAGCCGATCGCGTGCCCCATCGACCACCGCAGCAGGCGGCACAGCTGCGACCACAGGAGGTACACGAACAGGCCGACCAGCAGGGCGATGGCGCCCGCTTCCAGGGTGCCGAGCAGGCCGAAGTGCAGGGGAAGATTCATCGGGTGGGCAAACGTAGGATGGCGGCCAGTGTAAGGGTATCGGCAGGAGGGCGCTCTGCACCTGCGGTAGCGCCGGCCGCTGGCCGGCAACATCAACGAGAGATGGCGCACCAAATCGTTGCGAGGGTCGGGGTCAGATCCGTTTTTCTATGGAGAACGGCTCTGACCCCAGTCCATCAAGGGTGCCAGCTACCGCACAGGAACGTCGTAGGCGGTAACGGGATCCGGTTCCGGCTGGAACGTGTAATGCCACCACTCCTGCGGATAGTTCACGAAACCACGGCGTGCCATTGCCTGCACCAGTTGTCGCCGGTTCGCCTGCTGAGTCTCACTCAGCCCGCTCGTCTGCGTATGCGCACGTGGCCCGAAGAAGTCGAAGTCAGTGCCCATGTCCAACGGCGTACATGCACCGATGCGGCAATCCAGCAGGCCCAGGTCCACCGTGGCACCGCGGCTGTGGCCGGAGCGCTCGGCGATGTAGCCGTCAGCCAGCAGGCGTGGCTTGTCCAGATCCGGGTACTGCTGCGCCTTGCGCGAGAGCTCGCGCGGATCGTTCACCCAGGCCATGAACGCCTGCACCGAACGCACCGGCCGGTAGCAGTCGTAGAGGCGCAGGCCGAAACCATCGGCGCGCAGGTCCTGTTCCACCTGTGCCAGCGCCTTCGCCACCGGCGCCAGCAGGTAGCACGAAGGCGCCTCGTAGCCGGGCACGCGCGCGCCGGTGAAGTTGTTGGCACCCGCATAGCGGATATCCCGCTCGATGCGCGGCGACAGCGTGCGGATCTCCACCAGTCCGGCGCTGGCCGCGTCGGTGGCCGGTGAAACGCGCGGTGGCTCAGCGGCGCGGGTGGTCGCCGCCAGGGCAATCGCCAGTACGAGTGAAATGCAGGTCCTGGAAGTCATAGCTGAAGTCGGTGTCCGGATCGATGGCGCGCAGGTCCAGTGTTGGTGCGCGGCCTTCGCCGGGCTGCAGCCACGCCTGCGCGTCTTCGCCCAGCGTATCCCAACGCAGCAGCCAGCGCCCCTGCAGCTGCCGCACGGCCCCCTGCAGCCGGGGCGACTTGTCCACGCTGAAGCGCAGGCCGTCCTTGCCCGGGCAAAGCGAGGCCGGCCCCAGCCACGGATCGGTGTAGCGGCCCTGCCAGCGCGGCAGATCGGCGTCCGATGTCGGCCATGCCTCCGACGTCGCCGGCCGCTGATGGCCGCTTGCCGCGCGCGTAGCCTGGTCAGCCTTCAGTTCGGCCAGGTACGCCAGCGCCGGACGCGCCTCATCGGGGGCGGTGAAGCGCTTCAGCGCGGCCTGCATCAATGCGGTGCGCGCATCCTCGCCTTCACCGTTGATCAGCATCACCACGCCCACCTTGCGGTCAGGCAACAGCGCCAGCGACGAGTACATGCCCGACAGGGTGCCGGTGTGCGCCACCTTCCACTGCCCATCCATGTCCGACACCCGCCAGCCATAGCCGTAGCCATAGAAATGCGCGTTGTCCCAGCGCCGCTGGCGTTCACCCAGCGCCATCGGCATGTGCAGGGTCCACAGCGTACGGCGCTGCTCAGCGTCCAACCAGCCGGGCGCGAGCGTGGGATCGAGCAGCACCTGCATCCAGCGCGTCATGTCGCGCAGCGAACAGCGGATGCCGCCGGCGGCCATCGAGGGCAGGTCCGGGCTGATCGCTCCATCCGCGTTCACTACCGCGTTGCGATCACCGCGCCAGGCATGCGGCTGCGCCACGTTGCCCACGCGCTTCACCGACCACGCCCCCACCTGGCAGCGGGTCATGCCCAGTGGTTCGAACACCTGCTCGCGCATCAGCTGGTCATACGGCTTGCCACCCGCTGCCGCCGCCACTTCGCCGGCCACCACGTACATCAGGTTGTCGTAGGCGTAGCGGCTGCGGAAACTGCTGACCGGTTTCAGGTGCGCCAGCCCCGCGATGATGTCGGCACGGGTGAACGCGTTCGGCTCCGGCCACAGCATCAGGTCACCGGCGCCCAGGCCGAGGCCGCTGTTGTGGATCAGCAGGTCGCGCACCTGCATCTGCTCGCCCACCCACGCATCGTGCATGCGGAAGCCCGGCAGATGTTGCTGCACCGGATCCTCCCAGCGCAGCATCCCCTGCTGCACCAGCCGCGCCAGCAGCGCGGCGGTGATCGCCTTGCTGTTGGAGGCGATCTTGAACAGCGTGTCCTGGTCGATGCGGCCGCCGTCGCCGCGGGTCCCCTCGGCGTGGCGATAGACCACCTGCCCGTTGTCGACCACCGCCATGGCCAGCCCGGGCAGGTGCTCGTGCTGGACGACTGCGGCGACGTCGGCATCGAGGGAGGCGGTCGCGGTGGTCTGTGCCACCGCAACCGGGAACACCGCCAGCGCCGCCGCGCAGACGCAGTTTCGAGCCTGCCGTGCGGGCTTCAGTAGGCCCATGTCACGGTCAACTGCGCATAGCGCGGTGACTGGAAGCCGGTGCCGTAGCGGTACAGCGGGTTCGGCGTGCCGATGCTGTCCTGCGGCTCGTAGTCCTGGTCCACGGTCACCACGCGCTGCTGGTTGAGCACGTTGTACACCGCCAGCTTCAGGCGCAGATCGGTGGGAATCGGCACCTTGTACGAGACGCTCACGTCCAGGTCATAGGTCCAGGGCGTGCGGCCATCGCCACCGCGTGGCGAATGCACGAACACGCGCTGGGACGGAACCGTCGCCTGGCAATTGGACACGCACACGTAGTAGCTGTGGAAGTCGGTGTCGTCGAACGGATTACCGGCGCCGAAGCGGGTAATCGGGCTGCCCGACTGCACGCCCAGCGTGGCCGCCACACTGAGGTTCTCGGTCAATGCGTAGCTGCCACGGAACTTGAACTGGTGGCGGCGGTCGTTGGCCAGGTAGCCATAGCCACCGTAGTTGACCCAGGGGTTGTCGAAGTTCTCGGTGCGCCCTGCATCGGCGAAGTCGGTATCGGAGTTGACCGGGCCTTCTGCGTTGCCGCGACCGTATGCAAGGGTGTAGGACGCGTTGAAGCCCCACTTGCCGTCCCAGGCGCGGTCGACCTGCAGTTCCAGCGCCTTGTAGTCACGCTTGGGCTTCACCCAGCCGCGCTGGCCGACATAATTGCCGTTGTCGTCATACAGCGCCCAACCTTCCTTCGAGGTGTCGATGCTGATCCAGCCATCGTTGCGGCCGTCGCAGTCGGTGTCACCCCACACGGTGTTGGTGCGCCCCGGGTTGCCCATGATCCACACGCCGTCGATGGCACCACACTGCCCGGTCGCGGTGATGTTCATGTCATCGATGGCATTGTGCAGGCGCCGGTAGGTCACGCTGGCGCCTACCGACCAGGCCTCGTTGATCATCTGCTGGAAGCCCAGGATCGCTTCATCCTGGTAGACCGGGTCCATGTCCCGGTTCACTTCCGCGCGCAGGTCCGGCACGCTGCCGTCGCCCTGCGAGTTGTCCACTGGGCCGATCTGCGCGCCCAGGTTGGGGATGTTGTTGGCTGCGCCGGTGTAGCCGAGGAACTCATACCAGGTGCGCTCGTCGAGGAAACCACCGGCCTGCTTGATGTTGATGACGTTGGCCACCGGCAGGAAGTATCGGCCCAGGTTGCCGAACACCTTGGTCGTGCCATCGCCGCGCACGTCCCAGGAGAAGCCCAGGCGCGGGGCCAGCATGTCGTCGATCTTGATGTAGCTGCTGCCGTCGCCGCCCTTGTTGTCGAAGGCTTCCAGGCGCAGGCCCATGTTCAGCAGCAGATTCGGCGTCACCTGCCAGTTGTCTTCCAGGTAGTAGGCCGAGTTGATCGTCTCGAAGGCCCCTTCCACTTCATAGCGACGGGTGCGCACGACCACGCCGCTGGCCGGCACCACGCCACCGTTCAGCGAGCTGCCGGGAGTGCGGTAGTAGATGTCGTAGCGGAAGCCGCCCGGGCCCGGATAGGCGCGGCTGTAATCGGAGGTGTTCTCTTCCCGATCCAGGCCGAACCGCAACAGGTGGTCGCCCAACGTCCATTCGAAGTCCGCGCGCGCGGCCTTGCGCGTGTCCAGCGCCGACTCCAGCTGCGAGCTGCTGGTGCAGCTGCGGTCGCCCTGCAGCGACGGCGGCACGCCCTGGCCGGCCGTGCGGTTGTCGAACACGCGGTTGCAGTTCTGGTCCATCAACGAGCTCTGCACACGGTTGCGCTTGTTCTCGCCGTACATCAGCTTCATGGTCAGGTCGTTGTTGACCTGCCAGCTGTAGGTACCGGACCAGTTCTTGCCACCCACCGTGTTGTAGATCTGGTTGCTGCGCTCGCCCACGGTCTGCCCCGTGGCGTAATCGTAGGCGTAGACGTCGGTGAGGGTCTTGCTCTTGTCCGAGAAGCCGAACAGCGACAGCATCTGGGTGTCGGTGATCTGCCAGTCGATCTTGCCGCCCCAGAACGGATCATCGGCCTTGCCCTGGCTCAGGCGCGTGCCGGCATCATTGGTCGAGGTGGGACGGTAGTCGCGCGCCTCGTACATGCCGAAGAAGAACAGGCGATCCTGCACCAGCGCACCGGAAGCGAACACATTCAGCGCGCTGCGGCTGTAGTCGTCGCGGCTGGCGGTGATGTAGCGGCTGCCGCTGCCGTCGTAGCGGTCGCGTGCCTGCGACTGCCACGCGCGCGGCTCGAACACCAGTTCGGCACCGGCCTTGAAATCGTTGCTGCCCGAGCGGGTCACCGCATTGATGACGCCGCCGGTGCTGCGCCCGAACTCCACCGAGTAGCCGCCCGTCTTGACTTGGAACTCCTGGTAGAACGAGAACGGCACCGACGAGAAGCCGACCCGGTTGTAGAAGTCGGTGACGTTCAGGCCATTGATGTAGACGGTGTTCTCGGCCACCGACGAACCGCCGAAGGAAATGCCCTGCCCGCCCAAGGACCCCTTGCCCTTCACCGCGCCCGGCGCGAGCAGCGCCACCGCGGTGATGTCACGGTCCACTGGCAGGCGCGACAGTTCCTCGCGGGTGATGTTGGTGGCCGACTCGGTGGACTTCACATCCACCATCGACACCACCTGCGGCGCCCGCACTTCGACGGTGCCCAGGGTACTGACCGCACCCAGCGGCACGTTGACCGTGGTGGCACTGCCGAGGCTGACCGTCACCTGGCCGACGCGGCTGGCCCCTCCGACGGGCAGGCTCACCTCCATCTCATAGGTGCCGACCGGCAGCAGCGGAATGCGGTAGCTGCCGTTTGCGTCGGCCTGCACGGAGCGCACGAAGCCCGTTGCCGGGTTGCGTACGGTCACCGTGGCACCGGCCGGGACCTGGCCGGCATCGCTGACCAGCCGGCCGACCACTGAACCATCCTGTGCGAATGCGCTGGGCGCGATCACGCCCAGACACGCCCCAAGGGCGACGCACAACGCCGCCCGCTTGATGCTGTAAGCCTTCATCCCCTGCTCTCTCCTGCAAGAATTGAATGGTGTGGAATGCGATGTGTCGCGCTAGCGTTGCCTGGCTGGCAGTACCCGCCACTGGAAGTCGTAGCTCCATTGGTCGAAGTACAGGTTGCCGCCTGCCCACTCGGCCTCGCCACGCTGCGAGTCGACCGTTTCCGAGCGGTAATGCTGTTTGGCCGGCACGAAGGGCTGGCCGAAATCATCGTTGAAGGCGATGCGGTAGCCATCGAGGCCACCCAGGTAGAAGTCGCGCAGTGCCGGTACATCGCTGGCCAGTGCGCCAGTGGTCACGTCCATCGGCAGCCAGCCATACGGCGCCAGGTAGACCTGTCCCCAGTCATGCAGGTTGCTGTAACCACTGCCATCGTCGGAGAACACCATGCCCGACTGCCAGCGTGCGGGGATGCCGTTCAGGCGCAGCAGCGCGATCAGCAGCAGGGTCTGCTGCCCGCAGTCGGCATGGCCGGCACGCAGTGCGTAGTCGCTGATGTTGCTGAGCGTGGAATATTCGCGCGCACCGGCCCACGGAATGCGGTCGACCGCGGCAAACAGCTTGCGCACCACTTCATACGGGCGCGTCTCGCCCTGCAGCACCTGGTCGGAGAACAGCTTCAGCGCCGGGGTGAAGCGCACATGCGGCAGCTGCTCGGCCAGGTAGGGCTTCAGGGCCGGATCGGCCGGGGTCGGTTGCACTACGGCCGGGTTGATCGCGGTATGCCGGGCGAAGATCGTGACCGCGTAGCGGATCTCGAAGCGGGTCGGCTGCCCGGCGACCGCTTTGGCTTCGAGGTAGGCGGTGCGTTGCCGGGTATGGGCCGGAGCCACGCGCGCCTTGCCCGGGCTGCTGCCCAGCCACTGCACCTGCTCCTGCTGGCCGGGGATCTCGCGCGGGTACGGAATCCACGCGCGGATCGTTTCACCGGCGGGCACCACATCGGCTTTCACCGTGAGCGACTGGGTGAATTCATAGCGCTGCGGCAGTACCGACGCCTGGCCACTCTGTTCGGCCGCGGCAACCACGCCTGCGTGGTGGGCGTTGAGCACTTCGTTGGGGCCCGGAGGCGGCATCGGTGCATCCGCGCGGCGGCGCGCGCGTGCTTCGTCGCTGAGCAGGAACAGGTTCGAGGGTGCGCGCTTGAAGTACCAACGCTTGCCATCGATATCGAGATGCTCGATCAGGCCGAGTTGGTCCCAGCGCGCAAATTCCTCGTCGGTCAGATCGGGAATGCCGCGCCGTACGGCGTCCTTGGCGGCGTTTTCGTCGAGGGCGAAATCCAGGCGGATGCGGCGCATGCGCTCGCGCTGGAACGCCTCGTCTGTGGCGGCGGGTGTAGTGGCCAGCTGCGCATCGGCGTCGCGGAAACGGCCGCTGTCGACCAGGTCGATCACC
Source organism: Stenotrophomonas sp. YJH_SMC_122 (assembly GCF_059369535.1). Taxonomy (NCBI): domain Bacteria; kingdom Pseudomonadati; phylum Pseudomonadota; class Gammaproteobacteria; order Lysobacterales; family Lysobacteraceae; genus Stenotrophomonas; species Stenotrophomonas sp. YJH_SMC_122. Next base: position 44,672 of record NZ_JCAFST010000007.1, on the reverse strand, counting down.
TGCACTCCCCGCGCGCGCTGCTGGCTGCTGCGCTCGCCTGCTGCGTGCGTGGCCGACACCCACAGCAGCAACACGGCAACCAGGCCGGCGGCGGCAGTCAGACGCGGTTTGCGAACGGCAGGATCCACAGCGACACTTCCCCAGCGCGGGTGGTAACGGCTGTGTAACACGGGCCGGGATGTTGGTCAATAATTTATTCTTGCTTTCGGGGCCAAAAGGAATAAATATTCCAACAGGCATTCGAGGAGGGTGTGCACCGCATGAGCCTGGCTTTCCGCGAACGGCACCGGCATTGGCCGCGCCGCTTGACCCTGGCCCTGTGCCTGCTGGCCGCTCCGGCCTTTGCACAGGCGGCCCCACCGGCCGACCCGGGTGCGCCGCTGCCCTATGTGATCGGCCTGCACGAGGCCTATCTGACCCCGCAGTACTGGGCCGCGCGCCTGGACAACGCCGATGCGCCGATTCTGGATCGCGCGCAGATCGAAGCACAGAACGCGCGGATGCGGGCGCAGGACAGCCACATCCAGGACATCGCCACACTGCCCGCCCAGCTTGATGCGGCGACGGTTCGCGCCAGCATCACCGCGCTGTCGAGCTGGCCCACCCGCGCCCTCTACAACGACAAGGGCCAGGCGATCGCACCCGCGCTGCGCAGCACGATCGAAGCCAACCTCGGCCTCGATGCGATTCCCACACAGGTGGCACCGGCCTACGGGCTGGTGGTGAAGCGTGCCGCGCTGCGCACCTTCCCCACCCGCGAGCGCGTCTTCAGCACCGTCGGTGACACCGACATCGACCGCTTCCAGGAATCGGCACTGTTCCCCGGCGACAAGGTCGCCGTGGTCCACCGCAGCGCCGACGGCCGCTGGCTGTTCGTGCACAGCGAGCGCTACAGCGCGTGGATCGAGGCCGAGGCCATCGCCAGCGGCGACAAGGCCACGGTGCTCGGCTACGGCGCAAAGGGCCCGTACCGGATCGTCACCGGCGCCACCGCACAGACCGCCTACACTCCGGAAGAACCGCGTGTCTCGCGCCTGCAGCTGGACATGGGTATACGCCTGCCGGTGCTGGCCGACTGGCCTGCCGCCGAACCGGTGAACGGCCAGCAGGCCCATGCCTCGTGGGTGGTGCAGTTGCCGGTGCGCGAAGCCGATGGCCGCCTGAAGCTGGTACCAGCGCTGCTGCCGCGCTCGCAGGACACCGCCGCCGATTACCTGCCGCTGACCCCACGCCTGTTGCTGCAGCAGGCCTTCAAGTTCCTGGGCGAACGCTACGGCTGGGGCCACGACTACGACACCCGCGACTGCAGCGGTTTCGTCTCCGAGATCTACCGCAGCTTCGGCGTGCTGCTGCCACGCAATACCAGTGCACAGGCAGTCAGTCCGGCACTGGACCGCCTGCCGTTCAGCGGCAAGGACGGCAAGGCGGTGCGCGACCGGGCCGTCACCAGCCTGCAGGTGGGCGACCTGGTCTACATTCCCGGTCATGTGATGATGGCCATCGGCCACGTCGACGGCCGCACCTGGGTCATCCACGATACGGCGGGCGGCAGCTGGTTCGGTGCCGACGGCACGCGCGTGCAGGCCCATCTCAATGGTGTTTCGGTCACGCCGCTGGAGCCGATGATGGCCAGCGATACCGTCCGCTACATCGACCGCATCACCAACATCCAGCGCCTGCGGGCCAAGACCCTCTGAATGAAGATCACTGCCATCGAACTGGGCATGCTGCGCGTGCCGTTGAAGACACCGTTCAAGACCGCTTTGCGCACGGTGGAAACCGTGGAAGACGTGGTGGTGTTGATCCGTACCGACACCGGTCACACGGGTTACGGCGAGGCACCGGCCACCGCGGTGATCACCGGCGATACGCACGGCTCGATCATCGAAGCGATCCGCCACTTCATCGCCCCGCGCCTGATCGGCCAGGACGTGGTCAACCTCAACCACCTGTGCACGCTGGTGCAGACCGCGATGGAGCGCAACACCAGCGCCAAGGCGGCGGTGGAGATCGCGCTGTACGACCTGTGGGCGCAGCTGCACGGTGCCCCGCTGTACCAGATGCTCGGTGGCGGCGACCCGGTGATCACCACCGACATCACCATCAGCGTGGACTACATCGACAAGATGGTGGCCGACTCGCTGTCGGCAATCGAACGCGGCTTCGAGTCGTTGAAGATCAAGGTCGGCAAGGACATCGGCCTGGACATCGAACGGGTCAAGGCGATCCATGCCGCCGTGGAAGGCCGCGCCCTGCTGCGCCTGGATGCCAACCAGGGCTGGACCGCCAAGCAGGCGGTGCATGCGATGCGCACGCTGGAGGAAGCCGGCGTGGTACTGGAGCTGCTGGAGCAGCCGGTGAAGGCCGCGGACATCAGTGGCCTGAAGTACGTCACCGACCGCGTCAACACGCCGGTGATGGCCGACGAAAGCGTGTTCAGCCCCAGCCAGGTGATGGACCTGATCCAGCAGCGCGCGGCCGACATCATCAACATCAAGCTGATGAAGACCGGCGGCCTGTCCAACGCGATCCGCATCGCCGACATCGCCGGCATCTACGGCGTGCCGTGCATGATCGGCTGCATGATCGAATCGAGCATCAGCGTGGCTGCGGCTGTGCACCTGGCCGTGGCCAAGAGCGATGTGATCACCAAGGTCGACCTCGACGGTCCCTCGCTGGGCCAGTTCGACCCGGTCAGCGGCGGCGTGCATTTCAACGAATCGGAGATCAGCATCAGCGACGTGCCGGGGTTGGGCATCACCGAAGTGCGTGGGCTGGAGATGCTGGGTTGATTTCTGCCTTGCGGCTGACGTTGCGTGCCACTGACGCTGGGTCGCGCGTTACTTTTCTTTTCGCGAAAAGAAAAGTAACCAAAAGAAACGCTCCGCCGGCCGCGAGCCGGTGCTACGCACCGGTTCCCTGCGCTCCTCGGCCCGTCGAGGGACGGCGCGGGAACTCGCTACGCTCAGACACCCGCGCCTCTTCGCCCTCGCCGGACCTGCGGTGCTCGGCTCGCTACAAGGCGGACTCAACGTCAAAGGCAACAACTGCATCCCGTGGATCCACGCCATGCGTGGATGCTTTTGCTCTTGCTTCTGCTCTACCCCGTATCCCCTTCGCGGCTGGCACGCGCGCGATCTGTCCGGGATCGGGCGGGTGGGGCTTGCAGGGGTGTCCGCGCCAAGGATGGCGCGGCCAAGCCTCCATGGACGGATTCACGGCGTCCCCTGCAAACCCCACCCGCCCGACCCACTCCATGACCTGCTCTACGCTGCCAACCGCAACGCGTTCCCCTATGCTCCAACGCACGCCCCTCGGACACCCCGCATGCCGCCCCTGCTGAAGATCCGCACCGAGCGTGGGCAGATGTCGGCCATCGAGCGCCGCATCGCCGATTTCATCCTCGACAACGCCCACCTGCTGCGCGACTACTCGTCGCAGCAGCTGGCCAGCGCGTTGGGCATCAGCCAGTCCAGCGTGGTGAAGTTCAGCCAGAAACTCGGCTTCAAGGGCTACCCGGACCTGAAGTACTCGATCGGCCAGGACGTGGCCCGCGCCGGTGCCGACCCGCAGCAGGCGCCCAGCGAACCCGACGGCGGCGATGACTACCTGCGCCTGGGCGAGGCCCTGCGCCGCAGCAAGGCCCAAGCCGAGGAGGAAACACGCCAGGCCAATCCACGCGAGGAGATCGAGCGCATCGTGCAGCTGCTCGACGGCGCACCCAAGCTGTTCGTCCATGGCCTGGGTGACGACGGCCTGTTCGCCCGCGAGTTCGCCATGCGGCTGTCGCTGCTCGGCCTGCTGGTCGTGCCGCACACCGACCCGATCCTGATGCTGGCCAACCTGTCGGCCGCCCGTCCCGGCGATGCGCTGCTGGTGTTCTCCGAATTCGGCAACCTGCCACAGCTTTCGCAGCTGTCGCGGCAGTTCCAGGACATGGGGGGCAAGGTGATTTCCATTACCCGCCACACTGCCAACCCGCTGCGCGCTCATGCTGATGCGGCACTGGCGGTCTGCGCGCACGACCGCACGCCGCAGGTCGCGCAGCTGCTGTACCGTAGCGCCATGCACGCCCTGCTCGATTTCCTGTTCGTGCTGCTCTGCCACACCAATCCGGACCGCCGGCAGCAGCTGGCGGTGAACCTGGAGCGGATCGACCACCTGCTGGATTCCTGACCGGAGCACCTGTTGATGAAATCGCTGGTCCGCCTTGCCACCACCGCACTGCTGCTTGCTGCGACGGTGTCCGTTCACGCGGCGCCGCTGGATGGCGCGCGCCAGCTGATCGTGGTCACCAGCGAAGGCTGGGACAGCACCCAGGGGCAACTACAGGCCTATGTGCGCGACGGCCAGGGCTGGCACCCGCATGGCAAGGCGTTCCCGGTGGCGCTCGGCCGCACCGGCAGCGCCTGGGGCCTGGGCCTGCATCCGGCGCAGGCCGATGGACCGCAGAAGCAGGAAGGCGATGGCCGCAGCCCGGCCGGCATATTCGCGCTCGGCAGTGCGTTCGGCTATGCCGTCACCCGCCGCGGCACCGCCATGCCCTACCAGCCGATGCTGGACAGCAGCTACTGCATGGACGTACCCGGTTCGCCGTTCTACAACCGCATCGTCGATGAAAAGAAGGTCGGCAATGCAGCGGTCAAGGGCTCCACCGAGCCGATGCGGCTGGACCTGCACAACAAGGGCGACGTGCGCTACCGGGAGGGCTTCGTCATCGCCCACAACCCGGACAACCAGCCTGGCAAGGGCAGCTGCATCTTCGCCCATCTGTGGCGCACGCCCGGCGAGGCCACCGCCGGCTGTACCGCCATGCCACAAGCACGCATGCAGGCGCTGCTGGACTGGCTGCGGCCGCAGGATACGCCGCGCTTCGTGCTGCTGCCGCGCACCGAGTACCAGCGACTGCAGGTGCAGTGGCAGCTGCCCGCGCTGAGCGGAGGCGCCCGTTGAGCGCGCAGGACGAACCACAGCTGCAGCGCGCGGTCAGCCGCTGGCAGATCGTCGGCCTGTCGATCAACGATGTGATCGGTAGCGGCATCTACCTGCTGCCGGCCGCCACCGTCGCCCTGCTCGGCCCCTTCAGCCTGTGGGGCGTGGTCGCCGCTGGCATCGTCGTCGCGCTGCTGGTGCTGTGCTACGCGCAGGCCGCCAGCTACTTCGATGAACCCGGTGGCAGCTACCTCTACGCACGCGAGGCCTTCGGCCGCTTCGCCGGATTCGAGATCGGCTGGATGATCTGGCTGACCCGCATCAGCTCGGCGGCCGCACTCAGCAACGCGCTGGCCGATGCGGTCGCGCGCTTCTGGCCATGGGCCGGCGTCGGCATGGGCCGCATCGCGGTGATCGTGGTGTCGCTGGGCTTCCTGACCGGCGTCAACATCATCGGCGTGCGCTCGGCCGCGCGCACCGGCGTGGTGCTGGTGATCGGCAAGATGCTGCCGTTGCTGCTGTTCGTGGCCATCGGCGCGTTCTATATCGACCCACAGCTGGCCTTCTCCGGCCAGCGCCCGGACCCGCATGACCTGCAACGGATGGGTGAGGCCGCCTTGCTGCTGCTGTACGCCTACGCCGGCTTCGAGAACATCCCGGCCGCCGCCGGCGAGTACCGCAATCCACGCCGCGATATTCCGTTCGCGCTGATCACCATGATCATCACCGTCACCGTCATCTATGGCGCGGTGCAGGTGGTGGCGCAGGGTACGCTGGCCGGCCTGGCCAGCTCGGCCACGCCGCTGGCCGATGCCGCAGCCGGTTTCGGCGGCGAGGCGCTGGCGCTGATCCTGACCATCGGCGCGACCATCTCCATCCTCGGTACCAACAGCAACACGATGATGATGGGCCCGCGTTTCCTGTTCGCGCTGGCCCGCGATGGCTACGGGCCGAAGATCCTGGCGCAGGTGCATCCGCGCTTCCATACGCCGGCCGCATCGATCCTGTGCCAGGGCCTGATCGCGCTCGGACTGGCGCTGTCCGGTTCGTTCGTGCAGCTCGCCCTGCTGTCGATGACCACGCGGTTGTTCGCCTACATCGGCACCGCTGCCGCCGTCCTGGTGCTGGCCAAGCGCTACGCGGATCGCCCAGGCGCGTTGAAGCTGCCCGGTGGCCCGCTGATTCCGGTGCTGGCGCTGCTGCTGTGCCTGGCCCTGTTTGCCAGCGCCAGCTGGCAGAACATTGCCGCCGCACTGGTCGCGTTTGCCATCGGCGCGGTGATCTACAGGCTGCCGCGCAAGGATGCCAGCGCCGGGTGATCGATGGTGCCGGGCCACGCCGGGCGGATTGACTTGGCGATCACGCTGCCGGACCGGGCGGTTAACCGCCACGCAGGCACGATCAGGCTTCGTCCATAACGGAGCCTTCCATGACCGAGTACCAGATTCCCGGCCGCGTACCGGACGACAGCACACCGCGCGATGCGGTCAGCAACTACTGGCGCGAACGCTACACCGCCGAACCGTACTACGACGACCAGCTGTTCTTCGAGGACTACGAGCCGGCCTACCGGATCGGCCACGCCGCGCGCGCGCAGGACATGATCCGCGCGTACGAGCAGGTCGAAGCCGAGCTGGAATCGCGCTGGGCCAACGAGCGTGGCCACAGCCGCCTGGAATGGACGCAGGCACGCAATGCGGTGCGCCGTGGCTGGGAAGACGCACAACTGGCGGATCCGCGGCTGGCACGATAGCGCCAGGCTGCTGTAGAGCCGAGCCTACGCTCGGCTCTCGCACCACGTCTATAACGTCGAGCCATGCTCGACTGAGCCGAGCATGGCTCGGCTCTACACCGGATCGATCATTCCTGTTCCGGCAGCGGCGGCACGATCGCGCTGCGCTTGCGCTCGCCACCACCGGCGGCGATCAGGTCGCGGGTGTTCTTCTGCACAGTCACTGCACCGAACAGCGACAGCGCATATGCCATGCCGTAGAAGCCCTTCTCGCTGGGTGCCAGCGTGGCGTTCCACAGGCCGACCAGCAGCAGCATCAGTGCCGACAGCAACGCGAACCAGCACAGCGCGTAATACAGGCCGCTGACCGGAATGCCTTCGACGCGGTCGCGCACGCTCTTCTGCAGCGACACCGCCGCGAACAGGCCGAACAGCAGCAGGGTCAGGTAGTAGCCCTTCTCGTTGAGCGCCATCGTGGCATTGAACAGGCCGATCAGGTACGCCGCCGCCCCCAGCAGCAGGGCCACCCAGGAGGCGGCGATGAAGGCGGTGGACGGCTTGTGGGGCATGGCAGTATTCATTGCAGGTCCTTGGCAGGCAGGCGGGCACGCTTTGCCCGGGCGTGCCCACCCTAGACGATCCCGCCGCGCTCGCACAGGGGGCGCAGGACCTTCGGGCCACGACGCTCACGGCGCCGGTGGTATACAAGGGACAGCCCGGCCATCCGCATCCCCGCACTGGAGATACCCATGACCCGCACGCCCCTGCTGCTCGCCCTCGGCCTTGTGCCGATCCTTGCCACCTCCGCCTGCAATGCCGCCGATCCGGCTTCGGGTACCGCCCAGGCCACAGCTCCTGCAGCCACCGCCACCGACCAGCGGCCGTTCACCGCCACCGACGTCAGCCGCTTCGACCAGCCCTGGGCCATGACCTTCCTGCCCGACGGCAGCCTGCTGGTCACCGAAAAGCGCGGCAAGCTGCAGCACCTGGACCCGGCCAACGGGCAGAAGCACGAGATCACCGGCGTTCCCAAGGTTGCCTATGGTGGCCAGGGTGGTTTCGGCGACATCATCCTGCACCCGGACTTCGCCCGGAATCATGTTGTTTACGTCAGCTACGCCGAGGAAGGCACGCTCGACACCCGCGGTGCCGCGGTGGCCCGGGCCACGCTGGCACTGGACGCCAACGGCGGTGGCCAACTGAAGGACCTGAAGGTGATCTGGCGGCAGAGCCCCAAGGTCAGCGGCGAGGGCCACTACGGGCATCGCCTCGCGTTCGGCCCCGACGGCAAGCTGTGGATCAGTTCCAGCGAGCGCCAGAAGTTCGATCCGGCCCAGGACATGGGCGGCAACCTCGGCAAGATCATCCGCCTCAACGACGATGGCAGCCTGCCCGCCGACAACCCGTTCGCCTCGCAGGGCGGGGTTGCCGCACAGGTGTGGTCGCTGGGCCATCGCAACATCCTGGGCATGGCCTTCGACGCCAACGGCAAGCTGTGGGCGCATGAGATGGGACCCGCCGGTGGCGACGAGTTGAACCTGATCGTGCGTGGCGCCAACTACGGCTACCCGATCGTTTCCAACGGTGACCACTACGACGGCCGTCCGATTCCCGACCACGACACCCGCCCGGAATTCGCCGCCCCTAAGGTGACCTGGACGCCGGTGATCTCGCCGGCCGGCTTCGTGATCTACAGCGGAAGCCTGTTCCCGCAGTGGAAGGGCAGCGGCTTCATCGGCGGCCTGTCGTCGACCTCGCTGGTGCGCGTGGCCTTCGACGGCGACAGCGCGCGCGAAGCCGAACGCTTCAACATGGGCGAGCGCATCCGCGAAGTGGAACAGGGCCCGGATGGCGCCCTGTGGCTGCTGGAAGACGGCAGCAAGGCGCGCCTGCTGAAGCTCACACCGAAGACCTGAGGTAGTGCCGGCCGCTGGCCGGCACCCTGGATCCTTCCGGCATCCTGCGGCTGCCGGCCAGCGGCCGGCACTACCCTTGCCAGACGGCCCCGCACGCGGGGGACCTTCACCTCGGTCTTCGATGGGCGAGCGCACCCGACGGTGCGCTGTGGCTGCTGGAAGACGGCAGCAAGGCGCGCCGGTAGTGCCGGGCGCTGGCCGGCACCCTGGATCCTTCCGGCATCCTGCGGTTTGCCGGCCAGCGGCCGGCACTACCCTTGCCAGACGGCCCCGCACGCGGGGGACCTTCACCTCGGTCTTCGTGATGGGCGAGCGCACCCGACGGTGCGCTGTGGCTGCTGGAAGACGGCAGCAAGGCACGCCGGTAGTGCCGGGCGCTGGCCGGCACCCTGGATCCTTCCGGCATCCTGCGGTTGCCGGCCAGCGGCCGGCACTACCCTTGCCAGACGGCCCCACGAGCGGGGCCGTCTGCGTTCATTGGATGGTGATGACCTTCACCTCGATCTTCGTGCAGGCCTGGTCCAGGCACTGGCCGCTCAACCACACTTGGCCGCTGCCAATCATCACGCCCTGCTGGTTGACGAAGACCTTGCCGAAGTCCTGCCCGGACACCGCCTTGACCACCGCCGGGGTGATGATCTTCTCGTAGTTCCGCTGGAACTCACCGGGGCCAGTGATCTTCTTTCCGTCGCTGATGTTCAGCGGGAAGCGCACTTGCTCGACCACCGCAGCGCGATCTCCGCCAACCACAGCGGCCTTGAACGCATTGAACACCTTCTCGAACTGCGCGGCATCGCCGAGCAGCGATTCGATGCGCGCACGCGCGTCCTCGGCAGGCGCCTCCGCTTCGGGCACGGCCGGTGCGGCGGCAGTGGGTTCAGCGGCAGGCGTAGCTGCCGCGTTGGCCTCCATCGGCGGCGGCGCATCCGCTGCAGGCTCGGCCGGCGGCGCCGGCTGCGAACAGGCCGCCAGCAAGAGGGCGGGAATCAAGACAGCGATCGTGCGCATGCGCGGGCATCCATCGTTGAAGAACACCGATGGTAGCGCCGCCACAGTGACGGCAACAAAAAGGGGACGGAGGGGATTAAGTCGTCAGTGCCACTAACGACTTAATCCCCTCCGTCCCCTTTTTTCGATCAGGCCTTCAGAAGTTCGAACTGCACCGCTTCGCCGGCGGCCGACGAGGCGCACACCCACAGGTCGAACTGGCCCGGCTCGGCACGCAGCACGCCGTCACGGCCGGTGAACGCCAGCTGCTCACGGGTGAGGGTGAACACCACGTCGGTCGACTCGCCCGGCTGCAGCGCTACCTTGCGGAAGTCCTTCAGCTCACGCACCGGACGTACGCGGCTGGCCACGCGGTCGTGGATGTACAGCTGCACCACTTCCTCGCCGGCCACGTCGCCGCTGTTGGTCAGCGTGGTGGTGATGGTCAGGGTGTCGTCCCAGCCGAGCTGTGCCGTGCTCAGCTGCGGCACGCCGTAGGCAAAGGTGGTGTAGCCGATGCCGTGGCCGAACGGGTACAGCGGCTCGTTCGGAATCTCGCGCCAGCGGGCCTTGAACTCCGACATCGTCGGCAGTTCCGGGCGACCGGTACGCGGGTGATTGTAGAAGTACGGCTGCTGGCCGGATACCTGCGGGAAGCTGACCGGCAGGCGGCCGGACGGGCTGTAGTCGCCGAACAGCACATCGGCCACGGCATGGCCGGTCTGCGTGCCCAGGTACCAGGTCACTGCCACGGCCTGTGCATTGCGCACCGCGCCCTGCAGTGCCAGCGCACGGCCGTTGCGCAGCAGCACCACCAGCGGCTTGCCGGTCATCGCCACCGCCTCGGCCAGTGCCTGCTGTGCCGGCGGCAGGGTGATCTCCACGCGCGACTGCGCTTCACCGCTGTAACGCTGCGGTTCGCCCAGCGCCAGCACCACCACATCGGCGCGCAGCGCGGCAGCCACCGCCGCTTCGGTACCGCCCGGAATGGCCGCTTCCAGTTCGCAGCCCGGCACGATTTCCAGCAGCGCTTCGTCGCCGATGGCGGCACGCACGCCGGTTTCCAGGTCCACGTAACGCTGCTTGTCGCCGAACAGCGTCCAGCAGCCTTCGATGTTGTCGCGGTCCTGCACGAACGGGCCGATCAGCGCGATCTTCTGCCCGGTCTTCTGCAACGGCAGCACGTTGTCACGGTTGTTCAGCAGCACGATCGAACGCCGCGCGGCGTCGCGCGACAGTTCGTCATGCGCGGCGATATGCGAGGTATCCGCTTCGCGCGCCGGGTCCAGCGAACGGTACGGGTCGTCGAACAGGCCGATGGTCTCCTTCAGCCACAGGATGCGGCGCACGCCTTCATCCAGCACCGCCATCGGCACTTCGCCGCTCTCGACCAGGCCCGGCAGGTGCTCGGCGTAGAAGCCGCTCTGCATGCTCAGGTCCAGGCCGGCGGTGAACGCCTTGGCGGTGGCATCGCGGTCGTCGGCGGCGTAGCCGTGCGCGACCAGTTCCATGTCGGCGGTGTAGTCGGAGATCACCACGCCCGGGAACTTCCACTCACCGCGCAGGATGTCGGTCAGCAGTTCGGCATTGGCGCTGGCCGGCACGCCGTTGATGTCGTTGAACGAGGACATCACGGTGATCGCGCCGGCCTCGAAGGCGGCCTTGAACGGCGGCAGGTGCACATCGCGCAGGGTCTGCGGCGAGATGTCCACCATGTTGTATTCCATGCCGGCCATCACCGCGCCGTAGGCGGCGAAGTGCTTCGGCGTGGCCAGCAGCGAATCGGCCGCGCGCAGGTCGCTGCCCTGGAAGCCACGCACGCGGGCGGCGGCGAACGCACAACCCAGCACCACGTCCTCACCGGCACCCTCGGCCCCCCGGCCCCAGCGCTGGTCGCGGGCGATGTCCACGGCCGGGGCATAGGTCCAGTGCAGGCCGGCAGCGGTGGCTTCGATGGCGGTGGCGCGCGCGGTGCGCTCGGCCAGGTCCGGCTCGAAGCTGGCGGCCTCGCCCAGCGGGATCGGGAACACGGTACGCATGCCGTGGATGACGTCGGCGGCCAGGATCACCGGGATGCCCAGGCGGCTCTCCTCGGTGGCGACCTGCTGGATGCGGCGGCCCAACTCGGCGCCCACGCCATTGAACAGCGAGCCGACCTTGCCCTCGCGCACCTGCTGCAGCACCTGGTCGGCATTGCGCACGTTGGCTTCCGGGTTCACGTCCGGAGCGAACGGGCGGACCATGTCCGCGAAGACACCCAGCTGGCCGACTTTTTCCTCGACGGTCATCTGGGCAATGAGGGATTCGATGCGATCGGAGGCCACCGGCAGTCCTTGATGAAAACGTTTACAAGCCCGGCATTCTAGCGATCCCGAGCCATTTGGCGAGAGGTTTCTTCGTTCAGTTTCAGCCAACAGCGGGGCCCGTATGGTCCTGCCGGGGGCACCGCAGCTTACTCCGAGCCGGCCAACTGGCGCTGCCCGGCCATCAACATGGCGTCGCTGGAGGCCTGGAACACCCGCAGGCCGAACGCCGGCAGAATCGCCAGCAGGTGGTCGAAGATGTCCGACTGCACGGCCTCGTACTCGCTCCAGGCGGTGCTGCGGGTGAAGCAGTACAGCTCCAGCGGCAGGCCTTCGGTGGTGGGCTGCAGCTGCCGCACCAGCAGGGTCATGTCGGTATGGATGCCCGGATGGCTGCGCAGGTAGCGCTCCACATAGGCACGGAAGGTACCCAGGTTGGTCACCCGGCGGCTGTTGACCTCAGCCACGCCCTGCTCGCGCAGGCGCCCGTTCCACTGCCCCAGTTCCTGCTCCTTGTCACGCAGGTACTCACGCAGCAGCGCGAATTCGCCGAGGAAGGCCAGGTCGCCGTCGTCGAGGAAACCAACGCTGTGCTGGTCCAGGTACAGCGCGCGCTTGATCCGGCGGCCACCGGCCTCCTGCATGCCGCGCCAGTTCTTGAACGACTCGGTCACCAGCTTCTTGGTCGGGATGGTGGTGATGGTCTTGTCGAAGTTCTGCACGGTGATGGTGTGCAGCGCGATGTCGATGACGTCGCCGTCGGCGTTCTGGCTGGGCATCTCGATCCAGTCGCCGATGCGCACGCGGCCATCGCCACTGATCTGCACGCTGGCCACCAGCGACAGGATGGTGTCCTGGAAGATCAGCATCAGCACCGCCGTGGCCGCGCCGAGGCCGGTGACCAGATAGCGCAGGTCGACGCCGGCCAGGGTAGCGACGATCGACAGGCCGGCGATCACGAAGAGGACGATCTTGGCGACCTGCAGGTAGCCCTTGATCGGCTTGTTGCGTGCCTCAGGGCGGCGCTCGTACAGATCGTTGGCCGCATCCAGCGCATGCGAGATGGCCAGCACCACGGTCAGGATCGCCCACGCCTGGCAAGCGCCGATGATGAAGCTGACCAGGCCCGGCGGCAGGTCCGGCACGATGCGGATGCCCGAGGCGATCACCTGGCTGGGCACCACGTTGGACAGGCGCGAGATCACCCGCATCAGGTGGCTGCCGCGGCCGGTGTCAGCGCCGGGGAGGCGGCTGAGCAGGCGCCGCAGGCCACGCAGCAGGATGCGCTTGGTCACCCAGTTGGCCAGGCCAGCCGCGATCAGCAGCGCCGAGATCATCAACGCCAGGTAGGCGCCGGGATAGGGTTCCAGTGTGTTCTGCAGCCGTTCCAGCCACTGTACCGCCACCACCGCATCCACCATCAGTTGTCTCCTGTCTGTTTCGTTGTTGCCAAGGTTGCCGGCCAGCGGCCGGCACTACCGGGGTTGCTGGCCAATGGCCGGCGCGACCGGGTCAGTCCCGCGTGCGTTCGATGATCACGCCCACCGCGCGCGCGCCGCGCACCGCGCCCGGCTTGCTCAGCTTCAGGCGCAGCCACTTCACGTCGAATTCGTCCAGCACGATCTGCGCGCAGCGCTCGGCCAGCGTCTCGACCAGGCCGAACTCCGACTCGCGCACGAACTGCTCCAGGCGCTTGCTCACCGCCTTGTAGTTCAGGGTGTGGGCGATGTCGTCGGTGGCCGCGGGGCGACGGTTGTCGAAGCCCATTTCCAGGTCGAACACCAGGTCCTGGCGGATCCGTCGTTCCCAATCGTAGATACCGATCAGGGCGTCGATCGTCAGCCCTTCGATGAAAACCTTGTCCATTGCGCTTACCGGCACGAATACAGGCGGCCATGGTAACGGCACGGCGGTGAGCCTGCCCGGAACGGGCGGTGAGCGGCCGACAGGGAGACGGCGCCGGAAAAAACAAAGGGCCCCACTAGCAGGGCCCTTTGGTACTACCGTTTGTCCCCGGGGGGAGCTGGAATCCAGCCGCGAGTCCCGGTGGCGCAGGCACGCAGATTAGGCAAGGACCAGATCGCCGGTCAAGGCCAATTCCGACAGGGCAGGTCAGGTATTCGTCCGAGGCAAAACGCAGAAAATCTGCCGCGCGGACAACGACGTTCCCTGATGGTCGCCGCCGCCCACTCTCGCGAACATCGATCCCTCCTTCACCACCGCACATGACGATGGCTCCATACGATGTACTGCGGCGCGCGTTGTCAGCGGAGCGTCTGTCTACTTACGAGAGAATCGCATCGACCTGCAGCCCCGACGTCACAGCCGAATCCCTGTACCTGTGGAACATGCGGATGTGCAGTGCACTGATGATGCCGGTCCATCTGTGCGAAGTGGTCACCCGCAACGCCGCTGCAGCTGTGCTCGCCAGGCAGCATGGCCCGCGTTGGCCGTGGAATGGTGCCTTCCGACGGAGGCTGCCAACCTCATCCAGTACTTCTCCGCGCACGGTACTGGAACAACTTGCCAGCCGCGTCACCGATACACCTGGGATCGTCGCCAACCTGCCGATGGTGTTCTGGCAGCAGCTCTTCACCTGTCGCTTCGACTCCACGCTTTGGATACCCGCACTCAGCAGGGTTCTGCAGCATGCTCCCTCTGCTCATCCCAGTGCCGTCAGGAAAGCCATCCATGCGGATATCGGACGCATCCGCCACCTGCGCAACCGCATCGCGCACCACGAGCCCATCTTGGAACGCGACATCGGCGCCGACCTGGCCGCGATCGGGCGGCTGATCCACGCCCGCTGCCCGCACACGCTGGGCTGGCTGCAGCGCCATGAGCGGGCGACGACGGTGCTGGCGGCGTCGCCGTTGGCAGTGCATCGGTAATGCGTCCGCCGGGCATGGCCCAACGCTATCGGTTCACACCGCCGGCAGGGTCGCCATGTCCCAGCGCGGGGTCACATCCACCTTCGGCGGGCTGCGCTGGCCGGCCTGCAGGCGCAGCGCGCCGGCGAAGGCGATCATCGCGCCGTTGTCGGTGCACAGTGCCGGCCGCGGGAAGCAGGCACGGCCGCCGAGACGCTCGGCCATCTGCTGCAGGCGGGCGCGCAGGCGCTTGTTGGCGCCGACGCCGCCGGCCACCACGATCACGTTGGTGCCCGCTGCTTCCAGCGCGCGCTCGCACTTGATCGACAGCGTCTCGACCACCGCATCTTCAAAGCCACGGGCGATATCGGCACGGGTCTGCTCGCTCTGGTCGCTGTCGCGCCAGGCCATCAGGACCTGGGTCTTCAGGCCGGAGAAGCTGAAATCCAGCCCCGGGCGGTCGGTCATCGGCCGCGCGAAGCGGTACACGCCCGGCGTGCCCTGCTCGGCCAGCCTGGCCAGCTGCGGGCCACCGGGGTACGGCAGGCCCATCATCTTGGCGGTCTTGTCGAAGGCCTCGCCGGCCGCATCATCCAGGGTTTCGCCCAGCAGGCGGTACTGGCCGATCGCATCCACCGCCACCAGCTGGGTATGGCCACCGGATACCAGCAGTGCCACGAACGGCGCTTCCGGCGGGTCGTCTTCCATCAGCGGTGCCAGCAGGTGGCCTTCCATATGGTGTACGCCCACCGCCGGTACCTCCAGCGCCCAGGCCAGCGATCGGGCCACGCCGGCGCCGACCAGCAGCGCGCCAACCAGGCCAGGACCGGCCGTGTAGGCCACCCCGTCGATGTCGCCGACATCCAGACCGGCGTCGGCCAGGGTCTGGCGCACCAGCGGCAGCAGCTTGCGGACGTGGTCGCGGCTGGCCAGCTCGGGCACCACGCCACCGTATTCGGCGTGCAGGGCGATCTGGCTGTAGACCGCATGGGCGCGCAGGGCCGCGCTGCCGGCCAGGCCGGTGTCATACACCGCCACGCCGGTCTCATCACAGGAAGATTCGATGCCAAGGACTCGCATGCCTGCTATTATGACGCCCCTGCCGCCCCCTCGGGGGATGTGCAGATCTCACTGCTTTCGAACCCCCGGCCCGTATTCAGGGTTGGCCGCTTGCAGTTTGTCTATTCGCCGCTATAATGTGCGGCTCGCCGGGCGTGACCCGGTTCTACTGTGTCCCGGAGATTCCATGCCCAGCGTCAAAGTCCGCGAGAACGAGCCCTTCGAGTTTGCTCTTCGCCGCTTCAAGCGCACTTGCGAAAAGGCCGGTGTGCTGGCCGAAACCCGCAAGCGCGAGTTCTACGAAAAGCCGACCCAGGAGCGCAAGCGCAAGGCCGCCGCTGCTGTGAAGCGTCAGCTGCGCCGCTCGTCGCGCGACGTCACCAAGCGTCAGCGCCTGTACTGATCGGACGCATCTTCATTGCGGCGGGGCTGCCTGTCGCGATGGAGCCGAAGCCGGCACGCGCGAGCGTCGCCGGCTTTTTGCGTTTCCGGGTTCGGGCATCCGCCCCGCCCCACCTACCACCACGAGGTTCCTCATGAGCATGAAGCAGCAGCTCACCGAAGACATGAAGGCCGCCATGAAGGCGGGCGAGAAGCACAAGCTGGGCGTGATCCGCCTGATCAACGCTGCCATCAAGCAGCGCGAAGTGGACGAGCGCATCGAGCTGGACGACACCGCCGTGATCGCCGTGCTCGACAAGATGGTCAAGCAGCGCAAGGACTCGGTCAGCCAGTACGAAGCGGCCAACCGCGAAGACCTGGCCGAGATCGAGCGCGCCGAGATCGTGGTCATCGAAGCCTACCTGCCGGCCAAGATGGGCGAAGCCGAGATCGTGGCCGCCATCCAGGCCGCCATCGCCGAGACCGGCGCCTCCGGCCCGGCCGACATGGGCAAGCTGATGGGCGCACTGAAGCCCAAGCTCGCTGGCCAGGCCGACATGGGCCTGGTGTCCAAGCTGGTCAAGCAGCAGCTGGCGTAATCCGGCACACGGGGTCGGATCCCTTTCGCAACGCGAAAGGGCTCTGACCCCATTGATGCACCCGCTTCACCGCACCTTCGTCGGTCGCCTGCTACAACCACACCCATGGTTGAACCCGAGCCCAACGTTCCCGTGTCCCTGCACAAGTACCTCAAGCGCCTGCAGGACAGCTTTCCGATGGCGGTGGCCAAGCGCTTCATCGACGTCGACGTGCTGACCCAGGCCGCCTCCGTTTCCTTCTACGCCCTGCTGTCGATGGCACCGCTGCTGGTGCTGCTGCTGTGGTTGACCGCTTCGCTGTACCCGCCGGCACAGCAGGCGCTGATCGACCAGATCAGCTCGGTGGCTGGCAGCAGCGCGGCTACGGTGGCCGAAACCGTCCTGAAGAACGCCGACAACCAGCCCGACGTCGGCTCGTTGGCGGGGCTGTGGAGCACGCTGCTGCTGTTCGTCGGCGCCACCGCCGTGTTCGCGCAGCTGCAGAACGCGCTCAACCTGATCTTCCGCACCAGTGGCGAGCGCCTGGAGGGCATCAAGGCCTGGCTGCGCAAGCGTGTGTTCTCGTTCGGCGTGGTGCTGGCCCTGGGCTTCCTGCTGATCCTGTCGATGACGGCCACCACGGTGCTGCAGGTGGCCTTCGCGCAACTGCCCTCGATCCTCCCCGCGCTGGGGTACGTCACCAGCCTGCTGCTGTACGCGGTGGGGTTCGCCTTCATGTACCACTACCTGCCCGACCGCCGCGTGGCGTGGCGCCAGGCCTTCATCGGCGGCGTCATCACCTCGGCACTGTTTGCACTGGGCCGCTACGGCATCGGCGTCTACATCGCCACCGTGGCCCCCGGCAGTGCCTACGGCTCGATGGGCGCCCTGGTGATCTCGCTGGTCTGGATCTATTACGCGACCGTGGTCTTCTTCGTTGGCGCGTTGATGACCGCGGTGATCGATGAGCGACTGCGCGCGCGCCATCACCTGGCCGCCGCCGGCATCGATCCGGCCGCCGCCAGCCAGGTGCCCGACAGGGGGTAAACTAGGGCAACCGCCCCCGGTTCCGTCGCGTGGTCCTGTACCGCGCCCTGCCCTGTTGCCCATGGCCCGTATCCCCGACGCTTTCATCGACGACCTGCTGGCCCGCACCGACATCGTCGAGGTGGTGGGCAGCCGCGTGCCGTTGAAGCGCCAGGGCAAGGAATACGCCGCACGCTGCCCGTTCCATGACGAGCGCTCGGCCTCGTTCACGGTCTCGCCCACCAAGCAGTTCTATCACTGCTTCGGCTGCGGCGCGCACGGCACCGCGATCAGCTTCCTGATGAACTACGACCGCCTCGAGTTCCTCGACGCGGTGGATGAACTGGCCAAGCGCGCGGGCATGGACGTGCCGCGCAACGAGAACCCGCGCAGCCCCCAGCAGCAGGACGACAGCCGCGAGCTGTACTCGGCGCTGGACGCCGCCACGAAGTTCTTCCAGAAGAACCTGGAAGGCAGCGAGAAGGCACGCGCGTATCTTGAAAGCCGCGGCGTGGACGAAGAGAACCGCGCACGCTTCCAGATCGGCTACGCGCCGAATGGCTACAGCGGACTGCGCGATGCACTGGGCAAGGACGAGCGGCGCATGAAGCTGCTCGACCGCGCCGGCCTGTTCTCGAAGAACGACCGCGGCCACGTCTACGACAAGTTCCGCGACCGGGTGATGTTCCCGATCTTCGACCGCCGTGGCCGGGTGATCGCCTTCGGTGGCCGCGTGTTCGAGAAGGACGACGGCCCCAAGTACCTCAACTCGCCCGAGACCGCGCTGTTCCACAAGGGCCGCGAACTGTACGGCCTGTGGCAGGTACGCCAGGCCAACCAGAAGATCGAGCGGCTGATCGTGGTCGAAGGCTACATGGACGTGGTCTCGCTGTTCCAGTTCGGTGTCACCCAGGCGGTGGCAACGCTGGGTACCGCGACCACGCCGGACCATGCCGAGCTGCTGTTCCGCAACGCGCCGGACGTGTTCTTCTGCTTCGACGGCGACGCCGCCGGCCGCCGCGCCGGCTGGAAGGCGCTGGAGTCGGTGCTGCCGCGCATGAAGGATGGCCGCCAGGCCTTCTTCCTGTTCCTGCCCGATGGCGAGGACCCGGACACCATCGTGCGCAAGGAAGGCGCCGAGGCCTTCAACGAGCGCCTCAAGCAGGCTACGCCGCTGTCGCAGTTCTTCTTCGACGAACTGACCCGCGAGATCAACCTGGGCACGCTGGACGGCAAGGCACGCCTGGCAGAACGGGCAAAGCCGATGCTGGCGCAGATTCCCGACGGCGCCTTCGGCGACCTGATGAAGCAGCAGCTGGCGCAGCTGACCGGCCTGGGCGGCACTGCCCAGGCCACGCGCGCGCCGATGCCGCAACGCCAGCCGCAGCGGACGATCCAGCCCGTGGCCAAGCGCAGCCTGGTGCGCGGCGCGATCGCCGTGCTGCTGCAGCAGCCGTCGCTGGCGCTGACGCTGGGCGGCAAGCACCACTTCCAGGGCCTGCGCCTGCCCGGCGTGGAACTGCTGCTGGAGCTGCTGGGGCTGGTCGAACAGCGCCCGGACATCAGCACCGGCGCCCTGCTGGAACACTTCGACGGCCGCGAGGAACAGGCCTCGCTGCATACCCTGGCCGCACAGACGCTGCCCGGCACCGAGGCCAGCTGGACCCAGGAACTGCACGATGCTGTGGCCCAGCTGGAGAAACAGCTGCTGGTGCAACGTCTGGAGGAGTTGTTGGCAAAGCAGCGCCAGCAGGGCCTGGATGATACTGACAAATACGAACTGCGCGAGCTGCTGAAGGCGCGCGCCGGACTGCGCCTGTAGAGGGCAGAACGTTTTCACGGAGAGGACCATGCTGCTGCGCCTGACCTGCCTGCTGTTGTTGTCGCTCTGCCTGCCACTGGCGGCCCTGGCCGCAGATGGCCCGCTCAATGAAGTCCGCCCGGGCCTGTATGCCGGCGGCCAGCCCTCCGCCGCACAGCTGCGCGAACTTGCCGCGCAAGGCGTGCGCACCGTGATCGACCTGCGCCAGCCCGGCGAGGACCGGGGCTTCGACGAAACCCGCCTCGCCGAATCATTGGGCCTGCGCTACGTGCGCATTCCGGTGGCCGGTGCCGAGGGGCTCGATGCCGCCAACGTGCGCGCCGTGCACCAGGCCCTGCGGCAGAGCCAGGGGCCGGTGCTGCTGCACTGTGCGTCCGGCAACCGCGCCGGCGCCGTGCTCGGCCTGGTCAACGCACGCTACGAACATGCCGGCCCCGAACAGGCTCTTCAGCTGGGCCAGCGTGCTGGCCTGACCTCGCTGGAAGCCGCCACCCGCCAACGCCTGGCCACGCCGGTCACCTCGCCCTGAACCCTCCGCACCAAGGACTCTGCCCACCATGACCCGCTGGTGGTCGCGCCTGCGACCGGACAACTTCACCCTCGCCCTGCTGTGCACCGTCGGCCTGGCCTCGCTACTGCCGATGAAGGGCGCCGCCGCCATCGTCCTCGACGATGTCACCACCGTCGCCATCGCTGCACTGTTCTTCCTGCATGGCGCGCGCCTGCCGCGCGAGTCGATCATCGGCGGCATGCTGCACTGGCGGCTGCACCTGACCATCCTGGCCTGCACCTTCCTCCTGTTCCCGCTGCTGGGGCTGATGTTCAAGCCGCTGTCGGGCTGGCTGCTGACCCCGGAGCTGTACCTCGGCGTGCTGTTCCTGTGCACCCTGCCCTCCACCGTGCAGTCGTCCATCGCGTTCACTTCGATGGCGCATGGCAACGTGCCCGCAGCGGTGTGCAGCGCCTCGCTGTCGAGCATCCTCGGCGTGTTCCTGACCCCGCTGCTGCTGACCGCGCTTGCGGGCACCTCCGGCGGCGTGCACGACCCGCTGCATGCGATCGGCGGCATCATGCTGCAGCTGCTGGTGCCGTTCGTGGCCGGCCACCTGCTGCGGCCGTGGATTGCCGGCTGGGTGGAACGCCAGCGCGCGCTGCTGCGCTACACCGACCAGGCCACCATCCTGCTGGTGGTGTACTCGGCGTTCGGTGAAGCGGTGACTGAAGGCCTGTGGAGCAAGACGCCGCTGCTCTCGCTGCTGGCCGTGGCGGTCGTGGCCGCCGTGCTGCTCGGCATCGCGATGCCGCTGATTACCTTCATCGCGCGTCGCCTGCGTTTCAACCGCGAGGACGAGATCGCCATCGTGTTCTGCGGTTCGAAGAAGAGCCTGGCCACCGGCGTGCCGATCGCCAAGGTGCTGTTCGCCGGCGGCAGCCTGGGCGCCATCGTGCTGCCGGTGATGATCTACCACCAGATCCAGCTGATCGTCTGCGGCGTGATCGCGCAGCGGTACGCGAAGCGCGCGCCCTGACCCGGCGGGAGGACATCCACGCATGGCGCGGATCAACTGTAGAGCCGAGCCCACGCTCGGCTGACACCTGTGGTCCGGAGTAGATCCACGCCATGCGTGGATGGATTGCCTGACGCTACGGATCCACCAGCGTCCCGACGCTCAGTTCCGGCATCCATACCCACAGGTCGTACGGCCGTTCCGCACCGGCAGCGACCCGCGGCCCCGTGGCAACCTGCTCTCGAAGTGGCCGCGCCATGCAACCGCCCGCGCATCTCCACGTCTGACCACGTTGCGCGCCCATCCGTACGCTGTAGATATCCAGGTCCCGCAGCTGCGACGCCATCGGATGCATCTGCATTTCCGGAGGCATACCTTGCGGCCTTTGCAGCATGGCGTGCACGTTACCAGTCAGCACCAGCATGCGCGCATTGGCCGGTAGGCCTCGATAGAGCCGCCGCAACTCGGCTGCCATGAGGTCATCGCGTACCTGGTTGCCGCCCTTGCTGGCGTTGACGTCATAGCCAACGACGTCGATCACACGTCCCTGCGACTTCAGCACGCGCAGGCTTTCGATCATTGCCAGCATGTCGCGGCTGCGACGGCCGTCATGCTGGTCATCGCGCACGGTCCAGAACGCACGCCCGCGCAGATGCTGGCGTGCCTTCTCCCCGCCATCGGAAGCCAGGTAATCGCGCAGCGTGGGGGTTTCCCCGCGTGGCAGTTCCAGCGCCAGCAGGACCGGCCCGGTGCGGCTGTAGCCGTCCACCAGCTGCCGCACCAGCAGCGGCGTCTCGCGGGTTCCATGGAATTCGCCCAGCACCAGCAGGCGGTGATCACCGGCGTGCTGGCGGATCTGCGCGGCGGTGTCGTCGGCATGCGCGGTCACGGCCATGCCCAGCGCCAGCAGCAGCGCGGTGGTCCAGCGGAAGATCGAATGCATCCCTGCTCGCTCCTTTCCTTGGGGTCAGGAACAGCAATGGCGACGCCGCTGGAAGAGATCAAGTGTAGAGCCGAGCCCACGCTCGGCTGCTCTTCCAATCCCCCCTCAGCCGAGCATGGGCTCGGCTCTACAGGTGGCGCTTCACAACCAGGGCAGGATCCAGTGGTCGACCAGCAGGAACGCGAACAGCGCCATCAGGTAGACGATGGAGTAATAGAACATCTTCATCGAGAACAGCTCATCCGGCGGGTCGAGCATGCGCCAGGCGTACCAGAGGAACACGGCGTTGAGCACGATCGCGCCGCCCAGGTAGAACGCACCACTCATGCCCACCAGGTATGGCAACAGGCAGACCAGCGCCAGCACCACCGAATACACCATGATCTGCTTGCGGGTGTGCGCCACGCCGTGGGTCACCGGCAGCATCGGGATCTCCGCCTTGGCGTAATCCTCGCGGCGGAAGATCGCCAGCGCCCAGAAATGCGGTGGCGTCCAGATGAAGATGATCAGCACCAGCAGCGACGAGTACGCCCAGTCCGACGAGCCCTGCATGCCGGTCACCGCAGCCCAGCCCAGCATCGGCGGCATCGCGCCGGCCAGGCCACCGATGACGATGTTCTGCGAGGTCGCACGCTTCAGGTACACGGTGTAGATCACCGCGTAGCCGATCAGCGAGGCGAAGGTCAGCACTGCAGTGATCAGGTTCACCCACAGCACCAGGATGGTCATCGACAACACGATCAGCACGCCGGCGAACACCAGCACCTGCCATGGCTTGACCTTGCCGACCACCAGCGGGCGCCACGACGTGCGTGCCATCTGCGCATCGATGTGCGCATCCAGCAACTGGTTGATCGCGGCGGCCGCCGAAGCGGCCAGCCAGATGCCGAGGAAGCCGAGCAGGCCGGCGCGCACCTGCTCCCAGCTGGGCACGCCCGGGATAGCCAGGACCATGCCGACCAGGGCAGTGAAGACAATGAGGGCGACGACCTTGGGCTTGGTCAGGTCCCAGTACTGGCGGTAGTTGGAAAACATGGAATCAGTCCGGGGCGCGCAGACGGGCCAGCAGGCTGACCAGCACGAACAACAGGGCAACGGCCACGCCGTTGTGGGCCACGGCCACTTCCAGTGGCAGCGCCAGCTTCACATTGAGGATGCCGAGGGTGACCTGCAGCACCAGCAGCGCGATCAGCGCGCTGGCCCAGCCGCGCATGCTCGGCAACCGGAACAGGCGCACACCCAGCCACAGCAGGTAGATGGCCACCACCACCGCGAACAGGCGGTGCGCCATCTGGATGGCGATACGCGAGGCGCCATCGAGCACGCCGCCTTCGTAGTCCACGCCGATGCCACGCCACAGGGTGAAGCCTTCGACGAAGTTGTGCTGCGGCCACCACTGGTTGGCACAGCGCGGGAAGTTGTCCAGCGATGCACTGCCGCCGCCGCAGGCCAGCGCCGCGTAGTTGGCACTGACCCAGCCGCCCAGTGCGATCTGGGTGACCAGCACCGCCAGGCCGATGCGCAGCAGCCACTTCAGCTTCGGTGCCTCGGCCAGGGTGATCGGCATGTGCGTCGCACGCCAGGCCATCCAGGCCAGCAGCGCGAACATCAGCATGCCGCCCAGCAGATGGCCCATCACCACGATGGGTTTGAGCAGCAGGGTCACCGTCCACATGCCCAGCAGGGCCTGGAAGATCACCACCGCCAGGGTCAGCAGTGCAGCGCGTGCCAGGTCGATGTTGCTCCAGCGCAGCGCGGCGATCAGCAGGATCGCCTCGCCGATCAGGGCCAATGCGCTGGCGGTGCCATGCCAGCCCATCATGTACAGCGGTATGCCAGCGGCCACCAGCACGCAGGCGGTCACCACTGCCGTGGTTCCAAAGCGGCGCTTGCGCGTAGCCAGCAGGGCCAGGGTCAGGATCTCGATGCCCAGCGCGCCAGCCAGGAAGCGGTGCACCTGCTCACGCCAGGCCTTGTGGGTCTCCAGCGGGCGGATCTCCACCGCCGGGTGGCCGATGGTCTCTTCCACGTGCTGCGGCCAGGTGGCCTGGCCATAGCAGGTCGGCCAGTCCGGGCAGCTCAGGCCGGCATCGGACAGGCGTACGAACGCGCCGAACATGATCGTGCTCGCGGTCATGATCATGGCGAACCACGCCAGGCGGTGGAAATTGCGGTGCAGCGCCGGACGCGCGGAAAGGCTCATCAAACGGGACTCACTTCAGTTTCAGCAACGTGGCCATGTCCTTGCGCAGGCCACCGAGGTCGGAACCCGGGGCATGGCGCATGATCACGAAGCCGTTCGGATCGATCACGTAGACCGGCAGTCCCGCCGGATCATCGACGCCCGGCAACGCCGCACGCAGGGCTGGCGACGGAGCCAGCGGCCGCAGCGCGGGCAGCGAGGCGATCGACGCCGGTGGCGTACCCAGCCACAGGATCTCGACATTATCGGCGTTATGGCCGAACAGCTGCCACACCTTGCCCAGCCCCTGCGACAAAGTGACGCACTGCGCGTCGCAGGCACCGGCCGGCGCCACCAGCAGGCGCCAGGTGCGGGTTTCAGGGTTCCACGGATAGGCCTGGCCATTGGCCAGGGTCGGCGCCTGCTGGCGCAGATCGACCGGCGGCTTCAGCAGCTGTCCTGCATTGCGGTGGCCGGTCGGCTGCCAGCCAGAGAAGCGCAATACCGCGGCCAGCGCCATCGCCCCGAAGAACACGGCAAACAGCAGCACCAGGGTCCGGCGGCCGGAGCCGCGCGCCTGCGGGGACGTAGCAGTGTTCATGCGGGGCATTTTCTCATGGTTGGGTAAGGGATGCCGGTAGTGCCGGCCGCTGGCTGGCATCCGGGGATCCGGGAATTGCCGGCCAGCGGCCGGCACTACCCGGCGATGGGCCGTCTCCGGCGCCGCTCCAGCACCAGCGCCACCACCAGCACGGTCAGGGCCAGGCCGAACCACTGCACCGCGTAGCCCAGGTGGCGCCGCGGCGGCAGCGTGTTCGGCAGCAGGTCCAGGTCGCGTTCGTCGCCGAAGGGCAGCGCCGGATCAAGTCGCAGCACCCGTTCAGGCAGTGCTGGCAGGCCAAGCGCTGCCGCCAGGCCCTCGGCCGGCAACCGGCTGGCCAGCCAGCGCCCGGCCTCACCGGTGGCGGAGAACGGCGGACCCAGTACCAGCCCCGCCGAAGGCGGTGGCGCCAGCAACCCGCGCACCGCCACCGGCGAAGGCGGCGCCGGTATGTCCGGCAGCGTGCGATCCGGCGGCAGCGCGCGCCAGCCGAGATCGACCAGCAGCACGCTGCCGTCGTCACTGCGGAACGGGCGATAGATCTTTACGCCGGCACGGCCATGCCGGGTCTGGTTGTCCAGCAGCACCAGGCCAGGCAGGAAGCGACCGTGATCGGCCACACCGTGCAGCGCGCCGGGGGCTGCCAGGGCCCGCGCCAGCGGCAGCGCCTGTGCCACCGCTGGCCCCTGCGCATCCAACATTGACTGTTTGGCATGCATGCGCTGCAGCTGCCACAGCCCCAATGCAGTGAAACCGGCCATCGCCAGCACGGCCAGCAACCATCCGATCACGCGTGTGTGCTGGCGCATCATGACAAGTCCGCGCAAACGCGGTCAGATAGGCACATCCACCCTGCCGTCGAGCCGCGCATGAGTGATTCGCTGAAGACCCTGCTGGTAATCGCGTTTCTGATCGTCATCGTCTGGAACCTGGGCGCCGGCCTGTACTACCTGCTGGTCGACCGCGGCCAGACCAAGCGCACGGTCAACGCACTGACACGTCGCATCGCGGTGTCGGTCGCGTTGATCCTGCTGGTGATCGTGAGCATCTACATGGGCTGGATCAAGCCGCACGGCGTCGGCGGTTGAGGCCACCGACGCGTGCGTGGTCAAAGCACGTAGACGAACAGGAACAGCATCAGCCACACCACGTCGACGAAGTGCCAATACCACGCGGCCGCTTCGAAACCGAAATGGTTGTCGCGGGTGAAGTGTCCCTTGGCCGAACGCAGCCACATCACGATCAACATGATCGTGCCCAGCAGCACGTGCGCACCGTGGAAGCCGGTCAGCATGAAGAACGTCGAACCGTAGATGCCCGAGCCCAGCGTCAGGTTCAGCTCCTTGTAGGCGTGGATGTACTCTTCCGCCTGCAGGGTCAGGAAACCGAGGCCGAGCACCACGGTCAGGCCCAGCCAGATCAGCAGCTGGCGGCGGTTGCCGGCCTTCAGCGCGTGATGGGCGATGGTCAGGGTCACGCCGGAGGTGAGCAGGATCAGCGTGTTGATCAGCGGCAGGCCCCACGCCGGGATCGTCTGGAAGGCACCACCGATCGCCGCCGGGCCATTGGTCGGCCATCCGGCGGAGTAGCCCTGCCAGAGCAGCTCGTTGGTCATCACCCCGCGGCCTTCGCCGCTCAGCCACGACAGGCCCAGGTTGCGGGTGTAGAACAGCGCGCCGAAGAACGCACCGAAGAACATCACTTCGGAGAAGATGAACCAGATCATCCCCATCCGGAACGAGCCATCGACCTGGTGGTTGTAGTTGCCGGCCTGCGATTCGCGCACCACGTCGCTGAACCACCAGAACAGGGTCAGCACCAGCATCGCGATGCCGATGTAGAACGTCCAGCGCCCCCAGCTGGCATCGTTGAGCCAGCTGGCCACGCCCACCATGGTCACCATCATCGCGATGGACCCCACGAAGGGCCATTTGCTCTGGGCCGGGACGAAGTACACGTTGGCGTCGGTCGGTGTCTGGGCCATGTCGGTATCCGGGTCAGGGTGCGGCGTGCGCGCCGTCCGAGGTGGCGGCCGGGGGCAGCCGATCGGACAACGCGTCGTTGCGGTAGAAGGTGTAGGACAAGGTGATCGTCTTGATTTCCGGCGGCAGGTCCGGATCGACGATGAAGCGCACCGGCATGTCGCGCTTCTCGCCGGCCTGCAGCGTCTGCGCGGTGAAACAGAAGCACTCGGTCTTGCTGAAGAAGCCCGATGCGCGTGCCGGCGCCACCGAAGGCACCGCGCTGCCAACGACTGCCTGCTGGCTGTCGTTGCGGGCGAAGTACAGCGCCTCGTTGAGTTCGCCGGGCACCACATCCATGGTCAGCTGCTCGGGATGGAACGACCACGGCAGGCGCGAATTGACGCCGCCATCGAACTCCACCCGCACGGTACGCTTGCCAGCTGCAGCACCCGTACTGGCTTCACCACCCGGGCCGCGTTCCAGGCGCACGCCGAATACCTTTTCGCAGGCAATGCGGTACAGCGGCACCAGCGAGAAGGTCAGCAGGAACACCGCCACTGCCACGCCGATCA
This sequence comes from Stenotrophomonas sp. YJH_SMC_122, assembly GCF_059369535.1. NCBI lineage: Bacteria > Pseudomonadati > Pseudomonadota > Gammaproteobacteria > Lysobacterales > Lysobacteraceae > Stenotrophomonas > Stenotrophomonas sp. YJH_SMC_122. Next base: position 17,296 of record NZ_JCAFST010000007.1, on the reverse strand, counting down.
GGCGCGGCAGCCCGGCACTGGGTGACGGCGTGCTGGCCGGTGCCTCGCTCATCGGCCGATCACCCCGCTGAGGATGAAGCCGACGTAGACCAGCACCGCGATGGCGCCGACCCACATCGCCGTGCGCCTGGCGCGCTTGCGTTGCTGCTCGATGCTTCCGCCCTGGTAGAGCCGACCGCTGGTCGGCTGCTTCTCATCCACCGAGCATGGCTCGGCTCTACAGGTCTGCAGTGGGCTCTCGTTATGCATGCCCCACCTCAATGCGTGATGTCGTCATGCGCCAGATCCCCCGGACGGATGGTCGGCGGCGTGGTGAAGGTGTGCGCCGGTGCCGGCGATGGCAGCGTCCACTCCAGCCCGCGCGCGCCTTCCCAGCTTCGCGCTTCGGCCTTCTCGCCGTTGCGCAGCGACGACAGCAGGATCACGGCCATCATGAACGGCGTGACGAACATGCCGAACGCACCGATCGAGCTGATCAGGTTCCAGTCGGCGAACGCCACGCTGTAGTCCGGAATGCGGCGCGGCATGCCGGCCAGGCCGAGGAAGTGCTGCGGGAAGAACAGCAGGTTGACGAACACGATCGACCACCAGAAGTGCACCTTGGCCCACTTCTCGCTGTACATGCGTCCGGTCCACTTCGGCCACCAGTAGTACACCGCCGCGATCAGCGCGAACACTGCGCCGGTCACCAGCACGTAGTGGAAATGCGCAACCACGAAGTAGGTGTCGTGGTACTGGAAGTCGGCCGCCACGATGGCCAGCATCAGGCCGGAGAAGCCACCGATGGTGAACAGGATGACGAAGGCCACCGACCACAGCATTGGCGCCTCGAACGTCAGCGAGCCCCGCCACATGGTGCTGACCCAGTTGAACACCTTCACCCCGGTCGGGATCGAGATCAGCATGGTGGCGAACATGAAGTAGATCTCGCCGCCCAGCGGCATGCCCACGGTGAACATGTGGTGGGCCCAGACGATGAACGACAGGAACGCGATCGCGGCGGTGGCGTACACCATCGCCTGGTAGCCGAACAGCGGCTTGCGGCTGAAGGTCGGGATGATCTCGCTGACCACGCCGAAGGCGGGCAGGATCATGATGTAGACCTCGGGATGGCCGAAGAACCAGAAGATGTGCTGGTACATCACCGGGTCACCGCCACCGGCGGCATTGAAGAAGCTGGTGCCGAAGAACTTGTCGGTCAGCAGCATGGTCACCGCACCGGCCAGCACCGGCATCACCGCGATCAGCAGGAAGGCGGTGATCAGCCAGGCCCAGCAGAAGATCGGCATCTTCAGCAGGTCGATGCCCGGCGCGCGCATGTTGAGCACGGTGGCGATGATGTTGATCGCACCCATGATCGAGCTGATACCGGCCACGTGGATGGCGAACACGCTGAAGGCCACGTTGTAGCCGCCCTGCAGCGACAGCGGCGGGTACAGCGTCCAGCCGCCGGCCGGTGCACCACCGGGCAGGAACAGCGTCAGCAGCAGCAGGCTGAAGGCCACCGGCAGCAGCCAGAACGACCAGTTGTTCATGCGCGGCAGCGCCATGTCCGGCGCGCCGATCTGCAGCGGGATCATCCAGTTGGCGAGACCGACGAACGCCGGCATCACGCCACCGAAGATCATCACCAGCGCATGCACGGTCGTCATCTGGTTGAAGAACTCGGGCTTGACGAACTGCAGGCCCGGCTGCGCCAGCTCGGCGCGGATCACCACGCTCATCGCCGCGCCGATGATGAACATGATGAAGCTGAAACCCAGGTACAGCGTGCCGATGTCCTTGTGGTTGGTCGAGAAGAACCAACGCTCGAAGAAACTCTGGTGGTGATGGTGATCGTCGTGCCCAACTGCCGAGTGCGCCATTGCAAAACACCTCTCAGAATCGGTTGTCACCACGGCCGCGAGCGGCCGCGGGCTTTACATCACGCGCCGCTGGCCGCAACCGCAGGTGCGCTGCCGGCTTCGGCAGCAGCCGGTGCCGCCGGTGCTTCGCCCGCAGGCGCAGCCGGTTCTGCAGGTGCCGCAGGGGGGGCGGGCTCGGCCGGCGGTGCAGGCTTGCGCTGCGCCAGCCACTGCTTGAAGTCCTCCTTGGACACCGCCTCGACCACGATCGGCATGAAGCCGTGGTCCTTGCCGCACAGCTCGGCGCACTGGCCGCGATACACCCCGGGCTGCTCGATGCTGGTCCAGGCTTCATTGATGAAGCCGGGGATCGCGTCCTGCTTCCAGCCCAGCGCCGGCACCCACCAGGCGTGGATCACATCATCGGAAGTGATGACGAAGCGGACCTTGGTATCGACCGGCAACACCAGCCGGTTGTCGACGTCCAGCAGGTAATGCGGATGGCTTTCGCGGGTCGGCACGATGCCACTCTGCCGCACGCGGTCGGACTCGCGATCCAGGCGGCTGGTGAAGGTGACGTTCTCGCCGAGGTATTCGTACTTCCACATCCACTGGTAGCCGGTGACCTTGACCGTCATCTCGGCATCGCGGGTGTCGTACATCTTGATCAGGTTGGCCGTGGCCGGCCATGCCATCACGACCAGGATGATCACCGGGATCACCGTCCAGATGATCTCGGCCTTGGTGTTGTGGCTGAAGGTGGCGGCGACTGCGCCCTTGGATTTGCGGAACTTGAAGATGGCGTAGGCCATCGCCCCGAACACGATGACGCCGATCACCGTGCAGATGATCAACGACAGGTTGTTCGATTCCCAGGCCAGGCGCGAGGTCTGGGTCACCCCCTTGCCCATGTTCAGCTGCCACGGCTTGGGATCGGCCGCCTGGGCCCAGGCCGACGCCGGAATCAATCCCCCGGTCGCCAGCATCGCGGCGACCGCGTTCACGCACTTCGTGCCCCACCTGCTGCTTTGCTTCATTGCCTAGACCCTTAGCGTCGTCGGTTGCCGCCATCGCTGGCGGCGAGCAAGCTTTCAAGTGTCTCTGCGAGCGTCTGGCGTTCGGCCGGCGCGAGGAAACTCCCCACCTCCACCTGCCGGCCGCTGGATGCCAGCCGGACCCTCTCATCGTCGGTGAGCAGGCGCACCCAGTGCGGGTGGGCCCGGAACACCGGCGATCCACCGGGTACGGGGATGACCTCCACGTACGCCGGCACTACCCGGATCTCCTCCTGCCGTTCACCGCTGCGCCACAAGGCACGCAGCGCCGCCGCCAGCACCAGGCTGTACAGCAGCGCGAACAGGGGGGCGAATGCATTGCCGGCCCACCACCCGAGGGCGGACACCAGCCACATCGCACCCGACAACACGGTGAACAACAGGACGAACTGCCGGGCATCGAGCGCCCGTGGGGGACGCAGCCGCAGCTGCGTACCTGACCCATCCGGAGCTGGAAGCACCTCGATCATGTCGCAACCGCGTTCCTGCCGCGGGAAACGTCTCGATGGTAGCCCCGCCCTCTCGCCGGTAGCAAGGGTGCATTCACACTTTTTCCGATGCTGCAACACAGCATGAGGTCGGCGGCGCGAATGACGAATTCAGCACAAATCTTGCCGGGTTTGCTGAACACGCCGAATCCACCACCGTTAGTAGCTATCAGCCCTTCATGAAGGTGTCTGCAGGGCACTTCCGAAGGCCGCAAAAATGATTAAAATCGCCAAGTTTTCCACTGGCCGGACCGGCATGAACGCACCTTCCTCCTCCCCTGCCGCCCACGACGCCCCGCGTCCGGGCGCGCTGCTGTCGCCGGAACTGCCGGCGCCCCCCAACCCGTTCCGCCAGGCCATCACCGATGCCTGGTTGAAGGACGAGGCCAGCCACGTGCGTGAGCTGCTGGCGCAGGCGCGCCTGCCCGCCGAGGAACAGGCCAGGGTGCAGGCGCTGGCCGCCGATCTGGTCGGCCGCGTGCGCGTGCGTGCCAAGGACCAGGGCGCGATCGAAGCCTTCATGCGCCAGTACGACCTGGGCAGCGAGGAAGGCGTGCTGCTGATGTGCGTGGCCGAAGCGCTGCTGCGCATTCCGGACCAGGACACTGCCGACAAGCTGATCCGCGACAAGCTGGCCGATGCCGACTGGGAAAAGCATCTGGGCGGCAGCGACTCGGTGCTGGTCAACGCCTCCACCTGGGGCCTGATGCTGACCGGCAAGCTGGTGCAGATGAACGACGCCACCCGCGCCGATGCGCCCAGCGCATTCAAGCGCCTGGTCGGCCGCGTCGGTGAGCCGGTGGTGCGCCTGGCCGTGCGCCAGGCGATGAAGATCATGGGCCACCAGTTCGTCATGGGCCGCACCATCAGCGAGGCGCTGTCGCGCTCGCACAAGGGCGACAACGCCAGCTACCGCTACTCGTTCGACATGCTCGGCGAAGGCGCGCTGACCATGAAGGATGCACTTCGCTACCTGGAAGACTACCGTCGTGCGATCCACGCCATCGGCGGTGATCACAAGGCCCGCGGCGGCCGCCGGGACGGCGACGTCAACAACGCGCCGGGCATCTCGATCAAGCTGTCGGCGCTGTACCCGCGCTACGAGCACGCCAAGCGCGAGCGCGTGCTGAAGGACCTGGTGCCGGGCGTGCTGGAACTGGCACAGCTGGCCAAGAGCTACGGCATCGGCTGCACCGTCGACGCCGAAGAGTCCGATCGCCTGGAACTGTCGCTGGACATCATCGAGCAGGTGTTCTCCGACGCCTCGCTGGCCGGCTGGGACGGCTTCGGCGTGGTCGTGCAGGCCTACCAGAAGCGCACGCCGTACACGATCGACCACCTGGCCGACATGGCGCGCCGCGCCGGTCGCCGCCTGCAGGTGCGCCTGGTCAAGGGCGCCTACTGGGATGCCGAGATCAAGCGCGCGCAGATCGAAGGCTATCCGAGCTACCCGGTGTTCACCCGCAAGCAGAACACCGACGTGTCCTACCTGGCCTGCGCCAAGCGGCTGTTCACCCATGCCGATGCGATCTACCCGATGTTCGCCACGCACAACGCGCACACCATCGCGGCGGTGCGCAGCATCGCCAACGGCGGCGTGTACGAGCACCAGAAGCTGCATGGCATGGGCGACGACCTGTATGCCGAAGTGGTGCCGGCCGACCGCCTGGGCCTGCCCTGCCGCGTGTACGCCCCGGTCGGTTCGCATGAAGACCTGCTGCCGTACCTGGTGCGCCGCCTGCTGGAGAACGGCGCCAACTCCAGCTTCGTCAACCGCATCACCGACGAGCGCGTGCCGATCGCCGACCTGATCCGCGATCCGGTCGAGATGGTCGCCTCGTTCGAATCGATTCCGCATCCCAAGATCCCGCTGCCGGTTGACCTGCTGCGCAGCCAGAACCACGACAGGAAGAACTCCATGGGCGCCAACCTCGCCAACGACAACGAACTGCGCGCCCTGGCCGAGCAGATCAACGCGGCCGTCAAGCCGTGGCAGGCCGCTCCGCTGGTACCGGGTGCGAACCCGGCCGGCGCCTCGCTGCCGGTGACCAACCCGGCCGACACCCGCGAAGTGGTCGGCCAGTGGCTGGCCGCCGATGCCGCCACCGTGCAGAAGGCGCTGGCGAATGCCGTAGCCGCGCAGCCGGCCTGGAACCGCACCCCGGCCGCCAGCCGCGCCGCCATCCTCGAACACGCCGCCGACCAGCTGGAAGCGCGCATGCCGGAGTTCATGGCGCTGTGCGTGAAGGAAGCCGGCAAGAGCCTGCCCGACAGCATCGCCGAAGTGCGCGAAGCCGTGGATTTCCTGCGCTACTACGCCAAGCAGGCGCGCGAACAGTTCAGCCACGCCGAGAAGCTGCCCAGCCCGACCGGTGAATCCAACGAGCTGCAGCTGCACGGCCGCGGCGTGTTCGTCTGCATCAGCCCGTGGAACTTCCCGCTGGCGATCTTCCTGGGCCAGGTCGCCGCCGCACTGGCCGCCGGCAACAGCGTCATCGCCAAGCCGGCCGAGCAGACCAACCTGATCGGCTACTACGCGGTGAAGCTGCTGCACGATGCCGGCGTGCCGGCCGAGGTGGTGCAGTTCCTGCCGGGCGACGGCGCCACCGTGGGTGCGGCGCTGACCGCCGACCCGCGCGTGGCCGGCGTGGCCTTCACCGGCTCCACCGAGACCGCCCGTGCGATCAACCGTGCGATGGCCGCGCGTGACGCCGCCATCGGCGTGCTGATCGCCGAGACCGGTGGCCAGAACGCCTTCATCGCCGACTCCTCGGCACTGCCGGAACAGCTGGTCAAGGACGCGATCGGTTCGGCCTTCACCTCCGCCGGCCAGCGTTGCTCGGCCGCGCGCGTGCTGTTCGTGCAGGACGACATCGCTGACAAGGTGATGACCATGCTGGCCGGCGCGATGAAGGAGCTGAAGGTCGGCAACCCGGGCCTGCTGTCCACCGACGTCGGCCCGGTGATCGATGCCGACGCGCTGAAGATCCTGCAGGACCACGCCGAACGCATGGACCGCGAAGCGCGCCTGATCGCCGCCGCCGAGCTGTCCGCCGAAACCGCCAACGGCACCTTCTTCGCACCGCGCGCGTATGAACTGAAGGACCTGGGCCAGCTGCAGAAGGAAGTCTTCGGTCCGGTCCTGCACGTGATCCGCTGGAAGGGCGACCAGCTCGACGCGGTGATCGACCAGATCAACGCTACCGGCTACGGCCTGACCCTGGGCGTGCATTCGCGCATCGACGAAACCGTTGACCGCATCAGCAACGGCGTCCACGTCGGCAACGTGTACGTCAACCGCAACCAGATCGGTGCAGTGGTCGGCGTGCAGCCGTTCGGCGGCCAGGGCCTGTCCGGCACCGGCCCGAAGGCCGGCGGCCCGCACTACCTGCTGCGCTTTGCCACCGAAAAGACGGTGACGGTGAACACCACCGCCGCCGGCGGCAACGCCTCGCTGCTGACCCTGGGCGACTGATCGCCTGCTTGATGCAGTAAACAAAAAACCCCGCGAACGCGGGGTTTTTTATGCGTTGCTTCCTGTAGCGCCGAGCCCATGCTCGGCTTTTCTGGTGCTTTACAGAGGCTGGGCCACACTGAACCGATTGTCCGCCCGCTTCGCCAGCTCGCCCTGCACGCGTGCGATGCGCGTCTCCAGATCGCCTTCCAGCAGCACGTGCTCGACACCCTCTGCCTGCAGCTGCTCTAGGTACCACGCATGCTGCCGCGCCCGGAAGGCTTCGCCCACGCGCGTGCCATCCTGGTCAAACGGAATATCCGGCGCGCACAGGAACAGCAGGTCGTAGCGTCGTCTTGCCGCTTGCCGCAGCGGCTGCGGCGCCGTGCCTAACATCCAGCCGCTGTAGCCCAGCGTCACCAGCGGCGTGGTATCGCAGAACAGCCAGCGATGCGCACGCCGCACAGCTTCGTCTTCGTGCTGTGGCTGTGTCATTGCGATGCGCAGCAGATCGCCCGGCGTCAGCTCTCCGCCTCGCTGCTCCCACAGCGTGCGGCCATACTCCGGCACCCAGACAGTCTGCAGACGCTCGGCCATCACCCGCGCCAGCGTGGTCTTGCCACTGGACTCGCCACCAATGAAGGCCACGCGCTGCACGTATCCGGCGTACACCTCCGGTGCGAGACCATGGCGGTGCGCGTGCGGATCGGCGCGCAGCTCGGTGCCGCACGCCTGCCCGGCGTCCAATGCGCGTTCGAGCCGCTCATGGCGTACCGGCGCACCGAAGTGCGTGGCCAGCGCCTGCGCGAAGCCGTCACCGTAGTCCTCGCCGGTGAATACCGCCTGCACCGGGCCACCGAACAGGTGCTGGCACAGCCAGGCGGTGAACATGCGCTGCACTTGCTCGCTGTCGCTGTCGTGCGGCAACGCGCGTGGCGGCACGCCATGTTCGGCACACAGGGCTGCCAGCCGCGCATCATCCAGCACCGCCACCGTTGCCCGGGGGAAGCGCGCACGCAACCAGCGTTCGCGGCGAGCAGCGCTGTAGCCGGCAAAGCCCGGCTGCGACCAGCCGATCACCAGCAGCTGCTGGCAGCGCGTGGCGGCGAAGTCGATCAGTCGTTCATGGCCGAGATGCATCGGGCAGAACTTGCCCACCACCAGGCCGCGTGCAACGCGCTCAGGCAGCGGCATTGGCCGCCCTGGCCTCGTCCCGCATCAGGTGCCGCCAATGGCGCAGTGCCACCAGCGCGTTGATCCAGAAGCCCACGTACAGGATCGAGGTCAGATGCAGGCCACGGCTGTAGTACAGCGGCACCGCCACGGTGTTCACCAGCAGCCACACCCACCACGATTCCAGCTTGCGCCGCATCATCAGGATCTGCGCGATCACACTCAGCACCAGCACCGCCGAATCGATATACGGCGCATAGGCATTGGTCAGGCGGGTCAGCATCCAGCCGTAGCCGAAGGTGGCCACCACCGCCAGCGGCGCCAGCCAGGCCCAGGCACGCGGTCGCAGGGAAGTGATCGGCAACGGCGCGCCATGGTCACCACGCAGCCACTGCCACCAGCCCAGCACGCTGATGGCGATGAAGAAGAACTGCAGCACCATGTCCGCATACAGATGCGATCGTTCGAACACGGCAGCAAACAAGGCACAGCCGACGATGCCCAGCCACCAGGTGTGCACGTTGTTGCGGCCGGCCAGCAGGATCGAGCCGGCGACGGCGATGTTGGCGGCCAGCTCCAGCTGGAAGTTCGGGTCGGACAGGTCCATCGCGCCATTGTCGCGTAGATCCGCGCCCTGCGTCGTCGGACCAGTAGATCCACGCCATGCGTGGATACCCTCCGCAAAAAGAAAGCCCCGCTTGCGCGGGGCTCCCCTCGTACTGCTTCAGGCAATCGCCCGGATCAGAACTTGTACTGCATCGACGCCGCCAGCACGTCGCCGCTGACCTTGTACTTGCCGGTCACGGTGTTGGCAGTGGCCGAGGTCGAGGTGATGTTCGGATCCTTGGTGAACAGGTGGGTGTAGCCCACGCTGTATTCCATCTTGTCCGAAGCGGCGTAGGTCAGGCCCAGCGACAGCCACTTGCGGGTGGTGTCCGGCACGCGCACGTCGCGGTGGGCGTCGGTGGTCGGGGTCTGGTCGTAGGCCAGGCCGCCACGCAGGGTCAGCTTGTCGTTCACGCGGAAATCGGTACCGATCGACGCGAAGGTGGTGTCGCGGTAGTGGAACGGCAGCACGCTGTCCGGCTGGTTGGAGTCATAGTCGACCGTGACCTGGTCGAACTTGCTCCACGCCGTGCGCGTGACCTCGGCCATGATCTGCCACTGGTCGTTCACGCGGTGGGTGAAGCCCACGGTGGCGCTGGCCGGCAGGGTGATGGTGGCGCGGCCGTTGCTGTCGATGAAGGTACCCGGGGCGGCAGTGGCCAGGAAGGCGGCCGCGTTCTGCGGGATGGTGAAGTCGGCCTTGCCGTCGGTGATCTTGTGCTCGACCTTCGAGCGGTAGCTGAAGGCGATGTTGGTGCCTTCCACCGGGGTGACCGTCATGCCCAGGGTGTAGCCGACCGACACTTCGTCGCCCTTGATGCGCAGGTAGCCATCGGCGGTGCCCGGCGAGAAGCCGAGCTGGGCGGCCTGGCGTGCAGCGGCCTGCGAGGCCGCCGCAGCCTGGGCTGCGGTGCCGCCGGCAGCCAGCACACGCGCCGCAGCGGTGCGCTGGGCCGTGGCGTTGATCGCGGTGCCGGTGTCGACAGCGCTGGTCAGGTCGACGTTCAGGCGCTCGGCGAACACCGACGCACCGAACGACAGGTACGGGTTGACGTCATAGGAGAACGCCACGCCCAGGTCGATGGCCTGCAGCTCGGTCTTGACGCCGTTGTAGCGGCCAACCCAGTCGCGGTCGTATTCGGTCTTGAAGCCGAACGGCACGGTCAGCGAAGCACCGAAGTGCATGTTGTCGTTCTCGCCGAACGGCACGTGGAAGTACGCGGCCGGAACCGGGGCGATCATGCCGGCGTCGCCGCCGTTGCCACCGGAAATCGGCGCGCCGTTGCCGTACTGGCCCTGGCCTCGGAACTTGGCGCCGAAGCTGATGGCGCTGACGTCGCCCTGGACCAGGGTGCCGTCGAGCAGGCGCATGGAGGCCGGGTTGGTGGCGATGACCGAGGCGTCACCTTCGGTCGAGGTGGAGCCGGCGAACGCGCGGCCCAGGCCCTTGGCACTGTTTTCCTTCAGCTGGAAGGCGGCAGCATTGGCATCGGCGGCGGCCAGCGCACCGGCAACGCCGACGGCCAGCAGGGTCAGTCGGGCAATGGTGGAAGCGGTTTGCATCGTAGTTCTCTCTCCGGTAAGCGGTGATGGTGCTCTGAGTGCGCCTGCGCCCGCCGGGTCCTGGGACCCATCGGAGCGCGCCGGATTCCCCTCCCGACATACGACGCCGTATGCGAGTATTACCCAGAGCTGTTAATGAAACAATAACAGCGCAGGCGGTTTTTTCGTCTCAAAAGCTGAACAGGACCGTCCCCACCGAAAGTGGCCGCACGCTAGGCTATTGGCATGTTCGTCTCGCTCCCGTCCCGCAAGAAGGCGGCCCTGCGCTGGGCCACGCCCGTGCTGTTTGCGGCACTATGGCTGGCGTTCCTGTGGTCGATCTCGCGCCCGGACGATGCCCGCGGCAGCCTCTGGCTGGACTGGGGCGCCCTGTCCACCGGCCTGACCCACCCGCTGGACTGGTGGGCGACGCTGCAGGACGGCAGCGTGCTGCGCCTGTTCACCGCGCTGTTCCTGCACGCCGACTGGTCACACCTGCTGGGCAACCTGGTGTTCCTGCTGATCTTCGGCCTGCCCGCCGAGCGGGTGCTGGGGCCGTGGCGCCTGCTGCTGCTGTTCCTCGTCGGCGGCGCAGTGTCGAACCTGGTGGCGATCTACACCATGGGCAGCCCGGACCAGATCATCATCGGCGCCAGCGGCGCAGTGTCGGCCCTGATCGGCGCCTATCTGGCCCTGTTCCCGGGCGCCCGGCTGGGCGTGGTGATCCCGCTCGGCCTGTTCCTGGAGTTCGTGCGCGCCCCGGCGTACCTGCTGATCGGCGTCTGGGCGGCGCTGCAGGTGGTGTTCGCCCACATCGGCCCAAGCTTCGGCATGGTGGCCTGGTGGGCGCACATCGGTGGCTTCGTGTTCGGCGTCGTGTACGGGGTCTACGTGCGTGCGGCCATCGCCCGCCGACTGCGCAAGCGCCACGGCTTCTGACCGCCCAGGTAGTGCCGGCCGCTGGCCGGCTCCACGCTCCCCCGCTCGTTCGTAGATCAGTCGAGCATGGCTCGACTCTACAGAATCAAGGCTTGGCCGGGGCCGGCGCGGGCTTTGCTTCCGGCTTTGCTTCCGGCTTAGGTTCGACCTTCGCTTCCGGCTTCGCCGCAGCGGCCTTCGCGGCCTTGGTGGCATCCGCCTTCTCGGCTTCGGCCTTCAGCCGTGCGGCCACCGAACCTGGGTTCTTCAGCTCGGCCAGCGCGTCGTTGATCGGGCCGTCGCCCGGCAGCACCGCACCGGCGTGGTAGCCCTCGGTGCCTTCGTCGTCGCCGCGCAGATGGCCTGGCAGGGTGGCTTCGCTGTAATCGCTCAGGCTGGCCGGCAGGGCATCCTCCGCCGACGTAGCGGCGGGCTTCAACTCAACATCCGGCACGATGCCGGTGGCCTGGATCGACTTGCCGCTGGGCGTGTAATAGCGCGCGGTGGTCAGCTTCACCGAATCACCGTTGTCCAGCGGCAGCACGGTCTGCACCGAGCCCTTGCCGAAGGTGCGGCTGCCCACCACGCGGGCGCGCTTGTTGTCGCGCAGCGCGCCGGCGAGTACTTCCGAGGCACTGGCCGAACCGGCATCGGCCAGCACAACCACCGGTGCGCCCTTCAGCAGGTCGCCTGGGGTCGCGTCGAACCGGGCATCGCTGATACTGATGCGGCCACGGGTGCTGACGATGTTGCCCTTGTCGAGCAGATCGTCGGCTACCTGCACGGCGGCCGTCAGCAGGCCACCCGGGTTGCTGCGCAGATCCAGCACCAGGCCCTTGAGCTGGCCACCGGACTGCTTCTGCAGCTGCTGCACGTGCTTCTGGAAGTCCGAGCCGGTATCGGCCTGGAAGGTGCTCAGGCGGATATAGCCATAGCCCGGCTCGAGCAGGCGGCTGCGCACGCTGGTCACGCGGATGGTCTGGCGGGTCAGGCTGACATCGAACGGCTTCGGCTTGCCGTCACGCACGATGGTCAGCACCACCTTGCTGCCGGCCGGGCCGCGCAGCGGTTCACTCGCATCGATCGCGCTGATCGGCTTGCCGTCGATGGCGATGATCAAATCGCCGGCAAGGATGCCGGCCTTGGCTGCCGGCGTGTCGTCGATCGGCGCGATCACCTTCATGCTGGCGTTGTCCGGCTGCTGCTGCAGCTCCACGCCGATGCCCTCGTAGGCACCGTTGGCCTGCTCGTCGAAGGCCTGCGCATCTTCCTTGTTGAAGTAGGTGCTGTGCGGATCAAGGTCGAGCAGCAGGCCACGCACGGCCGACTGCATCAGCTTCTTGTCATCGACCGGGTCGACATAGGCGGCGCGCACCGCGTTGTACACGGCCACGAAACGGCGGATGTCCTCCAGCGGCACCTTCGAGGTCACCGCCTCCTCGCTGTTCGCTGCCTGCCCGCTGGTTTCCTGGCTCGGGGCGGGCGCGGTCTGCTGCGCCCAGGACAGCGCTGGCAACAGGGCCAGCAAGAGGGTGGCGGTACGGGCTGCGCGCATGGATCACTCCTGTCGACGGTGGCATGGTGCCCAAGGCACATGCACCGATTATGCGCGAAGCACAGCTAAATTCCCGTTGAATCCAGCCCGCATCCGGCGGGCCGGGATTCAGCGCCGCTGCAGCCAGCTGTCCGGATTGACCGGCTGCCCGCCACGGCGCAGCTCGAAGTACAGCGCGGTGACGCCCTGGCCGCCGGAATTGCCGACCTTGGCCACCGCATCGCCGCGGCTGACCCGCGCGCCAGCATCCTTCAGCAGGGTGTCGTTATGCGCGTAAAGGCTCATGTAGCCGTTGCCGTGGTCGACGATCAGGATCATGCCGTAGCCGGTCATCCAGTCGGAGAACACCACGGTGCCATCGGCCACGGCCGTGACCGTGCTGCCGGCTGGCGCGCCGATCAGCACACCGCTGCTGGTGCGCCCATCGGGCAGCTTGCCGCCATAGCGGGCCAGCAGGTTGCCGGACAACGGCCAGCCCAGGCCGCCGACCTTCGGCGCCGGTGCCGACGCCACCGCAGGTGGAACCTTGGTGGGCGGCGGTGGACGGCCCTGCGCGGCGGCCTGGCGTGCGGCGCGCTCGGCAGCGGCTTTCTCGGCGGCGGCCCGGCGTGCAGCGGCGCGCCGCTCGGCTTCGGCCCGCGCGGCAGCGGCACGCAGGTTGGCCAGCAGCGTTTCCAGTGCCTTGGCGTCCTGGCCCAGTGCCTGTTCCTTCTCGCGCTGGTCCTTGAAGCGCTCTTCCAGCGAGGCAACGGTCTTTGCGCGATCGCGGCGGTCCGCTTCCAGGGCGGCTGCCTGCTGTTTCTGGTCCTGCTGCGTCCCCTGCAGCTTCTGCTTGCGCTCGGCGATCTGCGCCTGCAGCGCTTCCAGTTCCTTCAGGTCGGCGGTCAGCGTGGTGATCCGCTGCGCACGCTCGCGCTGCAGGTAGCGATGGTAGGCCAGGGCGCGGTTGGCATCAGCCACCGTGTCCTGCGACAGCAGCAGCTTCAGCGGTGCGTGGTTGCCCAGCTGATACGCCGCGCGCAACAGCCCGGCCAGTTCGCGGTGCTGCTGGGCCAGGTTGCCCTGCAGCGTGCTGCGGCGCTGCTCGGCTTCGGCCAGGGCGCGGCCCTGCTCGCGCAGCGCGGCTTCCGTCTGCGCAAGGGCACGGCCGGTGCGGGCGACCTTCTCGTCGGCCTCGCGCAGCTGTTGCGATGCCTGCCCGCGCTGGCCCTCGATCTGCCGTCGCTCCTGCGCCACGCCCTTCAGTTCGGTACGCAGTTTCTGCAGCTTTCGCTCGGTCTCGCGGGTGGTCTGCGCACCGCTGGGCAGCGGCAGGGCCAGCGCCAACGCCAGCCCCAGCAACAGGCAGCGACCGCCGCGGGCAGCAGCGATGTGATGTCGGCGTGATGGGAAGGCATTGTCGCGCAAGGGCTTTCCAGTGACTTCAGGCAGTTGCGGGGGCTACCGGGGAATGGTGACATCTCCGCACGCGGCCTGCCAGCCGCACATCCATCGAGGTCGCCATGAAAACTCGTTCCATTCCGCTGCTGTTGGGCGTACTGCTGGCCACCGGGCCGGTCTGTGCGCAGGAGAACATCAGCAAGGTCAACGGCAGCATCAGCGCCGAACCCGGTCAACGCTACGGCAAGCTGGACACCGTGAACGGCGGCATCCGCGTCGGTGAAGGCGTCGAGACCGGCAGCATCGACACCGTCAACGGCGGGGTGAAGGTCGCCGACCGCGCGCGCACCGGCAAGATCGAAACGGTCAACGGCGGTGTGCGCCTGGGTCGTGAAGTGATCGCCAGTGGCGGCGTCAGCACCGTCAACGGCAGCATCTTCACTGATCGCGGCAGCCAGATCGAAGGCGGCGTCGAGACCGTCAACGGCGGCATCGGCCTGGTCGAGAGCCGCGTCGGCAAGGACGTCGAGACCGTCAACGGTGACATCACCGTCGGCATCGGTTCGCAGGTCAACGGCGGTGTGCATGTGCGCAAGCCGAACTTCAGTGTCTCGCTGACCGCCAGCCGCAAGCCGCGCGTGATCATCGGCCCGAATGCGGTAGTCAACGGCCCCCTGCAGTTCGAACGCGAAGTGGTGCTGTACGTGCATCGCTCCGCGCGCATCGGCCCGGTGACCGGCGCCGAGCCAATCCCGTTCGACACCGAAACCGCCCCGGCGGACTGAACCCGCCGGACCTGCCGGTTCGGTGATACTCACTGTTACTGGTCGCGCATCAGGTGCGGCCGCCCTTTGTTCTCCAGGAATCGACGATGCCCCGCAAACTCCTCCTGTGCCTGGCCGCCGCGGCCGCGCTCAGTGCCTGCAAAGGCGAAAACACGCCCGCCGCCGCGCCGGCCACCGACACCGCTGCGGCGAAGCCGGCCGCCCATTCGTTCTCCCCGGAGATCAATGCCGGCGACTTCGCCGAGATGGTCAAGACGCTGGCCTCGGATGAGTTCGAAGGCCGCGCTCCGGGCAGCAAGGGCGAAGAGCTGACGGTCAACTACATCCGCGACCAGATGCAGCGCATCGGCCTGCAGCCCGGCAACGGCGACAGCTGGTTCCAGGATGTGCCGATGACCGAGACCACGGCCGACGAATCGACCGTGCTGAAGATCACCCAGGGCGGCAAGACCACCGAGCTGAAGTTCGGCACCGACATGGTGGTGGGTACCCGCACCGGCCAGGCCGAGGTAAAGGTCGATGCCAGCGACCTGGTGTTCGTTGGCTATGGCGTCGACGCGCCGGAACAGAAGTGGAACGACTACGCCGGCCAGGACTGGAAGGGCAAGACGGTCGTGATGTTCGTCAACGACCCGGGCTTCCACGTCGAGGACGAGAAGCTGTTCGACGGCAAGCGCATGACCTACTACGGCCGCTGGACCTACAAGTTCGAGGAAGCCGCCCGCAAGGGCGCCGCCGCCGCGCTGATCGTGCACGATACCGCCGGCGCCTCCTACGGCTGGGACGTGGTGAAGAATTCCTGGGCTGGCCCGCAGTACGACCTGCCGGCGAAGGACGATCCGGAAGCGCGTATCCCGGTGCAGGGCTGGCTGAGCGCCGACGCAGCCAAGGCACTGTTCGCCGGTGCCGGCCTGGATCTGGCGCAGGCCTACAAGGACGCCAGCAAGCGCGGTTTCAAGCCGGTGCCGCTGAAGGCCACCGCAGCGGTCGACCTGAAGAGCCAGATCGCCCAGAAGCAGTCGCGCAACGTGGTCGGCGTGCTGCCGGGCAGCAAGCGTGCCGACGAGGCCGTGCTGTACATGGCGCACTGGGACCACCTGGGCAAGCATGAGGGTGAAACCGGCGACAACATCTACAACGGCGCCGTCGACAACGCGACCGGCGTGGCCGGCATTCTCGAAGTGGCCGAAGCCATGGCCCACCAGGACCCGAAGCCGGAGCGTTCGGTGGTGTTCCTGGCCGTGACCCTGGAAGAATCCGGCCTGCTGGGCTCGAAGTACTACGTCGCCCATCCGACCTTCCCGCTGGACAAGATCGCCGGTGTGATCAACATCGATGCGATGTCGGTGGCCGGCCGTGCCAAGGACGTGACCGTCACCGGCTTCGGCAGCTCGGAGCTGGAGGACATCCTCAAGCCGTTGGCCGCCGCCCAGGACCGTACTCTGCACGGTGAGACCGCAGTGCAAAGCGGCTTCTACTTCCGTTCGGATCACTTCAACTTCGCCAAGGCCGGTGTGCCGGCCCTGTACGCCGATGGCGGCGAGGACCTGCGCGAGGGTGGCGTGGAAGCGGGCCGCAAGGCCGCAGCGGACTACGGCGCCAACCGCTACCATGGCCCGAAGGACGAGTTCGACGCGGCCACCTGGAAACTGGACGGCACCGTTGAAGACCTGCAGCTGATGTACGGCGTGGGCAAGGAATTGGCCGGTGGTGATCGTTGGCCGAACTGGTATGCAGGCAACCCGTTCAAGGCCGCCCGCGACGCGATGATGAAGGACAAGGCCCCGGCCAAGTAAAGTCGGGCCATGCCCGACTGAGCACTGTTGAGAGCAGAGCGGCGCCCCCACGGGGCGCCGCTTTTCTTTTGCGTACCGTCGGCGGCTCATCCACGGCTGGTGTGGATCTGCCGGTAGTGCGGGCCGCTGGCCGGCAATCGATTGGTAGCGGCCAACCTTTGTTGGCGCCATGCTTCCTCGCGAAGGGCATCCACGCATGGCGTGGATCAACCGGGCGATGTAACGCCATCGGGTTGCCGGCCAGCGGCCGGCACTACCTGTATTACTGCGCCCAAAGAAAAACCCCGCTGCGCGGGCAGCGGGGTTTGGGGTGTAAACCCTGGCGATGACCTACTCTCGCATGGCTTGAGCCACACTACCATCGGCGCAGCTGCGTTTCACTTCCGAGTTCGGGATGGGATCGGGTGGTTCCACAGCGCTAATTTCACCAGGGAGACGGTTGCAGCAGCGCTTGCAGCGCCAGCTTCGCGATCTTGCCCTTGGGCGGAAGATATCCAGAAAAGCAATGCCTTCACTTAATAAGAAAAACCCCGCTGCATGAGCAGCGGGGTTTTGGGTATAAACCCTGGCGATGACCTACTCTCGCATGGCTTGAGCCACACTACCATCGGCGCAGCTGCGTTTCACTTCCGAGTTCGGGATGGGATCGGGTGGTTCCACAGCGCTAATTTCACCAGGGAGGCTTTTGGAGAGTCGCACT